>NZ_JACSJT010000001.1:1382007-1727509 GCF_018617255.1 Exiguobacterium sp. s43
GATGGTGTCATTTCGTTATAAAGGTCACCGATTCCACCGTGTGCTGAAGGTGAGTTGACGATGATGCGGCAAGCTTTCATACGGAGACCGAACTCAAGGATGGCATCGTCATCTGTTGAGTGGATGACCGCCGTGTGACCGAGACCACCAATCTCGAGCATTTTTTCAGCGATTGCGAATCCTTCTTCACGTGATTGAACTTTATACGCACCGAGAACCGGGCTTAATTTTTCGTGAGAGAGAAGTTCCGTTGCGCCAACTGTTTCAAGCTCTGCAATCAAGATCTTCGTATCCGCTGGTACTTTGAGACCTGCCTGTTCAGCGATCCATGCTGCCGGCTTCCCGACGATTTCAGGGTTGACCGCACATGTATCCGTCCGAATGACGAGCGTTTCAAGTTTTGCTTTTTCTTCTGGTGAGCAGAAGTAGCATCCGAGTGCCGTCATCTCTGCTTTCACTTCTTCATATACTTCTTGATCGACGATGATCGCTTGTTCAGACGCACAGATCATTCCGTTGTCGAACGTTTTTGAAAGGATGACGTCTGAGATGGCACGTTTTACTTTTGCAGTCTTATCGATGTAGGCAGGTACGTTACCAGGTCCGACACCGAGAGCCGGTTTACCAGTCGAGTAAGCGGATTTGACCATCGCTGCCCCACCCGTCGCAAGGACCATCGCTACACCAGGGTGGTTCATGAGCGCTTTCGTCGCATCGAGTGACGGAACTTCAACCCATTGAATCAAGTTTTCAGGAGCACCTGCCGCCACTGCTGCGTCACGGAGGACACGAGCCGCTTCGCTTGAACATTGTTGCGCTGATGGATGGAACGCGAAGATAATCGGGTTACGTGTCTTGATGGCGATGATCGCTTTGAACATCGTTGTCGATGTTGGGTTTGTGACCGGTGTGACCCCAGCGACGACACCGACTGGTTCCGCGATGTATGTGATTCCGTTTTGAACGTCATCTTCGAGGACGCCTACCGTTTTCTCACCACGGAGTGAGTTATAGATATATTCTGTCGCAAAGATGTTTTTGATCATCTTGTCTTCAAAGACACCGCGACCTGTTTCTGTATGTGCTAATTTCGCGAGTGCGACGTGTTGCTCGAGTCCCGCAAGCGCCATCGCCTGTACGATATGGTCGATTTTCTCTTGGTCGAACGTCATCAACGTATCGAGTGCCTTATGCGCACTTGCTACGAGCGTGTCCACCATTTGTTCTGCCGTTGTTTCCACTTTTGCTTTCTCTTTGACTGCCATGTTAGGTTCCTCCTCATAAGTGAGAGCTTTTTATGAACATATTGACTTGATGGAAGCACATTGTGATGACTGTTTTCAAGAGATTGTGCTTTCCTTCACATTCATAGAATACAATGTTTTTCAGTTTTTGTGGGTGACAACAATGTGAACTCTTTCACAATATTTTTTTGTCATTTGTTGATAGTTCTTGATTTTTGTATGGGTCCTCAGTAAAATCGAATACGTTTTCATGAAAATGTATCAAACCTTCAATGTAAACGCTTACATATTTTGTGTCGATTCAATCTCAACTATGATGTATCAATCATCACATCAACCCGTTTTTAGGTTCAACTGCACCTAACTCGTGTATAATGAAAATAGAACCTAACTAGGAAGTGAATCTATTATGCCGAAACAAGATGCAGCGGACCAGTTTGTCAAACTGATTCCTTTAATTCGTCGTAAATTGTTACGTCGATCTGATTTTCCTCAAATTCCAAACCTGAACTTCTCTCATTTCCATCTATTGATGTTGATTGAGGACGAGGGGGCTGTCACGAATGGACGAATCAGCGAGACACTCTCCATCGCGCCACCGAACGTTACCCCGCTCATCACGAAATTATTGAACGAGGGGTATATCACGCGGGTGCCAGACGAGCGGGATCGCCGCGTGATTTGGAATCAACTGACCGAGAAAGGTGAACGGATCTTACTTGAGCGCAGAGACTCATTCCGTAGACTATTCGAGGAACGTCTCGCCTTTTTGAATGAGGACGAAACTGACCGACTCATTGAGAGTTTGAAGACACTTACAGAGATTGTCGAGAAGATGGACAAAGGTGACGAGTAAAACTTTTCTCGTCAATTCCCACAACTTCTTATATAATCTGTAATGAATCTACGTACAAATGGAAAGAGAGATGACATGTAATGGGTCGTAAATGGAACAACATTAAAGAGAAGAAGGCGTCAAAAGATGCGAACACGAGTCGCGTCTATGCGAAGTTCGGTCGCGAGATTTATGTGGCCGCCCGTCAAGGGGAACCTGATCCTGAGTTGAACCAGTCATTAAAATTCGTTGTGGAGCGTGCGAAGACGTATAACGTGCCCCGGGCGATCATCGATCGTGCCATCGACAAAGCCAAAGGTGGCGATGAGGAAAATTTCGATGAGCTTCGATATGAAGGGTTTGGTCCGAATGGTTCGATGGTCATCGTCGATACATTGACGAATAACGTCAACCGTACGGCTTCAGAAGTTCGTGCCGCGTTCGGTAAAAACGGAGGCAACATGGGAGTCAGTGGCTCGGTCGCATATATGTTCGATGCAACTGCCGTCATCGGTGTCAATGAAATGTCGGCAGATGACGTCCTCGAACTCATGATGGAACATGACCTTGATGTGCGTGATGTTATCGAGGAAGACGAGACGGTCATCGTCTATGCCGAGCCAGAAGCGTTCCACGCCGTTCAAACTGCATTCAAGGCTGCCGGTGTAGAAGAGTTTGCCGTTGCGGAATTGACGATGCTCCCGCAGAACGAAGTGTCACTCGATGACGCTTCGCAAGAACAGTTTGAAAAACTAATCGATGTGCTCGAAGACTTGGAAGATGTGCGCCAAGTGTATCATAACGTCGAGATGTAACACGTAAGCGATAACTTTCACGAGTTATCGCTTTTTTTCATATTCGATTTGACAAGGGTCACATCATATGTTAAATTTCAAAAAGTCTTTATCATATTAAAGTGATACCAAGAGAAAGAAAACGCGAAAGGTGTTGGATCGATATGAACGCAGTATTACTTGCAGTCATCGTCTTATTTGCGCTCGCCATCAGCCGAGTGCACATTGTATTATCATTAATCTTAGCGGCGCTTGTCGGAGGGCTTGTTGGAGGACTTGGGTTCAACGATACGTTGACCGCCTTCAGTGACGGTCTTGGTGGTGGAGCGAGCATCGCACTCAGCTACGCACTCCTCGGTGCATTCGCTGTCGGGTTATCTAAAACTGGGCTTCCGGACGTCTTAGCTGAAAAATTGATTTCAATGTCAGGTCGTGACGTGTCAGGAAAACGTGTGATGGTTGTCAAAGCATTCCTGTTGTCACTCATCTTATTGTTATCCATCAGCTCTCAAAACGTGCTTCCGATACACATCGCCTTTATCCCGATTGTGATTCCGCCGTTACTCGTGCTGTTCAATGAGTTGAATGTAGACCGTCGTCTCGTAGCGACCATTTTGACGTTCGGTCTTGTGACACCATATATGTTGTTACCTGTCGGGTTTGGTGGGATTTACTTGAATGAGATTCTCATCGCGAACGTTGAAGCGAACGGCTTGACTGTCGGAGACGTCAACATCATCTCGATCATGGGCATCCCGGCATTAGGGATGGTCGTCGGATTGATAGCGGCGTTCATTCACTACCGGAAACCGAGAACGTATGACACGATTGCACTCGGACCAACTGATTATGAAGTACGTCAAATGAGTGGTTTGAAGATGATCATGACACTCGCAGTCGTTCTCATCGTGTTGATTGTTCAGTTGCAGACCGAGTCGATGATCGCCTCTGCGGTGACTGGTTTGATCTTGCTTTCAATCTTCCGCCTGATTCCATGGTCTGAGGCAGATGATATCTTCACAAGCGGCATGCGCATGATGGCATTCATCGGGTTTGTCATGATCGCCGCAAGTGGATTCGCTGCCGTCATCCGCGAGACAGGTGCGATCGAACCGCTCGTCAACGGAGCGAGCGATTTGATGGGTGACTCTAAACTCATTGCCGCTCTCGTCATGTTGCTCGTCGGCCTTGTCATAACGCTCGGAATCGGTTCAAGTTTCTCGACCGTTCCAATCATTGCAGCGATTTTTGTCCCACTTTGTGTACAATACGGGTTCTCAGTCGAGGCAACGATTGCCATCATCGGGACTGCAGGAGCGCTTGGGGATGCAGGTAGCCCAGCGAGTGACTCGACACTCGGACCTACGAGTGGATTGAACGCTGACGGTCAACACGATCACCTACGTGAAACGGTTTGGCCAACGTTCTTACACTACAATATTCCACTCATCATCTTCGGTGTGATTGCCGCGATGGTGCTTTGATCATTTTTTCCGTCGTGAATAAATGGTTCCTAATAAAATGAGGATGAGAATAAACCAGATTCCCGTATACATGAGGATTTCGGTGAACATAAAACTCCTCCTAAACAAAAGATAAGGAGCGACGGCTGTCGCTCCTTTTTATGATGAGGTTTTTAATTCGGTCTTGCAAGTATCGAGATACGCATCGACTAACTCTGCTACTTCTCGTCCTTCCCGAATCGCCCATACGATCAAGCTTTGCCCTCGCTTGGCATCCCCAGCGACAAAAACGTTTTCCGTTGCCGTCTGGAAATCTTTCGTCTTCTCGACGCCGATTTTCCGCAACTCATGCTCCGGTCGCTCAAATCCGATGGCGACGAGGACGAGGTCCGCCGGATACGTCTCTATCGAATCTTCCTCCACGAAGAAGGTTGCCTGACCATCCGGGTTGACGACTTTCGTCATCCGTTCCGTTTCAACCCCTGTGACACGTCCTTCTTTCGTGACGATTTGGTTGGAGCGAATCAAATACGTTCTCGGGTCTTTCTCATAGACCGCGAGTGATTCCGCATACGCATAATCCGTCGTAAGCGTGTCCGGTTGAAGTGGCCAAGGTTTCTCTGGTGCACGAAGCAACCCTTTTGACGGGTGCTTCCCAAATTGAACGACTGATTTTGCACCTTGACGGATTGCCGTCGCCACACAGTCGGCTCCTGTATCTCCACCCCCGATGACGATGACATTTTTGTCTTTGGCGTCATGTTCTGGTGATCGGGTCGTTCCTTTTCGCTCGTACATGGATGCCGTCAAATAATCCATCGCCATTTCAACACCACGTGCATCATCGCCATCAATCCCGAGCGTGCGCTGTTTCTGAGCTCCTGTAGCGAAGATCACCGCATCGTATTGGTTCCGAAGCGCCTCGACTGTCACATCCGTACCGACCTCTATGTTCGTCTGGATGACAATCCCCTCTTGTTCGAGCAACCGAATACGGCGCCTCACGACGTCCTTATCCAGTTTCATGTTCGGGATTCCGTACATGAGTAGCCCTCCCGGTTCATCCGCCTTCTCGATGATGGTGACGGAATGTCCGAGCTGGTTCAGTTGGTCAGCAGCCGCTAATCCAGCCGGCCCACTTCCGATGATGGCGATGGTCATCCCGGTTCTTCGATGGACAGGTCTTGGTTTCACCCATCCTTCTTCAAATGCCCGATCGATGATGGTTCGTTCAATCGATTTGATGGCAACCGGATCTTCACTGATTCCGAGTGTACAAGACCCCTCACATGGTGCGGGACAAACTCTCCCCGTGAACTCCGGGAAGTTATTCGTCTCCATCAATCGGTGATACGCTCCCATCCAGTCCGATTTTGTCACAAGCTTGTTCCACTCCGGGATATAGTTGTGAATCGGGCACCCGATCGTCTCCTGTCCAATCATATCCCCGACATGACAGAATGGAGTGCCACAGTCCATACAACGTGCAGCCTGCTGTTTGACCGATTCGTCATCCATTCGCGTCGCATATTCCTCATAATCCTTCACTCGTTCATCCACCTGACGTTCCGGTAATGTGGAACGTGGAATGTTTAAAAAGTTATGTTTCATGCGTTCCCCCCCTCAGTCACAACCCGGAACAATTCAAGCGCTCGGTCTGCTTCACTCAACTCCGGTCGATTCGCCTCGATTCGACGCATGACGTCCAATACATTCGCATAATCTCGTGGAACGACCTTTACAAAGCGAGAGCGAGCTTGTTCGAACGACTCTAAAATGGTCCGTGCTTTGACACTGTCTGTATGAAACTGATGCGCCTCAAGAAGTGCATAAATTTGTTCCACGTCTTCATCGTTCAATTCTTTTATAACGGAGACGAGCTCCTCGTTGACGAGTCGATCGTACGCTTGATCCCCATAAATATATGCGATGCCACCTGACATGCCGGCTGCGAAGTTCCGTCCGACGTCACCGAGGACGAGAACTGTTCCCCCGGTCATATACTCACATCCATGATCGCCGACTCCTTCGACGACTGCCGTCGCCCCAGAATTTCGAACGGCAAAACGCTCGCCGACATGACCGTTAAAGAAGGCCTGTCCGCTCGTCGCTCCGTACAAGCAGACGTTACCGGCAATCATTTGTTTACTTTCATCAAACGGCGCATGTTTTTCAGCGATCAATGCTAATTTTCCACCGCTCAAGCCTTTCCCAATATAGTCATTGGCATCACCGATGACGGAAATGGTGATCCCTCGTGGTAAAAATGCTCCTAGGCTTTGTCCGGCTGATCCACTGAGGCGAAGCGAAATGGTATCATCCGCTAAACCGACCTGACCGTGAACTTTCGTCACTTCAAACCCTAACTGTGTTCCGACGGCGCGATCGGTGTTTCGGATGCGACCAACGAAGAATGTCGGCTGCAACGAGTTGATTGACCGAGAGACTGCCGGAATCAATTTCCGGTGATCATAGGAACGATATGCCGGGTGAGCGAGTTCTTCACGTTCAGGAAGTGGTGTCGGCATCGAGAGCATCGGTGCTAAATCTAACCGTTTTGCTTTCGGATGACTCGTCTTCCATTCACTCTCTTCAAGAAGATCCGTTCGACCAATCACTTCATCAAGTGAGGTCATACCGAGTGACGCTAAAATTTCCCGTACTTCTTCGGCCAAGAACGTCATCAAGTTGACGACATGTTCTGGTTTCCCCATAAATTTCTGTCGAAGCACAGGGTCCTGTGTCGCCACACCGACCGGACACGTATCCAAATGGCATGCACGCATCATAATACATCCAAGGACGACGAGCGGTGCTGTCGCAAACGCAAACTCTTCCGCCCCGAAGATGGCAGCTAGGACGATATCTCGTCCCGTCATGAGCTTTCCGTCTGTCTCAAGTGTTACTCTCCCCCGCAACCCGTTCAACGCGAGCGTTTGATGCGTCTCTAAGAGACCAAGTTCCCAAGGAAGACCTGTGTGCTTGATTGATGTTTTTGGAGAAGCGCCGGTTCCACCATCATATCCACTGATGACAATCGTATCCGCGTTCGCTTTCGCCACACCCGCTGCGATTGTCCCGACGCCTGACTTCGAGACAAGTTTGACACTGATTTTCGCCTTCGGGTTCACATGCTTTAAGTCAAAGATGAGTTGGGCCAAGTCCTCAATCGAATAAATGTCGTGATGTGGAGGCGGTGAAATGAGCCCAACACCTGGAACGGATCCGCGTACTTCGGCGACCCATGGGTACACTTTATTTCCGGGAAGTTGACCACCCTCACCCGGTTTTGCACCTTGCGCCATCTTGATTTGAATCTCATCGGCATGGTACAGATATTCTGCCGTCACCCCGAATCGCCCGCTCGCGACTTGCTTGATGCGGCTGATGCGTTCGTTCCCGAACTCATCCGGGACGAAGCGTGCTCGGTCTTCCCCACCTTCGCCCGAGTTACTTTTCGCACCAATCTGATTCATGGCGATAGCGAGGGTTTCATGCGCCTCTTTCGACAAGGACCCGAATGACATTGCTCCCGTCTTAAAACGGCGAACGATCGACGTGATTGGTTCCACTTCTTCGAGTGGCACAGGACGTTGCGTTTTAAATGCAAACAACTGTCGAATGAACTGTCCTGATGAATCATGTAGCTTCACATAAGCGTCATAATATTTTCGTTCCTTCTCACGACAGGCACGTTGCAACAAATGAATCGTCTTCGGATTAAATGCATGTTCTTCCCCATCTGCACGCCATTGGAAATCACTTCCCGCTTCGAGCGGCCGATTCGTCGCATAGGCGGACGTATGGAGTGTTTTCGCCTCGTCTTCAAGCTCTTTAAATCCGATTCCAGACAGTTGGGACGTGGTTCCCCTGAAATGAGTTTCAATCAAATCACGGTCTAGTCCCACTGCTTCAAAAATTTGAGCCCCGCGATAACTTTGAATGGTGGAGATACCCATTTTCGACATGATTTTGACGATGCCTTCGACGACTGCTTTTTGATACGAGCGAATAGCCTCTTCAAATGAATGCGCGATTTGTTCACGTTCGATTAAATCTCGAATGGTCGCATAGGCCACGTAAGGGTACACCGCATCTGCCCCATACCCAATCAAGGTCGCTGCTTGATGCACTTCTCGTACCTCACCGCTCTCACAAACAAGACTACAGCCCGATCGCAAGTTCTCTCGAATCAAGTGTTGATGAACTGCACTCAGTACGAGGAGAGACGGCATCGCAATCTGTTCGAGATCGATGAGCCGGTCAGATAGAACGATCACATTTGCTCCATTTCGAACCATCTCACTGACTTGTCGCAAAAGTGACTCAAGAGATGTCTCTAAATCATCCATGAACGTCGTAGCGACTCGTTCGACCTTGAGCCTCTCGTCAAGTTGCTTGAGAGCCGCCCCATCAATCATCGGATGATCTAACCACACACGTTTTGCATGACCTCGTCCGGTATGGACCGGATCTCCTTGCGGACCAATCCAAGTAAATGTAGCCGTTACAATTTTCTCCCGCAACGCGTCAATCGGTGGGTTGGTCACTTGTGCGAAGTGTTGTTTGAAATAATGGAACAAGGAACGGGGTCGTGTCGAGAGCACCGCGATTGGTTGGTCATGTCCCATCGAGCCGATTGGATCTTTCTCATCTTTGATTAACGGAACCATATACTGTTCAATGTCTTCTTTCGTATATCCAAACGCACGTTGCACACGCTCGAGTTCAAGTAGTTCTTCTTCATCGACCCCTCGATCCTCAAGAATCATCATCTGCCTAAGCCATTTGTGATAAGGCTCTGACTTCGCAATCGTCTCTTTGATCTCATGATCTGGTATCAAACGATTTTCAATCAAGTCGATCAATAACAACTGTCCTGGTCTTAAACGCTGTTTTGATTTAACGTTCTCTGCGTCAACCGGAATGACTCCTGTTTCAGATGAGAGAATCAATTCCCCGTCCAATGTTTCGACATAACGCATCGGACGCAAGCCGTTACGATCTAAAATTGCTCCGATCTGCCTTCCATCCGTGAAGACGACTCCAGTCGGTCCATCCCACGGCTCCATGATGGATGAATGATACTGATAAAAGTCGCGCTTGAACGGTTCCATCTGTCCTTCGACAAATGGTTCAGGAATCAACATCATCGCCGTGTGGGCAATCGAGCGACCCGTTCGTGTGAAGAATTCAAAAGCGTTATCGAGCATGGACGAGTCGCTTCCATCCTCTTGAAGCACAGGGAACAAGTGTTGAACGTCTTCAAATAAGTCTGTTGACGTGACCCCTTCCCGCGCTCGCATCGCATCGATATTTCCGCGAAGCGTGTTGATTTCCCCGTTATGGACTATCATTCGGTTCGGATGTGCTCGTTCCCAAGAAGGGAACGTATTCGTCGAGAAACGAGAATGAACGATGCCGAACGTACTCTTGTAATGAGGGGATTGCAAGTCCAAATAAAATGCTGCGATTTGATTTGGCGTCAACATCCCTTTATACACGATCGTTCTCGTTGAAAGGCTTGCGATATATAGGCGTAATGATTCGACCTTTTCGATTTTTCGACGAAGTTCATAGAAGACGCGTTCATTCGCATCCTCATCTAGGAATGGACATGAGATGAACCATTGATAGATCACCGGTTGTGTGACCCGTGCATGTTCACCGATTTGCATCGGGTCGACAGGTACTTCGCGCCATTCAATCGTCGAACAATCCAGTTCATCCGCCATCCGTTCCATCACAGTGATCTTTTCGTGAAGCTGATTCTCAGACGGCTGAAAAAAAACCATTCCGACAGCGTAACGACCGAGTGACGGAAGGTTCATGGTTTGCGTAAACAATTCGTGTGGAATTTCAGTCATGATACCAGCCCCATCACCAGCATCGATGACACCTTGTCCTCCTCGGTGCTCTAAATTACATAACATGGAGAGCGATTTTTGGACGATTTCATGTTTCTTTAGCCCATGTAAATTGACGTAAAGTCCAATCCCACACGCATCTTTCTCAAATTTTGAGTCATACAAACCAACTCGACTCATATCATCGACCCCTTTCACTCACAGTTTCGTAATTAACATTTTGTTCTAAATATTCTGAAAAATCAAGTGAGTTGCATGCATTTTTGCATAACATGAATCTCAAAGAGTGCTATTGAAAGCGTATACATAACTGTTATCAATGGATTTATCGTTTTTAGTTATGTTCAATAAAGAATAAATATCCATAAATATTATTTATTTATAGGTTCTTCAGAACGCAAAAAAGGATATCCTGAAGATACCCTTTTCTTGATTATTGTTCTACTGTTTTACGCGTATGATGCAAAAACGATTTCGGACGTTTCCACAAAATCAAACCGATATACCCAATCGCTAGCAATGCAAGGGCGCTGACAATCACAACATAGAGTGTGCCTTCTTCGATTCTAGCAAAGATTCCGATATACGCCCAGACGAATACGAGTGGGTAGATGAAATCATGATGCCACCACATAAAGAGGAGGACAAGGACTACACCGACCATCAGCATAAGTGAGGTCCAGGCAAGTTCATCAAGACCTAACAGCGACGTGATCTGTTCCGTCTTCATCACAACGAACGTGTTGACGATGGTCGCGACTGATACCCAGCCGATGTAGATGGAGAACGGGAACCGATCGAGCCAACTCGTAGACGTTCGAAAAGCGATGTAATACAACCAGCACAGCGTCGCCAGGAACAACACCATGATGACAAGTGAGACGACGAACCATTCGTTCGTGAATGCCAATAACCATAAACCATTCAACACGCAAGAGACTAAAAATCCGGCTTTCATTCGCTCGGCTTGACGATTCGCCGTCGTCCCTTTCTTCGACTGGAGCACCAGCCAGACAAGAAGCGCGACATAGATGACACCCCAAATTGAGAAAGCGTACCCTGCCGGCTTAAAGTAGATATCGATGCGGTCCGAAACCGCCGCGTTGTCGCCGCTCGCGAAATAGTTGATGACGACGGTCGCTAAAAAAGCGACCCAGTTTACAATCGGCCATTTTGATAAGTCCATAAGCACGATCTTCTAAATGAAGATCAAACACCTCCTTTTGTAACATAATATTCAATACCCGCATCCATGTGACTCTACACGTATAAAGGGGCTCGCATATGCGAACCCCTTCTCAATTAAAAGTCGATTTCGTCTGGATCTGGTCCGAGACGTTCCCCTGTCGCCACTTGATCGATTTTCGCCAAATCGTCCGCATCGAGTGAGAAGTCGAATACATCAAAGTTCTCACGGATTCGATGTGGTGTCACCGATTTCGGTAACGCGACATGACCAGACTCAAGATGCCAACGGAGAACTATCTGTGCCGGCGTCTTCCCATGTTTTTCTGCAATCTCAGAAAAAGCAGGGATGTCTAAAAACTTTCCTTGCATTAGTGGACTCCATGCCTCGATTTGAATCCCTTCATCTTGGCAGTAATCCAACAAATCCGGTTGCGGGAGTTGTGGATGAAGTTCAACTTGATTGATGAGTGGCGCCATCAGACCGGCTTCTTTCAATGTTTCTAAGTGGTGTTCTTTAAAGTTGGATACACCGATTGCTTTGATTTTTCCGGCTTCATATAAATCGATGAGATCTTTCCACGCATCGACGAACCCATCTACCGGCCAATGCAACAGACAAAGGTCCAAATAATCTGTCTGGAGTCGTTTTAACGAGTCTTCGAATGCCTCTTTCGTTTTGCCTTCACGAATGTCATCATTCCAAATCTTCGACGTGATGAACAATTCAGAGCGGTCTACACCTGAGAGATGAATTCCCTTCGCAACGCCCTCTTCATTTTTATAGATTGCAGCCGTATCGATGTGACGATAGCCTGTTTTGATGGCTTCAACGACAGCAGCTGGTGCCTCGGTTTCATTATCGACCTTCCAGACACCAAAGCCGATCATCGGAATTTCGACCTTATTTCGTAATGTTGCGTAAAGCATCTCATTCATCCCCTTTTCATTCTAACGAGCTGATTGTATCATACCCGAGAATTTATTTCGGAAAACTAAATCGTCAAATCTTTTCGGGTGAATCGGATGAACGAGAGTGCTGAAAAGATGGTCAGGAGACCGAGTAACCAGATGAAATGGATTCCCCAATATTCCTCACGCATGATGGCACCGGCGTCAAAGAGAGAGAAGAATGAGAGGTTTGACATCCAATCGAATTGATCGCTCACTCCTTGGATGATGTTCACCATGAGAAAGAACGTGAAGATTCCACCCGTCACCATATAGGATTTACTACTATCATCGAACAGACTCGCAATCACATAAGCGGCTACGCCTAGGACGAGCAACATGAGCGCTCCATTCAATTGAAGCATCCACAATACCGCATAGTCGATTTGTAAATCGAACAGAAGGTCCGCTGCCATTAAACTCAACCCATTTAGACCGACAAATAGCCCGACTGCCACAATCAACACAACAAAGCTTGACATCACATACGTGACTCGAGAAATCGGGGCCGCCATATACAGCATGATTTCTCCAGAATCGACCGGTTTGGCCAACAGTTTCGAGGCGAAAGTCAATGCGAATAAAACTGCGAGGACGTAGAAAATCAAGCCATAATAGTTACTCGACAATAGATTGAGGACGTTGTCCATCGCCATCGACGCATCGATTTGGAAGACATCGAGAAGCTCAGGTGGCAACGACTCTAATTTTGCCTCAATCAATCCTGTTTCTTGAATAGATGGGAAGATTGCGGCTAAGAAAAAGAGATATATGCTAGTCCCGACTGAATATCCTAGAATCCAACTGCGATTCTGTTTCAACATGGAGCGAATTAACATGTCATGTCGCCTCCCCGTAATACTGCATGAATAGATGTTCGAGCTCGTCTGTGCCACTTGTCAGTGATTGAACCTGAAACTCCGCCAATGTTCGGATGAGGTGGTTCAGCTCTATCGGTGTCGAGATGGTGACCTCAACATGCATGCCGTCCCGTTCACCAGAATCGGCCGCGAATCGAACGGCTTCCGCTTCCGTTGAAAATTCGACTCGGTACCGTTTCACGCTATGTTGTCGTAATTGTTCCATGTCCTCTTCGATGATGATGCGTCCATCTTTAATCAACGCGGCACGGTCGCACGTCCGTTCCATCTCAGGGAAATGGTGAGAACTCATGAGAATCGCTTTCCCAGATTGCTTTTCTTCAATTAACCAATCGATTAGACGATCTTGCATGAGCGGGTCTAATCCGCTCGTCGGTTCATCCAATATATAGACGGGCACATCTTTCATGAAACAGGTGATGATGGCGAGTTTTTGCTTCATCCCCTTTGACATCTTCCGTACTTTCGTCGCCTCATCGAATGAAAACCGTTCACGTAATTGCCGTTCACGATCCGAATTCGTTTTGTGCAAATGGCGCGTCAATCGAATGATTTCTTCTCCCGTCATGTTCTGGGGATAATTGATTTCTCCTGGCAAATAGCCGACACTCCGTTTCACTTGCTCCGTCTCCTGCCAACAGTCGAATCCGTTGATGGTCGCCTTGCCTTCACTCGGCTTCAAAAGACCCATCAAATGTCGAATCGTTGTGGATTTCCCAGCGCCGTTCGGTCCGATGAATCCGAAGATTGTACCTGGTGATACATGTAGTGAAACGTCAAAAATACCATGTGTGGCATCAAATCGTTTCGTCAATCGCTGAATCCGAATCATCTCGAACCCTCCTTTTTTGTAATATCTGAACGATATGATTACAAAACTAGTATATCACGTTCTTTTTTGAAATGGAAATGGTATATTGATTACAAAACTAGAGAGAGGAGCGCTTAAATCAATGGATGGATTTGCGAAACGCACCGAAGAAAAACAACAAGCGATCTTACGTGCCGCCTATGACTTGATGGCAGAAAAACAATCCCGATTCACAATCAGTGAGTTAGCGAGTCGAGCGCACGTCTCCCCCGTATCTATCTATAATTACTTTGGGTCAAAAGACCAGGTTATCGTGCAAGTCCTAAAGCAGATGACAGAAGAGCAGATGAGTTGGATTGAACATGCGATTGAATCGAACGCTCCATTCGATGCGTTACTCGTCGAGATCCTAACACGAAAAATCCAGTCGGCGGTTCTCTTTGACGAGACCATCACAGCAATGATTCAACAAGACCCGAACTGGGAACAGCTTGCGACTCGAGGATATACTGCTTTCGCCCGGTTGATTGAATACGGGAAGGCCCAAGGGTCAATTGATTCGACGTTATCCACTTCTTCTTATTTACGCTATGTACAATTCATGCAACAGGCTATCCTGTCCGATCCTCAGTTTTCAATCGAGAATATGAAGGAAACGATGGAAGTCTACTTTCATTTCTTTTTGAATGGAGTCATGAAACGCTAAAAGGTGACTGTCTCAAGCAAGCAGACAGTCACCTTTTTTATGTGTGATAGATAAAGTCTTCAATTGGATAGAGCGATAGATCCACTTCCGCGTCTCCTGTCAGAACGAGGTCACTCAACACTTTTCCGATGAACGGGCCGACCGTCAAACCGGATGATCCCAGACCGTTGGCGACCAACAGTTTTTCTGCCCCAGGCACCCTTCCGAGTACGGGAATTGAATTCGGTGTGACCGGACGGAAGCCGACTTTCGTCCCCACGAGTTCTGCCTCGGAAAGTCCAGGTGCCGACTCCAAACCTTTCGTCAGTACTTCGTGTACTCCGATTGCAGTCGGACGAACGTCGAACGCTTTTCCTTTCTCATGTGTCGAACCGATGACCACTTTCCCGTCGTCAAATCCGAGTAAATAGCGGCGTCGTGGCGGCATGACGACCGGCCAGTCAGATGCATCTGTATCCTTCAACTGGACGTGGACGAGCTGGGCCTTTTCCCCTTCGACTCGTACCGTATATCCAAGAGGCTGTAACAGTTCCGGTAACCAAGCACCCGTCGCAAGGATGATTTCATCCGCTTCATATCTCACTCCGTCACACTCCACACCAATCTCATCTCCGCTCGTCAACCGTGCTGAACCGTTGACAAATGTGACGCCACGCTTGATAGCGACTCTCTCAAGTGCAGCGCGAAAGCGTCCGCCGTCGACTCTAGCCCCTCCTGTCACGAAGAGTGCATCGTATTCATCGGATAACGGTGGGAAACGATGTTGTGCCTCTTCAGCAGTCAGTCGTTCGAGTTCACCGATTTCTGGCGCTTCTTCTCGACGAAGCAACGTTCGCTCCATCATCTGGTCGAGCTTTGTTTCTTCATGGAGCGCAAGCGTCCCGACACGTTTGTATCCGGTGTCCGTCTCCCCTTCAGCCTCCAGCTCTTTGACGACCTTAGGATAATAGCTTGCTCCGCCTTTCGCCAGTGCATACCAAGCTTTGTTGCGTCGCTGCGCAATCCACGGACATACGATTCCAGCCGCCGCATCCGTTGCTCTTCCTTCTTCTTTCCGGTCAATGACCGTTACATCCGCTTTACCAGCTAAATGATAGGCAGCCGAAACACCGACGATCCCTGACCCGATAATCACTATTTTCTTCATCATAAATCTGTCTTGCGCAGACAGATGGACACACCCTTTCGTAAAAAAATCATCGACCCAACGGATCGATGATTGATTCTTATTCTCTCATCGCTAGACGATAAAGTAAATCTAACAACTCGATGTAGAGCCACACGAGCGTGACGATTAATCCGAATGCCGCGACCCATTCCAACTGTTTCGGAGCCCGAGCTTCGACTTGACTTGCGATAAAGTCGAAATCTAAGACGAGAGCGAGTGAAGCGACGATGACAATCACGAATTGAACACCGATCGCAAGTGGGCTTGAACCGGTCATGAATGCCAAGCCTGAACCGAACAAACTCATCACGAGTTGCACGAGATATAACAACATGACTGTGAACATGGCTGCCATGACACCGGCTTTAAACTTCTGTGTCACTTTGACAAGCCCTGTCGTATAGACAAACCACATCGCAAAGGCGACGACAAACGTCGTTAATACGGCACGTCCCACAATACCAGGGACCATCGCTTCAAAGAAATACGAAATCGAGCCGACGAAGACACCTTCGATAATCCCGTAAAGGGGTGCGACGACCGGAGCCGTATTTGGTTTAAACGTGATGAGCAAAGCAAAGATAAAGCCGAGGATGAGTGACCCGATCATGAGCGGGAACAAGAGCCCTTCTCCGATTGTCGGGACGACAAGCCATGTCGTACCGGCTGCCGCTGTCACGAGTAAAAGCAAGGTGAACACCTTAGACCATGTACCTGCTTTCGTCATCGGTTCGGCACTGAAAGCTGTGGACTGCATTGATTTACGAAGTAATGGATTCGATTTTAAGTTCAACGTTGAATAGCTCCTTTATGGTTCAGTTACTGTTTTGCGAACACGTCGATGAACGCACGCATATAATCTGGCAAGTCTGGCGGACGACGACTTGAGACGATATGTCCATCGACGACGACCGGCTCATCATGCCAAATCGCTCCCGCATTTTCCATGTCATCTTTGATTCCCGGCGTGCTCGTCACGTTCACCCCGTCTAGAATGTTCGCAGAAATCAACACCCAACCGGCGTGACAGATTTGACCGATTGGTCGTTTTTGTTCATCCATATAACGGACGAATCCTTTCACCGAATCGAAACGGCGCAATAAGTCAGGTGACCATCCGCCTGGCACGAGAATCGCATCGAACGATGTGATGTCCACATCATCAAACGCCACGTCAGATTTTGCTGGCACACCATATTTACCGATATATGCGTGGTCGGCCTTTTCCCCAGCGAGGATCACGTGCGCCCCTTCTTCACGAAGGCGATGTACCGGGTACCAAAGCTCTAAATCCTCGAAGTCATTACTGACAAGTTGAAGGACTTTCTTCCCTTGTAATTTCATCAAACCCCTCCTTTTGTTCATTCCCCATTATACCCGAAACCGCTTGTCACGAAAACGAAGAATCATGATTGTTTTTTCAGTATATGGATTCATCCTGATTCACGACACTATATCTTGTGTTTCCTTCCCACAATTGATACCTTTAGTGGTAGGAGATTGAGAAGGAGGAACATCACGTATGAAACAATATCATGACTTATGTCGACACATCCTCGACCATGGTGTCGTAAAAGAAGACCGGACCGGGACCGGGACAACGAGTGTATTTGGTTACCAAATGCGTTTCAATCTGCAAGAAGGGTTCCCCCTTATCACGACGAAGAAATTACATATTCGTTCCATCATTCACGAACTATTATGGTTCATCTCAGGAGAGACGAACGTCCGATACCTTCAAGATAACGGGGTCCGCATTTGGAACGAATGGGCAGACGAAGAAGGCAATCTTGGTCCAGTATACGGTTCACAGTGGCGTTCTTTCCCACGCCCGGACGGTTCTTCTGTCGATCAGTTGGCTCAAGTGATTGACCAAATCAAGACGAACCCAGATTCAAGAAGGTTGATCGTCTCGGCATGGAACCCAGGACAGCTAGAGGAGATGGCCCTGCCGCCGTGTCACCTATTGTTCCAATTCTATGTCGCTGACGGAAAGCTTTCGTGTCAATTGTATCAACGGAGCGCTGATACGTTTTTAGGGGTACCGTTCAATATCGCCTCATACGCACTACTCACGCATATGGTCGCACACGTGACCGGACTCGAAGTCGGCGACTTTGTCCATACCCTTGGTGATGCACACATCTACCACAACCATCTCGAACAAGTGGAACTTCAGTTGTCGCGTGACCCACGTCCGCTACCAAAACTCAACATTGTCCGAGACGTCCCTTCAATCGAATCATTCCGTTTTGAAGACTTCGAAATTCTAGGATATGATCCGCATCCGCACATCAAAGGAGAAGTGAGCGTATGATTTCACACGTCGTCGCATATGGATTAGGTCGTGAAATCGGAAAAGATAATGACTTATTATGGCGTTTGCCAGATGACTTGAAACATTTCAAGACCATCACGTCTGGCGGAACGGTCGTGATGGGAAGAAAGACGTTTGAGTCCATCGGTAAAGCGTTACCGAACCGACGCAATATCGTCGTCACATCAGATGTTTCCTTTTCAGCAGATCAAGTCGAAGTCTGGCATGATTTAGACCGTCTCGTCGAAATGAGTCAAGATGAAGAATGGTTTGTCATCGGTGGCGCCACGTTATATGAGCAGACGATGCTAATGACGAGCCGGATCTATGCAACGGAAGTCGCTGCATCGTTCGAGGCCGATACGTATTATCCCGAACGGATTGGGGAATGGTCAATTACGAGTACAATCGACCACCCGCAAGACGAAACACATGCATATGCCTTTTCATTCAAACAATACGACAAAACAGACATCGCATCATGATGTCTGTTTTTTTAGTCTGGCAATTTTTCCAGCCACTGTTCAATTTTTCTCGTGATGACTTCGTCCTGTTCTCCATCCGCATAATCGTCATAGATTGCTCCGAGTTCAGACGCCGTTCGTTTCGATACAGCAAGAATGTGACTATATTTGCCTCGTTGCTCTTTCACAGCAGACAACGTCCCTTTCGCTTCTTGCGCACGCGCATCATCCAAGACGAACATCTCGATATTGTCATTACAAGAATACGCCTCGTAAGGACGGTATACGACTTCATATCGGCGATGCTCTTTGGGGAGTCGATCAGCAAGCGATGTATAGGTATTGGCAGACATCGTCACATAGGCGATTCGCTTCTCCTCACGAACAGCAGAAGTGTATCGGACGACACGATTTCGACCATCTCGTTTCGCCTTATACAGCGCCTCATCTGCGTAGGCACACCATTCACCGAGTGTATAGCCTGTCTGGCAGACTCGGGTGTATCCAATCGACACCGTCACCTGATGGTCGTATGGAAATTCCATTTCTTCGATACGTGTTCGGACTCGCTCGAGTACCGATTCGACGATCGCACGGTCTGAGACATTCAAGAGGATTAAGAATTCTTCTCCTCCGTATCGGATGAGCTCATCACTAGAACGAATGGCATGACGGATTTCTTCAGAAACGCGATGAAGAACGTCATCGCCATACGAGTGACCGAACGTATCATTCAATTGTTTGAAGTGATCGATATCGAGAAGTGCGACAGCAAAACTCTCACCAGACCGCTCCAATCTCGAGATGAACCGAGAAAAGGTCGCCTTTAAATACTTACGGTTGAAAGCACCCGTTAATTCATCCACGAGTAACGCTTTTGATACGAGACGTGATTTTTCGATATGTAGTCCGAGACGCACCAATCGTTCCTCCATCGGCACCCACGATTCCCAATAATCGTCGAATCCGTATGAATAGGCCGCAAGACGATAATGTTCATTCGTTCCGATGACAATAAGTGGAACATAGAGCTTTCTCATCTTGCTAACGAAAGATTGGATATCTCGCTCTTTAAATTGTGGCCATAATTCAACGTCCATGATGATGGCTTTCGGCACATCCTCATAATCGTATTCGACGGCCTCTTCTAGTGTCTGCAAAAATACCGGACGTGCTCCGAGCTTCTCGACGCGCGACTTGTAACGACTAAATGTAGAAAAGCTTGCGGATAAGATGAGGACGAGATCCTCATCCTCCTGTTCAATCCCTAAGACGGTATGGATATAGCGTTTCACAGGAGAGATCAAGGTCAAAGCTTCCGCATGTGTGAGGACGCTTGGCAACTCCTTCGCGTCAGACTCGACACGACTAAAGATTTCTAACAAATGCATCAATCGTCGTTGCCGAACTTCCTTCTTCATCCAATCGAGTAGAAACTCGATATCGCTTTTTGGAATTTGTCTCGACTCCGCTATCTTTTTCAAAATAATATGTATACGCTCAGTGAGTTGACCTTGCTCCATTCCCGTCCCCCCTATGTTCGTACTCCCCGAATTCTCTTATGTTTCGATTATGCGACTTCTCAGGATGAAATACAACTATTTCCTTATTTATTTTCTATTGTTTTACATATTACTAGGACTTATGCCCTAAAAAAGACATACTAAAAGCGGTCTTGCGACCGCCTTGTGTTATTTTTTCACTTTTAAGTTCGGTGACGTCATCTCTTCCGGACGAATCCATTGATCAAATTGTTCTTCAGTCAATAAACCGGTTTCCAAGGCTGCTTCTTTTAAAGAAGTACCATTTTTATGTGCCAATTTCGCAATTTTTGCTGCATTTTCGTATCCGATATGCGGGTTGAGTGCTGTAACGAGCATGAGTGACTGCTCCACATTATGTGAGATCACTTCATGATTCGGCTCGATTCCGACAGCGCAGTGATCATTGAAAGAATGTAAGCTGTCCGTCAATAGACGACAAGTCTGTAGGAAATTATACATAATGACTGGTTTGAAGACGTTCAATTCAAAGTTCCCTTGACTCGCCCCGAAACCGATTGTCGCATCATTTCCGAGTACTTGTGCGGCAACCATCGTGAGCGCCTCACTTTGAGTCGGGTTGACTTTACCTGGCATGATTGAACTTCCTGGTTCATTCTCCGGAATAGTGATTTCTCCGATTCCTGCACGTGGTCCAGAAGCCAACCAACGCACGTCGTTCGCAATCTTCATCGCGTCCATCGCTAAGGCTTTTAATGCACCATGTGTGAAAACGAGTTGATCGTGACTCGTGAGAGCGTGGAACTTGTTGACGGCTGTCACAAACGGTTTACCCGTCTCTTCTGAAATTTTCTTAGCTACAACTTCACCGAACTCAGGGTGTGCATTGATCCCAGTTCCGACGGCCGTTCCTCCAAGTGCAAGCTCCGTGAGTGGCTCAATCGTGCGCTCGATCATCTGTTTTGACAATTCAAGCATCCGGACCCACCCACTGATTTCTTGACCGAGTGTGACCGGCGTCGCGTCTTGAAGGTGCGTCCGACCAATTTTGACGATATCCATAAATGCCTCAGCTTTTTGTGAAAGAGTTTGATAAAGCGAGTCGATTGCTGGAAGGACATCATCTTGTACGGAAAGGATGGCGGCGATGTGCATCGCAGTTGGATACGTATCATTCGAGCTTTGCGATTTGTTGACGTCATCATTCGGATGAATCGTGATAGATGCTCCACGAGCCTGTAACTTTTCATTCGCAAGATGCGCAATGACTTCGTTGACGTTCATGTTTGACTGCGTGCCCGACCCTGTCTGCCAGACGACAAGCGGGAATTCTGCGTCATGTTGCCCTGCTAAAATCTCATCAGCCACCTCTGCGATGATCGCTGCTTTCTCTTCCTCGAGTACACCGAGTTCAGCGTTTGCTAAAGCGGCACCTTTTTTCAAAATGGCAAATGCGGATACGATTTCAAGTGGCATCTTCTCTGCACCAATTTTAAAGTTTTCAAGACTACGTTGCGTTTGTGCTCCCCATTTCGCCGTAGCTGGAACTTTAATTTCCCCCATTGTGTCCCGTTCGATCCGATAATCCATGTATAATTCCCCCTCTATAGTTGACTACGCTTTCATTTTAGCGAAAAACCATCTAAAAAGAAATGACTCCGTCAAAAAAGCGACCAAGAATGATCTCGGTCGCTTAATTCATTCCATTCAATGCGTCACGTGCAATCACATCCGCTCGATTCTCCGCTCGTGGGACCCATTTTAAGAACACGGTCGGCAATTCATCGTAGGCAATCAGTGCTTTCAGAAATAAAGGCTTCGCCGATGCATCTTTCATGAAACGTTGCTCTAATGCGCGAACAATCACTTCGGCGTCGGAATACAGCATGAATGAGGTTTCATCTTTTAATGCATGAGCTTGTTCCAGTGCATAAGCACATGCAACCAATTCCGCATGAACGCTTGTCAATCCTTGCATGCGACGTTTAAACGTCGATACCGTACCGTCGGACGACTTGATCCACACACCGATTCCATTATCTCCAGTCGTCTGATTGGTGGCCGCGTCAAAATAAATGTGAACCAAACCGGTACGCCTCCCAATCTGTATTGACAGGAGCATGGATATCAATCTGAGACAGTCGTTTCGATAAGAGGGCGATTTCTTCATGGCCGTCTAGTTTTTTGGCATACTTTTGATGGGGCGCTTCAAGTGTTTCATTTTGAACATGCACATAAAGCGTCTCAATCGTATCGTAATGCTGAATCAAAATCGTCGCCGTCTTCGGACCAATGCCACGCACCCCCGGGATGTTATCCGAAGAGTCTCCCTGCAAAGCCTTCACGTCGACAAACTGATATGGTTTCACCCCGTACATCATTTCAAAAGAAGCTTCATTGACGAGCTGCTCCTCACCTTTTTTCGGCATGATTTGAAACACGTTCGGAGACAACAACTGAAGTAAATCGCGGTCTGAAGAATAGAGGTACGATTCGCCCGGGAACGCTGTCGCGACGGCGCCCATCAAATCATCGGCCTCATATCCCGTCAACTCGGATTGTAAGATGCCTCGTTCATCCAAAGCAGACCTTAATTTCAAATAGTCTTCAAAGAGCGGCTCCGGAAGTCCGTTACGCGTTGCTTTATATTCAGGATACAGCGCGTAGCGGTGTGTGGACTCTCGTGTCCCGTCCCAAAAGAAAGCGATATGGGAAAAGTCTGTCGTCCAAGAATCCACCTTCCGAAGCAATCCTTTTACCGTCACTTCCGGATCTTGTGCTCGTCTTCGCTCCGTTGCAAAATAATAACGTGACAATAAATTAAATCCGTCAACTAGAATAAGCTTCATCTTGCTCCACCTCACATGCTTTTAATCCCCGTGCCAGTGCATCTTGGTCTAGTTCCTTCCCAATCCAAACAAATACGGAACGATCCCCTTCATGCATCTCATTTGCAAATGTTGCGCCCATCAACTGATTCGTCGCTTGAATGACAAACTTGCGCTCCTCATCCTGTAAGCGGACAATCGCCTTCATCCGATACATCGCATCCTCATAGTGCATCAATACTTCACGAACGTAACGGGTCACGCGCTCTCGAGACAACGGACGCTCGGCACTCAACGTGATCGCACGAAGGGAAGAGACCGATTCACTCGTCTCTGTCAGTTGACTCAACTTCTGTTCATCGACACGTGACAGTTGGAACGTATTCTCAAGTAATTCGTAATCGCCTTTTGTTTGAATCGTCTCTACAATCCTCACCGTCGGATTGAGTTGCTCGATTCGGCGGTGTGCTTGATTGAGTTCATCCGTCGACACTAAATCGGTTTTATTTAACAAGATGAGATCGGCATAAGCGATTTGATGAATCCCTTCTTTGAACAGTTCACGATCCATTTGACTGGCATCCACAACCGTCAAGATGGCATTCATTTTGAAGTGTTGTCGCAAATATTCATCATAGTAAATCGTCTGAATGATTGGTGCGGGATCCGCGACACCGGTCGTCTCGATGATGACCCGGTCGAATGTTTCTTGCTTTGCAGCCAATTGATAGAACGTCTTACTCAAATCATTTTGGATAGAACAGCAAATACATCCGTTTGAGAGTTCGATTTGCTCTTGGTCCATCTTGACGATCAATTGTTCATCGATATTTATCGCGCCGAGCTCGTTGACGATCAAGCAAATTTTTTCATCCGTCGCCGCGAGTAAGCGGTTCATATACGTTGTCTTGCCTGCTCCTAAAAACCCGGTCACTAATTGTACGGGAATCATGATACCACCCTTTTCTTACAAATCTTCGTGCGCGCGAGCCCATTTCTCATAACGCGCATCCAATAAATCAATCAAGTGAAGCATCCAAGCCTCCGTTGTCATCGGGAGGACACTCGATCCCCACTCACGTTTCCCATGATGTGATAAAATCATGTGCCAGATTCGATGGTGGACATCCAATGGCAGTCGCGTCGACGTCTGGCGTAACGTTTCTTCAAACAATAGCCCACCGTATGGCATATGCCCAATTAGTGTGCCCATCGGGTTGATGGAGATGCCGGTCGTTTCACTTGTGCCCTCAACAGGAGATAACTTCTCAAAACGATTCGGACTAGATAACAGATGACTGTATTCATATATTTTTCCGATGTCGTGGAAGAGGATTCCAAGTGCGAGTTCATCCCAATTCAACGGTTCTTTCCGCTCGGCCATCGCTTCACAGGCGGCATACAGCGATTCAAACGTTCCTTTATATGCCTGTTCGATTTTAACACCGTTCATCGTATTCCAAAGGTCGACTTTGTGCAACTGCTCCGCTTCTTTGATTACACGAAACACCATCGCCAAATAGTCATCTTGCTCTTGAATCCGATAGCCGAGACGAAGCATACACACGGTATGCTTCAATAGACCTCCCGCATAGTTATGATGGTGGTAGAGTGCCGCTGGCGATAGTACGAAATCATCCCAAACGAAATCAAGGAGGCCGTAGGCGATCTGTTGATAGGTCGGTGACAACGTATCAATCAAACTGAACAATTCATCCGCAAACTGCTCCATCGTCTCATCCCCTGGCAAGCCTGGTAATAACGAGATTGCCTCATCTTTTGAGATAGGATGGACGCGGTCAATCGTAATCGATTTGGCGCCATCCGGTTTTGGATAGACATCGATTTTCCCGGATAATTCGATGACACCCGACTCGTAGATTGGAAGCAGTTCACTTTCATTTCCACGGAGCCAATGTTTGGCACGCATCATCCCGTTCGCCGTCGTGACACTTAGTTGAAGCCATTTCGCACCATTCTTCCCTTCTCTAACCTCGACTGTACTGACGAGCGCTTTTGTTTGGACAGGGGCCCCATCGGCTAACTGGTCTAAACGGTCCTTTGATTTGTCTATTAGTGGTATTTGAAATCGATCATGGTTCATCGATGAACCGATGACCGGATCAATTTGTTGATAATAGTTCATAATTATTCCCTCCTCGCATCTTATGACATTGTATCGTGTTTCCGTCTATTAGGCGAACATACTTTCTAGTAGGGTGTCGATTTTGCCATCATTATATTGAAAGCGCTTACGATTATTGATACGATAAAGGTAGTTCGATAAAGGGGGAAACGATAATGATTTCATTAATCGATACGTATGAACGTTTCATCGCCTCGGGGGAAGCGACACGTTATGCACAAGAGCAACAATCCATTGAACATATTCTGCAAGGGTCAACTTGTCCGGTAGGGATGCAGGACTTAGAACAGTCACTCACGCATCTTTCCGGTAATCCATATGCCAAAGATGCATCACTCGACAAAATCGTCGAGCATGAGATGAAAGGGGCTATGGCGGCGCTTGAGCTTTCTGGTTATCCTCTTCAGACGCCGTTAGCGAAGGCGGTTATCCTGTCTGCTTTCGCTCGAACTAACCGACTCAATATTGATAAACTAAAAGAACTGAGCCACGCCGATCTTCTCGTCCGAATCCAATCAGCAGAGCGTGCTTGGAAGCGAACATACGCATTGTTACATCGTTCAACGCCGACTCAGATTTGTGGTCAAATGGATTCGCTCCTCGGTGGATGCGCTATCCAGCGTGTTCTTGAAGCAATCAAACAACCCGGAACGACAAAAACGGCATAAGAAAAGGAGCGGTCCCCGGGCCGCTCCTTTTCTTATGCTCATCCTTCTGTTACTTCAACTGCATCCGGCTCATATAGTGTTACATTACGTGCCGGAGAGAATGTCGAAATCGCATGCTTATAGATCAATTGTTGACGACCTTCCGACTCCACGATGACAGTAAAGTTATCAAATGACTTGATGACACCTCGAATTTGAAACCCGCTTACTAAAAATACGGTCGTTGGTACCATTTCTTTTCGAAGTTGATTCAAAAAATGGTCTTGAATGTTGTAGCTCGCTTTCATGCTGGATTCCCCCTAGTCTTTATCTCTTTAAAATAATCGGAATTTTCGAAAAAACCCCTCTACATCATCATAAATATTTTTATATGATAGTTCAAATGATTTTCGACCCATATCCACCCAAATTCCATCAAATTGATGACGGAACCAAGTTAATTGCCGTTTCGCGAACTGTCTTGTGTGCTGTTTAAGCAAGTCGGTCGCTTTCTCTTTCGACATCTTTCCATCGATGAAGGGAATCATTTCCTTATATCCGATGGCCCGCATCGCCTGCGTATCACGATATCCTTGTGCCAAAAGTCGTTCGACTTCTTCGACAAGTCCTGCTTCCATCATCGCATCGACGCGTTGATTGATTCGGTCGTATAATATCTCACGATCTGCGTGGAGGACGAACAATCGATAATCATAATGTTCGGATGGCGCACTGTCTGTTGTCTGTGTATCACCTTGCATCGCCACCTCGAGCGCCCGTACGACACGACGCACGTTATTCGGGTGAATCGTAGCCGCACGCTCTGGGTCAAGTTGGACCAATCGTTGATGTAGCGCTTCACGCCCTTCGACTTCTGCAAACCGTTCGAGTTCAGCCCGCAGTGCTTCATCGACAGGTTGCTCCACAAATTCATAATCATATAAGATCGAGCGAATGTATAGCCCCGTCCCACCGACGATAATCGGTAACTTGCCACGGGCATAAATATCATCGATGGCGGCACGCGCCAATTGTTGGAACATCGCGACACTCATAGCATCATCCGGGTCACAAATATCAATCAAATGATGCGGGATCCCTTCGGCCTCTTCTTTCGTTACTTTTGCTGAACCGATGTCCATGCCCCGGTATACTTGAACCGAATCACCCGAGACGATCTCGCCGTCGAACGCTTTAGCTAGTTCGATGCCCGTCTTCGTTTTGCCAACAGCGGTCGGCCCGACGATGACGACGACAGGTGTTTTTTTCATACATCTCACTCCTCAATTAAAAACCCGTCTCTTCACGAGACGGGCCATCAAATTCTTCTTTTTATTCTATCATCAAATACGACGGCAAACAGCATCCAACCACATAAAAGTAATCCGAGTAATAACACGAGACCATCACTCATCTGCTTTCGCCTCCTTTAGCTTCCTCATTCCCACTTTTCACATTTCAGACACAAAATAACTGTAAAAAAGCACACTCAATAAAGAGTGCGCATTTCAAAGTCATCATTCAAATCAAATATTCAGTCATCATCTTTTAACCTCTGAACCAATCCCAAAAATGAGCACCTTGGGCGACAATCAAATAGTCGAGCCAGCGTCTATAATCCACCGGAAGTTTTTCGGTGTCATTTGCGTACGTCAAAAATTCCCCAATCCAAATGTAGTTCTCATTTTCGCTTAAGACCTCGCAAACAATCCATTCCCCATCTCTCCCGACACCGACGGGGATGAATTGTTCAGGGCACTCCCATATTTCACGATATTCGATGATTTCATCCACACTAAAGAGTCGAATCCCTCCACCATATGTCGGATGGACAAATAGTTCAACACCATTATGACTCTTTAAAAATTGGATAACGTCATTTGGCATCATTTGCTTCAATCGCTTGATTTCAACTTCCGTCGCGGGCTCACTGAATGAAAAGTGTAACGTGTCCACATATCCCTCTTCGTTTTGAATTTCGATTCGATTATTTACAAGCCTACTTTTCAACGCTTCAAGTGCAATCATCAACTCAACCCCACTTTTTGAGAATTAACGACATTCGTACCGTATCATTCATTTCCATTTTTCTAAGTATTGCATATATCGACCTTTCAGCGTTCAATAAAAAAGGACATCGGGCACGACTTGAACGCGCTCGATGACCTCGGATCATTTTCAATTCATCATGAAGCAATTTCAATCGTCTGTTTCGTACGCTTGACAGAAACGATGAAGTACAGGATTGCCGTACCGCTCGCCGCCCACCAAACCATGTCATACCATCCGTTCATCAGTCCAGCCATCCCAACCATCGCCGGGACAATCAGCGTCAACCATGATAATACGAGGGCGACACGTGCTGTGATGGTCTCGTTCGGTTTCCCGAGTCCCATTCCAAAAAAGAACAGCGCCCAAAGGAATGACCAGAAGAACCACGTCAATGCCCCCATCGGATCACTTTCTGCAATCGCCATCACACCGTAAAAAGCAGCTGCAATCGAAACGAATAATGAGAACCAGCCAACGCCACGTCCGTCTAAATTCAAAATAAACGTCACCCCTACATATAAATAAGTGAACGCAAATAGATAGATACTCGCATGACCGAATTGCTCTTCTGGACTCGCCCCAATCAATAACCATGTGGCGATAAACGTTTGTAAGAGTCCCGTAAACAAACTAAAAAATCCTGCGCTCTTGCTATCCACTTTCCCGAGAAGAACGAGACTATTTAAAAACAGTGCGACGCCACCGAATAGTAAACTTACATTACCCACACTCATTACCCCTTTGTACAGATGTCTGACCTTTAATCTACTGTATCACTTTAGCTTGAATTCGCTTTCAGTGCAAGGGGATTTTTAAGTGTTCACGAGAACGCCACGCCTTACTCATTCTCAAGGGTTTGGATGGCCTCGTCGATTCGCTCTTGTTCCTCATCCGTGAAAGTCGGATATTGTGGATCAATGCGTTCAAGAACTTCAATCATGACTGACGAAATAATAAAACGACTATACCACTCATCATCTGCCGGCAATACATACCAGGGTGAGACTTCCGTTGATGTGTGCGACAACATCTCGGCAAAGATTCCTTGATATTCTTCCCAATGCTGCCGCTCTTCGATGTCACTGAAGGAGAATTCCCAATTCTTTTTCGGATCCTTTAACCGCTCAAGCAAGCGATCTCGTTGTTTATCCTTAGATACATTGAAAAAGAACTTGATGACTTCGAATCCGTTTTCATGTAAATAGCGTTCATAATCGTTGATTTGACGATAGCGCATCTGCCAGACCTCTTCCTGGTCCATTTTTTCCGGAAGTACTTCGTCCCCCAACAAATCATGGACACGAGGCGCAATGACCTCTTCGTAATGGGATCGGTTTAAAATTCCGACCTGTCCTCTTTCAGGTAACAAATCATGCATTCGCCACAGATAGTCGTGCTTTTTCTCCGTATCGGAAGGTTTTTGAAACGCATTCGTCTTCAGTCCTTGGGCATTCAAATTTGAAAAGATATAGCTGATCGCTTCGTCTTTCCCACCCGCATCAAGCGCCTGCAAGACGACGATAATCCCTTTCTTACTCTCGGCATATAATCGCCAATGTAGTTCTTTTAATCGCTCAACACTGTTCGGAATGAGTTCAGTCGTCAACGTCTCATCCTTCGGTTTGTCTGAAACTGTCGTCGGATAATCATCTAATTGAATCTTGCTGTCCGGTGACACAATAAAATCCTTCGTGTTCATACTCGTTCTCCTTTTCGCTCGACGTTCAACCTTGATTTACCCAAAAACTGCATAAGAAAATCTCTTCCGAAAATTTCGGAAGAGATGTTGAGAACTTAGTAGATTCCGACAGCGTCAAATGATTTCGCAGCTGATACCGCTTGCGGACTTGTCGCACCGTAAAGGTCTTTCGCAGATTGTACGACCGCTTGACGAAGGCTTGAGAAGTTAGACGTTGGTGTCAAGTAAACATTGAGGGCACGGTAATAGATATCCCCCATCGCCATGACTCCTACTCCTTGCACCGATACGCCGTAGTGCGATCCACCGTTACCTAAGAGGTATGCCGCTTTGTTGACGATACCTGAGTTGATGTGAACCCCACCATTGTCTTGTGTGCCTGTGTAACGTTTCGAGTAGTGATCTGGGTCACCGTATGCAGCCGGGTTCGCCATCGAACGAAGTCCGTCGCCCGCTACACCAGGTGTGTAGATGTCTTCCCCTACCAACCAGTCGAAGTTTGTGCCGACGCTATATTCCGCCACTGTACCTAAGATATCCGATACTGCTTCATTGATCGCCCCGGACTCGTTTTGATAGATTAATCCTGCCGTGTACTCCGTGACCGCGTGAGTCAATTCGTGAGCGACTACGTCAAGCGCACCTGAAAGATACGTGAACGTTTGACCGTCTCCGTCTCCGTATACCATCTTACTTCCGTCCCAGAACGCATTGTTGTAGCTACGGCTATAGTGAACCGTTGAGTTCAATGCAGCTCCGGCGTTGTCATAGCTGTTCCGTCCGTAAGTGTTTTTGTAGAAATCATATGTCTTTGTCGCGTTGACGTGTGCAGAGACAGCGGCACGGTCATAAGTCGTGTTCAAGACGTTATCCACGTCAGCCCATAGCGAACCTGGGAGTGTCGTACGGTTTTTCGCATCGTACGTATAGATTCCCTTCCCACGCGTTGAATCTTGGAGATAATAGTAAGATCCGCTCTTCGTTGTCTTGAACGTTTGGCTGTAGCCGAGAACATCGATTCCCGTTCCCGTATAGGTCGTACCTGTCACACCGTTCGTCGGTCTCGCGTGAGCCAACTGGTCGAATTTATTGAGTACCTCACCCGTCCCCGCATCGATGAAGTATGTCCAACGTGATGGCTCTTCCGCTTCAAGGATCGTTCCGGTCACTTGATATGCATAGACCGACTTGTCACCTTTTGGATAGACAATCAATTCTGCTTCCGGTTCGAGCTCGTAGGCCCCTTTATGACCGACAAGCTTTTTGTAACTCGCAATGGCTTTCTTTTCAGTTAACTTGATTGACTTATGTAGATTTTTGACCGATTTCGCATCATCCACGACTGTCTTCAATTGACCCGCTTCATCTACGACACCGACTACCACACCACCGAATACGGGCACGCCATCAACTGTCTGTTGGAGTTTAACCACTTTCCCGACTTTGTCTGATTTCGACTCGATCGTCTTGAACTCACCCTTTGATTTGACATACTCTTTTACAATGGTTGTCGGCGCACTTTCTGATGGTTTCGTCAGAGTGCCTGACTTCAATTCTGCCGCACCGACCAATTGTGGGACGAGCAAGACGCCTGCGATTAGTGATGTAGAAACAACTTTTTTCATGTGTTTACCTCCTTTGTGATGATTCTTACTTTACACACTTTCCCACAAAGGCTGTATCCATCTTTTTAATTATTTTGATAATTCATAATATTGAGTATTTAGAACCATTCATTCTATTTACGACCTAATTTTATCCAAAAAAAATTCGTGCTCCTTTAGGAAAGGAGCACGAATAATTAATACACATCTTTTTGGGTAAAGTGGTAAAACGCATACGCCAAGGCGACCATCGACCAAATGAGAATGACGAGAAGCGAAAACGGTAACGTCATCCCATCAATCGGAGGAGCCTGCCCTTCCAAATAGGTATGAAGACCGAAGTTGACGTTCACCAGGTATTTCGAGCTATCCCAGTTTGAGCCAAGCGATGTCAAGAGTGGCCCCGAGATGAGGACAGCCATCATGATTCCGATTCCAGTCGCCGTATTTTTCACCAAGACAGAAATCATGAGAGAAATTGTCCCGACCGCAGCCACGACGAGCCATGAAAGACCCATCGACATAAGCAGGTACTCCCACATCGGCAACGTATGCACAAAGTCGGTCGAGAAGGTTCCGGTCGGCGAAGCTTGGAAACCGGTCAAAATCGGAGCATTCCATCCATCCCAGCCGAGAACGATGCCGGATATGGCGTAACTGACGACGGCGGTCACAAATATTAAAATCGATGTATAAAGGAGCGTCGTCAGCCATTTGGCGAGCAAGACCTTATATCGCCGGACCGGTCGCGATAACAACGTCTTGATCGTTCCATCATTATGTTCTCCGCTCACGATATCTGCCATCAATACAATAATGAACAGCGGTAGGACAAGCGTAGTTCCTTGGGAGAAGAAGACGCGCATAAACGTCGGAGCTCCCGGATAATTCGGATTGATATCATTATCAAGATAATACTGATTCTGTTGGACTTGGAACTCAAGAATCTGCCGAAACTCGTCTTGGACGTTCGCGGAGGCGAGTCGGTTTTGTGTATCGATGATTTCTTGCTGGAGATCGACACGCCAATCAATCGTTCCTTGTTCTTCGCGTTGTTTCTCGATTTGACGATAGTTCGCATACGTGAACATCGAAACAAGTACGATCAAGATGATAGAGACGACCATCAATCTGCGTTTCCGATGAATCTTGAGCACTTCATTACGAATGAGGCCGAGCATCGATGGATTAGGCAATGTGATCACCGCCTGTCAACGTGATGAAGAGGTCCTCTAACGTTTGGACTCGGCGCTCGAGTCCGAACACCTCGACATCTCTTTCCATCAAATATCGATTTAACTTCGCCGTCTCTTCCACGTTCATGGAAATACGAATCGTTCGTTCGTCCACCACGTCCGCTTGGTCGATTCCTTCGTACCCTTGAACGATCGGCAATACTTCGAAGCTATTCGTCACATGTAAGTCGACCGTTGACGCGAGTTCTTCAATCAAAGCATGGACCGTCCCCACCTTGACAATCTTGCCTCGCGACATGATGGCGACTCGGTCCGCTAATAGCTCAATTTCAGCTAGGATGTGGCTCGACACAAGAACACTCAGCCCCGTTTCTTCTACGAGACGACGGATGAAAAGTCGTAAATCCCGAATCCCCATCGGATCGAGCCCGTTCGTCGGCTCATCCAAGATGAGCACCCGTGGATTGTTTAATAACGCTTGGGCAATCCCGAGCCGCTGACGCATCCCGAGAGAGTACGTCTTCACTTTATCATCGATTCGAGCAGTCAAATCGACGAGGTCAATGACTTCTTGGATTCGCTTATCATCGACGCCAGGTAACATGCGTGCGAACGCTTCTAAGTTCTCACGTCCGGATAGAAACTTATACAGCTCTGGATTCTCGACGATTGCGCCGATTTGATTCATCGCTTGGACGAATTGTTTGTCGACACGATACCCACAAATCGATACATTTCCTTTCGTCGGTTTGATCAAGCCAACAATCATTCGAATCGTCGTCGTCTTCCCGGCGCCGTTCGGCCCTAAAAATCCGAAGACCTCACCCGGGTAGACGTCTAACGAAATGTTATCGATAATCGTCTTTTTCCCAATCACTTTAGTTAGTTGATGTAGCTTTAACGTCGGTTCCATTGTCTCACCTCTTTCTTTATTCTATCGGACAAAAGCGAATCTGTCCTATTCGAACATTCACATAGGGCACATCCATTTATATTTGATATGATGTTTATATAGAAAGCGAGGTCAGCCCATGAAACAGTCGAAATGGTATGCATTTTTAAGTGGCGCCGTTCTTTTAACGGGAATCGCCGTCTACGGTCTATGGATCGGCTATCAAGATATCGTCAATCCGCCGGAGCGAACACTTTCCGTCTCCGAAGATGAACGTCCCGAGCCAGAAGGAGACGTCTACGTCGCATTAGGCGATTCGTTGACACGCGGTGTGGGGTCAACATCAGGCGCAGGATATGTACAGCCTGTCAGCACTGCTCTTGAAGAAGAAGGCGTACGTACGCAAAACCTTGCCGTGTCTGGGGCACGAACAGAAGATTTACTCACACAACTCGAGCAACCTGAAGTGCGTCGAACGATTGAGAACGCACGATATATCACGTTGACCATCGGTGGAAACGATTTGTTCAACCGTGGGGAAAACGTCGATAACTTCGAATCCGTCGATATTCAACAAGTGGTCACGGATGCGAAGACGAATTTAGAAACGATTTTCACTGAAATTCGATCACTCAACGATTCAGCAACCATCGTGTATATCGGTCTATACAATCCGTTTCAAAATGATGAGAATGGACAAGCATTCAATCAGCTCATCCTCGATTGGAACGCATCCGCGAAACAATTGGCGAATGCGCAGAATATCGATGTGATCGACCCGTTCGCCTACATCTCTGACTTATCAAGAGACCTTGCGACCGACCAGTTCCACCCGAGTGACCGTACGTATGAGAAATTCGCGAATGATGTACTCTTCGTTCTCGAATGAACAAAATCCTCGTCAAGCTGACGAGGATTTTTTACTTCTCATATCGAACAATCCACTGTTCCCCTTGTTTCATCATGCCCGTCCCGATCCAACCAGTTTGGAGTAACTCAACTTGTTTCATCCGTTCTTTCATCGGCACATCCATCACTTCTGATGTGGGATGCCACGAACGATGCATCTCTTTGTAAAAGATATAGCGGAGTTTCCCGCCATACTTTTCTTTCAACGCCCCGATTCGGAGTCCAAGCGTGAACTTGTCTTTCATGCTTGGAATATTGAACGGTGCGACAGTTGCACAGACGACATCGAATCGATCATCCGATTCCACTTGTGCCATCAACAGTTTGCCTAAATGTGTCTGTAGTCCATATCCACGGAAGTCTGGATGGACGTTCGTCACTTCCTGATACAGGACACGTTCAAGCGAATCCTCCGGCCATCCGATATCTCGCCCTAGATGCTCCGCATCAATCGGTGGGATGAGCATCGCTCGGAACGCGATAATCCGACCATCTGCTTTTGCCCCAATCAACGTCTGATCCGTCAACAGTTTCGTGAACTCTTCAACCGATAACGATTGATAGTGCTCCGGTTCAGCCAACGCCTGAATGACCGTATCTTGAACGGCTAACAGTTCCGGTAAATCCGACAAGCCTAGGACGCATACATGAAGTGAAAGGTCTTTGATCTCACCTTGCCACATGCGACTCATCTCCAACCACGTAAGATTCCGTCGTCAATTCACGTAACACGTCCTCATCGACGTCAATACCGAGTCCCGGACGATCGTTCAGCGAGATGATTGGTAAATCATATGATAAGTTTCCTACATCTTTCCCGAACCGGAGCGGACCCGTCAACTCGACCGTCTTCACGATTTTACTCGAGAAAGCGACATGGAATCCTGCACTCGATGCAATGGAGGATTCGACCATAGAACCAATCTGGCATTCGATTCCGGACATCTCCGCCATATGGACCAACTTCTTCGCTGGATAGATGCCACCGCACTTCATCAGCTTGATGTTCGCTTTATGGGCTGCCTGCATCATCGTCAAGCGTCTCATATCGTGAATATCTTTCAACCCTTCATCCATCATGAGCGGGACTGAGATTTTTTGTTTCACTTCGAGCATGCCTTCAAAATCATCCGCCTTGACCGGTTGTTCGACCCAGTCGATTCCATACGGTTCGAGTAGACGCATGGCTTGAACCGTATTGGCCGCGTTGATCCATCCCTGGTTAACGTCAACTCGAATCGGCACGTCATTTCCTACCGCTTCCCGTACCGCCTTGACACGCGCCACGTCCGTTTGCACATCGACTCCGACCTTCATCTTCACTGCTCTATAGCCTCGTTTCATTTGTTCGAGTGCCTCTTGTGCCATATGGCTCGGCTCTCCGATACTCAAGACGTGAGTGACAGGGAATGATTCATGGTACCGACCGCCAATCCATTCGTAGATTGGTTGATTCAGCTTTTTCCCGATCACATCATGACACGCGATATCAAGTGCTGCTTTGGCAGCCGGAACACCACGAATCGCACGGTCCATCTCGTCATGAATATGCTCTAGGTGCATCGGATTTTTTCCGATTAAGAGCGGAGCCAATAGATGACGGAGGACGCTGACCGTGCTCTCAGCGGACTCACCCGTCACATGCTCATCCGCCACGGCTTCTCCATAACCGACAAGTCCACATGCGGTTGTCATTTTGACGATGACAGAAGGCATATCATCATAACGGTGATAACTGACGATGAATGGTACCTTTAATGGAAAGCGAACCGAGAAAATTTCTATTTTTTGAATATTCATGTTCATCACTCCTTTACTTCAACTGTCCTTTCCTCTATATTGTCGTTATATAGTCGCTAAATTGCAAGGGGGATTTTACATGTCCATCCATATCGCCGTTGTCGGCTCACCATCGTTTATACAACAGGTACAGAACGGTTCTTCCTTACCCGATGTTCGAATCGAGGGATTTCCTTATGATGACCCGCGAGAAGCGAAAGACATCGCTACGCATCTCCTATTTTTCGACGGAGTGTTCTTTTCCGGTTCATTCCCTTATACGTATGCGACGGAGGAAGTGACCCTTCCATTTGCCCATCACGTCGTTCAAGATGATGTCGTGTTATTGACGTCACTCTTATATGTGACATTGACACAACAGCTTCGACTCGAACATCTCTCTATCGATCTCGTTGATGCGTCACGACTTGATTCGATTTTAGCATCGTTTCCAAGCCACATGTCGCCACCGCAAGTGAAAGAACTCAGTCCGTATATGAATTTCGAAGAGTTGATTTCGTTTCATGAGCAACTTCAACGAACTGGGACGACTCGATTCGCCTTGACAAGTGTCGAACGAGTCCATCGACACTTAGTGGAAAATGGTTTTGCTAGTCAGCTCATGATAGAGCCAGAAGAGAGAATTCTCCACCACTTCCATGATTTTATTCAACAGATTCGTTTGAACAAATTGGACCAGTCACAACTCGCTGTGCTCTTCTACTCGGAGGCAAGTGAAGATACGCTCAACCATACGACAAAACATCATTATTTCGGTGGTAAATTGATGGAGTCCACTCAAGACGGCATCATCCTATTATCGAGTAAAGGAAAGATTGAATCCGCCATGTCAAACGGTTTCATCTTGCCAGAGGAAACTCCTGGTCATGTAGGTATCGGGTATGGGTCCGATTATCAACGTGCCATTGAGCATGCCGAACTTGCACTTCATACGACAAGTAATTCCACTATACGAATCGTCGACGATTCAAAACGAATGACGTTCACCGATCAACCGGCACCGATTCATTTCCGTGTCACGCAAACGCGTGTCTATGACATGATGAAACAGACGGGTATGAGTCCGATTAATATCGAAAAGCTCATTCACTTTTCAACGGACCATCTCGAGTTTACAGCGAAAGAGTTGACCGACCATTTAAACGTGACACGTCGTACGACAGAGCGACTCATCAAAAAATTGGTTGATGCAAAACTTGTTCATCGGATTGGCGAAGAAATGAGCTACAGCCAAGGTCGTCCGCGTACCGTCTATAAATTTCAATTCCCGGTCGATTAACGACCGGGAATCGTTTTATTGAGCCGCTTGTTCTGCGACAGGTTCTTCCAGTTGTATGACTGCCATGCGCTCAATCGTATATCCCGTAAAGGCATATACAATCGAGATGACTGGTACGATGAAGTTCAAGACGGCGTACGGTGCATATTCGAAAGCTCCGACCCCAAGTGTGCCGAGGATGAATACCCCACACGTGTTCCACGGTATAAAAACGGATGTCAACGTCCCTCCATCCTCGAGGGCACGAGATAAGTTTTTCGACTGTAGTCCCATTTTTTCATATGCTCCAGCAAACATTCTCGACGGGACGACGATTGAGATGTACTGCTCCGAACACGTCGCATTCGTTGCAATCCCAGCTAAAATCGTTGAAGCAATCAACGAACCTGCCGTTTTCGCCAATTTCAAAATTTGGTTCATAATAGATTGTAGCATTCCCGAATATTCTAAAATCCCCCCGAACGTCATCGCGACGATGGTCATCGAGACCGTGTACATCATCGCATCAAGACCACCTCTACTGAAGAGGTTATCGACCAGTTCATTTCCCGTCTCGATGACATAACCACTCTGAAGAGCGCCTACGCTGTCAGCGAGCGTTCCACCTTGAATGAACACTTGAGCCAAGAAGCCCAGTGCAATCCCGACGACGAGCGCCGGAATCGCTGGCACCTTCTTTGCGACGAGCAAAATGACGGCGAGTGGAACGAGGAGTAACCATGGTGAGATGACAAAACTGTCCTCTAAAATCGTCAATGTCTGTGTGATTTCAGACGAGTCTGTCGAAGAATCTGCAAATCGTCTACCGAGCCATGCGTATACCCCGAGTGCAATGATGAGTCCTGGAATTGTCGTATAGAGCATGTGCCGAATATGTACGAATAAATTCGTATGAGTTAATCCTGCCGCCAAGTTTGTCGTGTCTGACAAAGGCGACATCTTATCCCCAAAGTAAGCTCCTGAGATGACAGCCCCCGCTACCATCGGCGCCGGTATCCCCATACTCAGCCCGATGCCCATCCCCGCTACTCCAATCGTCCCCATCGTCGACCATGAACTCCCGATTGAGAGCGCGACGACCGCACAGATGAGGCAAATGGTTAACAAAAAGTATGCCGGCGAGATGATCTTCAGTCCGAAATAGATCATCGTGGCAACAATGCCTCCACCGATCCATGCCCCAATCGTCAACCCGACCAAAATGATGATGACGACTGCCGGCAAGGCGAGTCGAATCCCCTTATACATCATCTCCTCAATTTCTTTCCACTTGAAACCGTGACGCCAGGCGACGATTGAAGCGACTGCCGTTCCGACGATGAGCGGAATGTGTGGACCTTGACCGAGCTTAACGATCGAGATGAGCATGACGACGATCATCACCCCGAGTGGCAAGAGTGCCCACCCTAACTTCATGTCTTGCTTGTTCCCCGTTGTTTCCATCTAACTTCCTCCCCTATAGCGAGAATTCAGAATTGTCGTTATATTGTCGCTAATAACGTTATGATAGCGCTTACAAGGAGTGGATGCAATAAAAAAATGAGTGGACAGACATCTGTCTATCCCACCCATCTTGATTTATGTTGCTGCAATCCGGAGCGCATCCGCGAGCAGGCGTGCCCCATCTTCTATCGCGTCACGGTCAAACGTCATATGCGGATGATGAAGACCTGGACCTAAATCAGCGCCGATGCCAATCATCGTTGCATCAAGTGACGGTTTCTCAACGGTATAAAAATGAAAATCATCGCTACCTGACGTGACGATCCGTTCAACGAGAGCCGATTCACCGAAGCGTTTCTCAATCGCTCGCTTGGCGATTTGGCTAGACTCTTCCCCAACGACGGCTCCCGGTGTAAAGTCTTGCCACTCCCATTCAAGTTTCACACGATGAAGCTGACCGACCTGGAGTAACATGTCTTCGACACGATTGCGCAGTTCGAGCAATTCTTCATTTTGTTGAGCACGGACATCAATCGAGAACGTCGCATTTCCTGGAATGATGTTCATGTTGTCACTTCCAGCATGGACTTTTGTCAACTTGACGGAGTGTGGCTCAAACGGTGACAAGTAAATGCTTTTGAGCATGTGTTGAATCGTGAAGATGACATCGAGTGCATTCTGCCCTTGATGTGGTCTCGCTCCATGGGCATCATCTCCAAGCACTTCTCCTTTTAGGAAGAAGGCAGCCCCATGTTGAATTGCCGCCGCGTATTGCCCCTTTTTCAATTCTTCTATCGGACGCAAATGAATCCCGAACAGTTGCGTCACGTCTTCGAGCGCACCTCGTTCGATCATGGCGAGCGAACCGTTTCCTTGCTCTTCGGCAGGTTGGAAGATGAAACGGATTCGCTTTTGTAACGCTTCGTCTTTCAACTGTTCGAGCGCACCGAGCACCATACTGATGTTCGCGTCGTGCCCACATGAATGGTTCGCTCGAAACGTACCGTCCACTTGTTGCCATAACGCGTCGATATCGGCTCGGACCGCAATCACCTCTTCTCCCGATCCAATCTCCGCGATTACTCCGGTCACGTCCTCAAACGTTCGATGGGGAATCGACCAGTCTGATAAGATGGATGCGATTGTTCGAGTCGTCTCGACTTCTTTCCAACTGATTTCTGGATGAGCATGAAAATGTTCAAACCACTTGAGTACGTTTGTCATATGTATCTCCACACCTTTAGATTTTTTTGACACCTTTGATAAGAATCCATTGAAGCGGGAGTCGTCCCCATGTAACCCATTTCGGAATGACTTTCCCACCGATTCTAGAAGGTTTGACCGCCATGTTGATATTGGCTGGGAAGACGGCGATAAAGAATGCCGGTAGCGTTATCTTTACGAACGTCGTCCCCTTGTTCAGTAAGAGCATCGCCCCGAAGACGACTTCTACGACTCCGCTCAGTTGCACCATCAACCGACGGAACGGCCATGACTTCGGAATAATCGACATGAACGCCTTCTCTTTGACAAAATGTAATACCCCTGCCCCGAAGAGTAACACCCCATATAAATTTCGTACCATAACTCATCCTCCTTTTGTATAAGCATAGCAAAAAAGGCGGGCTTATTGCCCACCTTTTACAATGCAGAACCGTTCGCGTTTTGAATCTCGACTTGAACCGTCTCTGTTTTTCCGTCACGGACATATTCGATGTCGACCGTTCCGTCCGTATCTCGAATCAATTCACTACGGAGGTCGATGAACGAGCTGACGTCTTTGTCATTGATTTTCACGATGACGTCACGCGCCTCAAGACCCGCTTTTGCGGCTGAACTGTTTTGCTGCACTTCTACGATAATCGTTCCCGCCGTCACAGATTCAGGCAAGTTGATTTGTTCCGTCAAGTAACCTGGAGGGAACTCTGATACGTCACGAAGTGAGACGCCGAGTGACGGATGATTCACTTCTCCCGTCTGTTCGATTTGATTGATGAGCGGAAGGGCGATGTCGACTGGGATCGAGAAGCCGACTCCCTCGACTTCTGCCGTCGCAATCTTCATCGAGTTGATTCCGACGAGTTGTCCTTCTTCGTTGATTAACGCACCACCCGAGTTACCTGGGTTGATGGCCGCATCCGTTTGAATGACCTCAGCGTTGAAGTCGGCCTGTCCGTTCTCATCCGTATCGACCGGCACGAGACGTGACGTCGATGAGACGACACCGCGTGTCACGGAGTTCTCGAATTGTCCGAGCGGATTCCCGATGGCGATGACCGTTTGACCCGGTTTTAACTCGCTCGATTTGCCGATTGAGATGACGGCCGGTACTTTGTCAGCGTCCACTTTCAAGACGGCCAAGTCATACGTCGCGTCACTTCCCATGAGTGTCGCTTCCGCAGTCGTTCCGTCATTAAAGGTGACCGTCAGCTTGTCCGCGCCGTTGACAACGTGATGGTTCGTCGCGATAAATGCCGAGTCGCCTTCTTTTTTATAGATGACACCTGATCCGACTCCAGCCTCGACCGCCTCACTCGAGAAGCCAGTTTGGGCGAAGTTGTTCACGGTGACGACTGCAGGTTGAGCGGTCGCGACGGCATTCGTGACCGAAGAGTCAGACACATTTGATGACGTCTGGACCGGAGTCCCTTGCGAGGTCACGTTCGTATCACTCACACTCGTAGCCGGTTGGTCGATGAACGGATATGCGATTGCGCCCGTCAACAACGCTCCGATGACTCCACCGACAAGTCCCGGGAACATACGGCTGACGAATGACGGTTTTGATTGTGTTCGTACTTTTGTCTCTTCTCGGTTGGATGAACCGAGTTCTGTATCTAACCAATCTTTTTGTTGCTCTGATTCATGTAATTGATCGTGTTCATTTGATTGATCGTGACGATCCATAATGATTCATCTCCTCTGTGTTATCTTCTACCCTTACTATAACGAAGAGGAACACTCATTTATAAAATGATAAATGAATTACAAGATTCTTCACATTTTACGTCATTTCATTCAGACAATCACATTTCTTAACGTACCGAGACCTTCAATCGTCACTTCGACCGTGTCTCCCGTTTGTAGATACGTCGGTGGCGTCATCCCGTGCCCAACTCCGGCTGGTGTACCCGTCGCGATGACGTCGCCCGCTTCGAGCGTCATGCCTTTCGACAGTGTACGAATGAGTTCATCAATCGGACGAATCATATCGTCTGTCGTCCCATCTTGACGCGTCTCCCCATTGACACTTGTTTTGATTTGGAGAGGGAACTGGAGCTCGTCCGGTGTGACGACGAACGGTCCCATCGGACAAAACGTATCGAACGACTTGCCACGGAAGAATTGGACATGTTCTTTTTGCACGTCTCGAGCCGTCACATCGTTTAGAATGGTGTAACCGAAAATGTGCTCCTCGACCGCTTCGATGTCTCGTCCAGACTTGCCGATGATGACGGCGAGCTCACCTTCATAGTCAAGTTTGTCCGTCAATTCAGGATGACGCTCAATGACCGCTTCCGGACCGACGACCGAGGTCGGTGCTTTCGTGAAGATGACGAGTTTCCCTGCTCCTGCTGTATCCATCTCTTTCACGTGTTCTTCGTAGTTCTTGCCGATACAAATCACGTTTTTCAATGGACGGTACGGGGCGAGTAATTTCACCTCCGTCACTCGGTATGATGGCGCCACGTCCAAATCGATATCCGGTTCGAACTCACGGGCAATTACCTCTAATAAGTTTGTCGTATGTACTTGATTGCTGACATCAAAGACGAAATCACCTTCGACGATTCCCACTCGTTGCTCTTCTTGCATCTCAAAACTACACCATTTCATTAAAACTCCCCCTTTTCATCATTATACAAAAAATCGAGACATCTCCGCCTCGATTACACTTTATTCAAGAAGATGATGCGTTGATTACTCGATCCCCGAAAGCGGAGTCCCATGTCTCGTAGCGATTTCTCAAAGCGGCCATCAACGAGGACGTCAGCGTAATCTAACACGGTTTGAATCGCTTCGTCCTGCATCGCTTCCAACTGTTCGATCGTATAACCGGTATACACCCACACGTTTTTACCGAGCGACTTACACGCCGTGACGAGTTCTGCCAGCGCTGACGATTGCAGGAACGGTTCGCCTCCAGAGATGGTCACGCCGTCCCAGCCACTCATTTTTATGCGACGGACAAGTTCATCCACTTCAATCTCATCGCCACCGTCTGGATTCCACGAGGAAGGATTATGACACCCTTTACAATGGTGGGGACAGCCGGCAGTAAAGATGACCGTCCGAATGCCTGGTCCATCAACGACCGATTCTTCAACGACGGATAGAATGCGCATCGTGTTTCACCCTCGCCCGTTCTTCTTCCCGCTTCGCCGTATTCCAACGGTCCATCGTCCCGACCAAATAACCGGTGATGCGGCGGATTCGTTCAATGTTTGTATCCTCGCCACACGTCGGACAGGCATCGTCAATCAGTCCTTCTAACCCACAATTTCCGCAACGATCGACCGGATGATTGATGGAACCGTAGCCGATATCATGCTGTCGCATCAAGCGGACAATCGATTCCACCGCTTCCGCATTGTGGGCAAGTGACCCATCGACTTCGACATATGAAATATGTCCCGCGTCACACAATGCGTGATACGGTGCCTCGATTCGGATTTTCTCACGAATTGATACAGACTGATAGACCGGCACGTGGAATGAATTTGTATAAAAGGCACGATTAGTGACACCTTCAATCATCCCAAACGTTTCCTGGTCTCGCGTCACAAATTTACCTGACAATCCTTCTGCCGGTGTCGCGAGCAACGAAAAGTTCAAGTCGTACGTTTCGGCTGCCGCACGCATGCGATTGGCCAAATGCGTGACGATGTCAAGACCGAGTCGCTCCGCTTCACGCGACTCAGCATGTGTACCTCCCGTCAACACCTTCAACGTTTCAGCGAGTCCGATGAAACCGAGTGAAAGCGTTCCTTGTTTCAATACGTCTCGGACTTCATCATGAATATGTAACTGCTCACTTCCACGCCAGACACCTTGTGTGTAGAGGAAACGAAATTCTTCAGCGCGACGCGTACATTGATATTCGAAACGCTCGACCAACTGTTCGATCCCGATGTCGACATATCGGTTGAGAATGCTGTAAAAATCCGAGATCGACTCCGAGACAAGTGCCATCTTCACCAAGTTGAGTGTGGAAAAGGAAAGATTGCCACGACCGATCGACGTCTCTTCTCCGTGTCGGTTTCCCATGACCCGAGTGCGGCAACCCATATATGCCACTTCAGATGCATGCGTCCCATCATAGTAAGCGGCATTAAACGGAGCATCGATGAAGGAGAAGTTCGGGAAGAGACGTTTTCCGGTGACCCGACACGCTTCACGGAAAAGATCGACGTTCGGATCGTCCTTCCGAAAGTTGATGCCTTCTTTTACTTTAAAGATTTGAATGGGAAAAATCGGAGTCTCCCCATTCCCTAATCCCCGTTCCGTGGCACGAAGTAGCTCACGAATGAGAATCCGTCCCCACTTTGAGGTATCCGTCCCGTAATTGATCGAAACGAACGGGACTTGACCGCCACCTCGTGAATGCATCGAGTTCGCATTGTGAATGAACGCCTCACACGCCTGATACGTCGCCGAGATCGTCTCTTCTTCCGCGAGTTGTTTCAATTGCGCATCGTCCCAGTCAACGGGTAAGGATTGGAGTCGGCTCAGTTGACGCTCATATGTCTTCTCGACATACGGTGCCAAATCGACGTCAAACATCGGGAAGGCCTGCCCCCCATGCTGCATATTTTGATTCGCTTGAAGGATGATCGACGCGAGTGCCATGGCAGAGCGAATGTCCTTTGGTGACCGGATCGTTCCATGCCCCGTATGGAATCCATCTTTTAATAATTGACCGAGTGGAATTTGACAACATGTCGTCGAGCCAGTGATGTAATAGTCGGCGTCGTGCACATATAAATAGTTATCAGTGACGGCCTGTTTTGATCGCTCCGACATCAAATACGTCTGCGACAATTCTTTCGACACTTCCGAAGAAAGTCGTGCTAGTTTCCCGAGCGGGGATTTACCGTCCACGTTCGCATTCTCTTGTACTAAGTCTTGGTCTGGTAAGATGCAGACGTCCTCATACAACTGCAGTAATTTCAAAACCCATCACCTCACTATATATGGATTCAAAACAATATTAATCGTTTTATAAATCCTATATATAGATTATGGCATGTGTTTTTCTCGATGGTCACGAGTCGATATTGTGACAGTTTACTTGTGGCATACGATAAAAAAGAGCCTCGTCTTCGATAAGACAAGGCTCTACGCTACATGTGACAAACATCATTTATTTAACCGCTTTTACAACTTTTAATTCGACTTCTTCCTCTAATTCTTGTGCTTCACGGAGACCCTTCGAGTTGAGCCACGTATAGATGGCTCCCATGAAGAGCGCTCCACCGATAATGTTACCGAACGTTGCAGGAATCAAGTTGTGAATTGCACCTGCCATGCTAATCGTCTCCGGGTGTGGGACGACGAGCGTCAAGGCGAACAAGACGAAGTTGGCGATGACGTGGTCGAATCCTGAAGCGAAGAAGACCGCGACAAGGAAAATCATCGAGAAGATTTGAGCGAACTCATTTTTCATTTGTTTCGGTAAGAAAATAGCGAGACAGACCATCCAGTTACAGAAGATGGCGCGGAAGAAAATTTCGACCGTCGTATGGTGCATTTTCCCCTCAACAACGGAGAACAACCAGTTGTTCATCCCGAGTTCTTGGATGACGCCAGTCGGTGCAAGTAGTAACGCAAATAGGATTCCCCCGAGTGCGTTCCCGACGAAGCAGAGCAACCAGACGAGCATCGTATCACTAAGCGTCGTATAACCGCGAAGTGTCGACGTTGTGAAATACATCGTATTCCCCGTGAACAATTCGGCTCCCCCATAGATAATCATGACGAGCGCGATCCCGAACGAGAAGCCTCCAATGAGTGTCGTGAACGGAGATTCCGCTAAATACATACCGTTGACGACTTTCAACGTGAAGATTGAAGCAAAGCCGATAAAGATCCCGGCTAACATCGCCCGTAAAAAGTATTCCATTGGACGATAATGAATCATTTGCGAGGAAGCCTGTGCTTTTTTTCGTAATGATTCGAGTGCATGGATTTCCATTGATGCCATGTCACAAACCCTTCTTTCTGAATAATTAAATAGGAAAGTATCAGTTCTAATATGTGAAATCATTAACAATATAAACTGTACAGTCTCTGTTGGCAATCCTGTCTTGCATGAATTGACAGAGTGTTCACATCGTAATCGTTTACATATGGCGGATTTGTGACAAAGAAAAATTCTCCCTATTTTCGGGAGGATAGCATACTTCCACATAATGAAGAAACAGAGTAGTTAACCATCAAAATCAACCGTATTCGGTTCAATTTAATTTCACCAAGCTACATACCGCACGAGATAGAGTCTCGTAATATTTCATCTAAAATAAAAAAAACGGCGCCCAAAACAAAAATGAAATACTTCGATGAGTTTCTCATATAACATTACTTCTCCTTAAAATTCACTATATTTAATTTGAACATAATATGGAAATTTTAAGCTGTTTAAGAGCCATCAAAAAAATCCCTCACTTTGAATTATGTCTCACAATCCATTTTCAGGTAGTCAGAAACATTATTCAACATTTTGAGGGATACTAAGAGTATCGATAGAAATAGTGAACTGTATACTATTTATTTTAGAAGCTATATTTTTTATTATAGGAATCGCTGAATTTTGCTCCTACGCTTTGTCCGCTAATGTTTACTCCTAGTAAATGATATCCTTGAATTTTAATGGATACGCTTCTTTTATTCGCAGAAATGTTTTTAGCAGACGTTGTTTGATGCCAACTTGATGGGAAACCATTACTATTCGACTTTACAGAAGTTATTTTACTGAATTTTTTTGTTGACCCTGAACCAGTATAAGTATACTCGAAATCAATATACATGGTTTGTGGTAACCACAATGAGTACACCCAACGCAATTCTTCAGCAGAGCTCCACTTGATACGATCAGTGCCACTTTTAGAGGCTGCTGCTTTAGCATAAAATGAAGGTGATGCAGAAGGTACAATCCCTAAGCTAAATAATGAATCTTCTTCTTTTTCTCGATTTAATTGATCAACTTCCCAAGCACGTACAGCATTTTCAAAATCCTCATATGAATCAAAGTTAATGCTAGATACTCCTTCAGGTACTTCTTCTGCCTTAACAATTTCTACATGACTACTCTCACTTGAAATTTTGTTGCTCAAATCATCAATATCTCCGCTGGCGGATACAGATTGATTAAATAAGCTAAAAAATAGCGCAGTGGACAGTGTACAAAAAGCAAGTTTGTTCTTCATCACTATAAACTCCCCTTGTTTTTTCCAATTATTTTAGTAAAATGTTAGTATAACATAGAAAATAGAAATCAGATGATTAAAATACAAAAAAATCATAAAAAGGATGCGATTCCCAAATGTCAAAAGGTGGTTCCACATTCAACTTTAAGGTATTTTCTCTTAGTTTTATTATTGTAATGATACTTTCTTTCATTCCTCAGATTGGGATTAGAGAAGAGGGACCCTACATATACTATGGATTTCCAGCTCGTTGGTTAGGTAACCTAGGACAAGGAGATTACAGTTTTGAACTATTTGGGTTGCTGTTTAATTTAGCTCTCTTATATTTTTTATTAATATTCATAAAAAAAATAATTGGAGCATTCAAAACAAACTTTAAAATAAATAAGAGAAATGGTTCCAATAGCTAAAAAATGGGTTCCAAAAATGAAAAGCGTGTGCAATTTACAATAATCAGATGTTCCATGTATTGATCCGGGATTATCATTTCTATGGTGAAGAATCATAATATTAGTTGCATCACTCTAAAGCGAACTCAAAAATGCTACATCACTTTCCTCACTTTGATCTAAAAGTATTAAGTTCAGATTCGTTTGGACAATAAAACAAAGGAGCATCACCCCATCTAGGGATGATGCTCCTTTTTTATAATCGAATTGCTTATTCTTTATCCTCAGTCGATTCTTCAGCTTCTTCAGAAGAAGCTTCTGATGCTTCCCCTTCAGTTGAACCTTCTTCCGATTCTTCGTCTTCAACTTCTGCAACCGGCTCATTCACAGAGGCGATGTGCATATCTGGTTCCGAGACGATCGTGTACGAGCTGTCTTCTGGAAGATCCGCTACGGTCACCGAATCGCCGATTCCAAGCTCTGATACATCGAGTTCGATACGTTCAGGGATGTTGGCCGGTGTCGCAGCGACCGTCACTTTATAAAGTGACTGGGCAAGATATCCGCCTTCTTTGACGCCTTTCGCGTCGCCAACAAGGACGATATCCGCTTCGACTTCTGTCTCTTCATCCATCTTCACGGCCATGAATTCGACGTGCTGATAGAAGTTTGTGAACGGGTCCGTTTCCGATCCGTGCACGAGCGTGTTGATTTTATTTCCATCGTAATGGAGTTCAATCAAGGCATTGTCACCGTGGTCTCGAAGAATTTTACGAAGGTCCATCTCGTCAAATACGATTGGCGTGCTGTCTACTTTGTAGCCGTAGACGACGCCTAACGCTTTTCCTTCCTTACGCAACTTCGTGCGCAGTGACCGTGGGCGTAATTCTCGTTTTGATACTTGAAGTTTGTTCGTCATTTTCTTTTCCTCCTACATTGATATACATTTCATGTCGACATCTTGAGGGTGAGGCAGTGAAAAAGCCACCTCTCAACCTCGATGCGTTGAGTGACATGTGTATAGTTTTCCCATGAGGACTCGTAAATAAACGTTACATCGTGTTAAAACAAGGTAACAAGACGATTACATAACGCGTTTAAATAACTTTTCAAGCTCATACGTGCTCCATTTCACAAGAATCGGTCGCCCGTGCGGACACGTAAACGGAGACGTCGTACGACTCAAATCATCAATCAATTGTCGCATCATCTCCATATTGAGTGGATGATTCGCTTTGATCGATCGTTTACACGCCATAAGGATCGATGCTTCTTCTCGATATTTCGCAATGTCGATTGATCGCTGTTGAATGGCCATCTCCACTAGATCACGAATCGTGCCTTCTAAGTCATGTTGCGGATACCATGTCGGAATCTCACGGACAAGGAACGTGTTACCCCCAAACGGCTCTAACGTGATGCCTGCATCCGCTAGAAGCGGGAGCACTTCTTCGATAGCGAGCGTCTCTTCTTGCGTGAACTCTAACGTCAGCGGAATCAACAGAAGCTGATACTCTTTTTCTGGACGTCCTAACTGCTCATAAAACAACTCATACTTGATGCGTTCCTGGGCAGCATGTTGGTCCATTACGTACATCCCGTCTTCCGCTCCACAGATGATATAACTTGAATGCAGTTGTCCGATGACGTCTAACGCCGGTAAACGCTCCGACTGATGTACAGGCTTTTCGACCTGTTTTGGTTCAATCATCTCTGGCTCCGGTTCATGAACGAGCGGCGCCGGATTCCACTGGGAAGGAGACGTGAGCGACTCTTTTCGCTCCCGAGGAATCGGATAGTTCCACTCGACGGTGTCTGCTTGTTTAGGTTGCGGCTCCATCGAAAAGTCGAGCTTCGACTGTTCGGACGGTGTCACACGTTTCGGCTTCGGCTCTTGTTTCACAGACGGAATGAGACGTTGCTCCCGGAGCGTCAATTGAACGGTCTCTCGAATGAGCTGGCACAATTCTTTTTCTTTCGACAAGCGTACTTCACGTTTCGTTGGATGGACGTTCACGTCAATCAACATCGGGTCCATCTTCACTTCGAGCACGGCAATCGGATAACGACCGATTGGTAAGAGCGTATGATAGCCCTCGAGCACGCTTTGGGTCAGCGCAAAGTTCTTGATGCTTCGACCGTTTAAGATGAGGGTCACATATTGTTTGTTCGAACGGGTCACTTCCGGGCGCACGAGATGCGCGCTCAGTGTATAGTCGTTCGTCTTGCTCGACGCCGTGACGATTTGTGCGGCGACTTGGCGACCATAGATGGCGAGCATAACTTGTTTCAAGTCCCCATTCCCGTTCGTTCGCAACAGTTCTTTCTCTTCATGAAAGACGGTGAAGCGAATTTCCGGATGGGACAGCGCCAAACGGTTCAACGTATCGGTAATGCTCGCAAGTTCTGTCGCCGATGTCTTCAAATATTTCAGACGGGCCGGTGTGTTGAAGAAGAGCTGACTGACCGCGATTTCGGTCCCGACATTCGTCGCCGCCGGATTCGTCTCTTTGACGACACCGCCTTCGAGCGTCATCTCAAAACCATCCTCATCTGCTCGCTTCGACTTCAACGAGACGTGACTGACCGACGCGATCGAGGCGAGTGCCTCACCGCGGAAACCGAGCGTCCGAATCCGGAACAAGTCGTGCTCGTCCCGAATCTTACTCGTCGCATGTCGCAAGAAGGCTCGCGCCGCGTCTTCTTCATGGAACCCATGCCCGTTGTCACGGACTTTGATGAGACGGATGCCCGCCTCTTGTAAGTTGACATCCACTTTCGTCGCTCCCGCATCAATGGCATTTTCGACTAATTCTTTGACGACGGAAGCCGGTCGTTCGACGACCTCCCCGGCTGCGATTCGGTTCGCGAGTTGTTCAGGTAACTCTCGAATGATTCCCATCGACTCACCCTTTCTTTGCGGTCTGTTGCAGTTCATACAGCGCCTGCATCGCTTCGATTGGATTCATTGCCAACAAATCGAGTTTGAGCAGCTGTTCTCGAACGGCGTCATTCGACTCGAACAGCGACAACTGGCTGACTTCTTCCACTGAAGGTGGAGCAGGTTGCTCGTTCAAACTCGGTTTCGTTGCTTCCGACTCGAGTTCTGACAGAATCGTCCGGGCCCGGTCAATCAATGAATCCGGAAGTTCAGCCAATTCCGCCACATGAATCCCGTATGATTTGTCGGCACGTCCTGGGTGTACTTCATGGAGGAAGACGACTCGCCCATCCCGCTCAATCGCCCGGACATGAACATTCTCAAGTGTCGGAATCGAATCTTCGAGCACTGTCAGTTCATGATAGTGCGTCGAGAAGAGTGTCTTCGCGCCGATTGACGAGGCGATATATTCAACAATCGCCTGTGCGAGCGCCATTCCGTCATACGTCGACGTTCCGCGACCAATCTCATCTAATAGAATCAGACTATGGTTCGTTGCCTCGGTGACGGCTTGTCGCGTCTCGGTCATCTCGACCATGAACGTCGACTGTCCGCTCACCAAATCGTCAGCCGCACCGATCCTTGTGAAGATGCGGTCAAAGAGCGGGAGTTCCGCCGCTTCTGCCGGGACGAATGAACCGATTTGATGAAGGATTGCAATCAAGGCAAATTGACGCATATACGTCGATTTACCGGACATGTTCGGTCCGGTGATGAGTAACATTTGACGCGTGTCGTCAAGCGTCAAGTCATTGGCGACATACTCACCTCGAGGCAAGACCGTTTCAATGACAGGGTGTCGTCCTCGTTCGATTTGTACATGCGTCGCTGTAACCGGACGCACATACTCCCGTTTCTCGGCCACGACGGCAAGGGCGAGGAGAACATCCAACTCACTGAGTGAACGGGCCAATTGCTGAAGGTCCTTCGTGTACGTCTTCACTTCTTCGCGGAGTTCGACAAACAAGTCATATTCGAGCGTACAGCTCTTCTCTTCCGCTCCCAAGATGAGGGCTTCCTTCTCTTTTAGCTCAGGCGTAATGTATCGTTCCGCATTCGTCAACGTCTGCTTCCGCTCATAACGCCCTTCTTCGAGCAACTTCGCATTTGCTTTCGTCACTTCCAAGTAGTAACCGAATACGCGGTTATACCCGACCTTCAACGACTTGATGCCGGTCGCGATGCGTTCCTGTTGCTCGAGGTTGGCAATCCACGATTTCCCGTTCGCTTTCGCTTCTAACAGTTCGTCGAGCTCTTCCGAATATCCGTGACGAATCATCCCGCCCTCTTTCGTCGAGATGGGAGGTGAATCGACGAGGGCAGCCCGGAGCTGTTCACTCAACGTCTCGAACGAGTCGAGATTTTGTTCGATTTGCTGCAAGCGATCGGCTTTCACCGTTTGTAAAAGTGACCGGACGGCTGGCATCCGTTCGAGTGTGTCGCGTAGTTGGACGAGGTCTCGCGCATTCGCCGTCCCGTACCCGACTTTTGCGACAAGGCGTTCGATATCGTAGACTCGCTTCAGCTCTTCTTGTAGTTGATCGCGCAACATGAAGTCGTCCACTAAGTTCTCTATGGCGTCCTGTCGCTCTCTGATGCCTTGCTCTGTATAGAGTGGCTGTTCGAGCCAACGCTTCAACAAACGACCGCCCATCGCCGTCGTCGTCTCATCAAGGAGTGAAAGGAGTGACCCTTTCCGTTCTCCTGAACGAGCCGAACGGAACAACTCAAGATTTCGGGCCGTATTGGCGTCGAGCTGCATATGCTGTTCGATCTTATAGACGACAGCCGGTTGCAAGTGATCGAGTGAACGTTTCTGTGTTTTCGTGAGATAGGCGAACAACAACTCAAACGCCGAGCGCTGTGCCTCATCTTTCGCACCTTGTGCGAGCGGACTCTCCCGCTTGTCCACTTGAATCGAGAGTGGGATCCCGGTCTGACTTAACAAGTCGGCTAACCGTTCATCCTCGACGATGACCTCGTTCGGGAGCAATCCTTCGATTTCCCGTAAGACGGCCTCTTCTGACGAGAGCGTCGTCAACCATGATTCCCCCGTCGTGACGTCACCGCGAGCAATTCCGAATCGGCCTGCGACGTCCGAGATGGCGACGAGATATCGGTTCTCTTTTTCACTAAGTGACGCCATATATGTACCTGGCGTGATCACTTGGATGACTTCCCGTTTCACGAGCCCTTTCGTCGCCTTCGGATCCTCCGTCTGTTCACAGATGGCGACATTAAAACCTTTTTCGATCAACTGTTCGATGTAGATTGCCGCGGAATGGTGCGGGACGCCGCACATTGGAATCGGATGCTCAGCCTGTTTCCCATTTTTAGAAGTAAGCGTGAGCTCTAACTCTTTCGCGACAATTTGTGCATCTTCAAAAAACAACTCGTAAAAGTCGCCGAGTCGATAGAATAAAAAGGCGTCCGGATAGTCGGCCTTGATGGAGAAATATTGTTTCATCATTGGTGTCTGATGGACTTCTTGCATGTTGATTCACCTCTAGAAAGTACAACAGCTGACCATCGGCCAGCTGTGTCGTTTTAGTATCCGCAGCCGCCGCGTGCTTGTTCAGCCGCCATGCCGCTCCCTGTCTTCCCTGCAAGGACGTCGCCGTCCGTCGATTCGATGATGCGGTCCGTCACGGAGTTCGCGAGCGTGACCGTCACGTATTGAAGCAAATCGTTCACTTCGACTTGTGTTTCTTGGAACGCTTGAACGACCGGAATCGAGTCCAGTTCTTCCATCGCTTTATCAATCTTTTGCTCGACTTTCGCAAGTGCTTCCGTCTTGCCATAGTGCTTACAGTTGACGGCTTCTTTTTGTAAGAACTTGATTCGTTTAATCAACGTCTGTACGCGGTCACTTCCGTTCACTTTCGCTTCCGCTTCCTTGAAACGCGCCACTTCTGGTGTTTGTGCTAATACGTCTGCCAATTCTCTTGCTTTTGCAATTACTTGTTGATCGGTCACCATTGTAAACCCCTTTATGTCTATAATGTAATCGTGCTCAATGGCACGTGAATGTTCTTTCTCATTCTAACATGAACGATTCGGAAACGGTACTAGCGGGATTCGTTGATTCACGTAACATATCGACGTGTGGAATACTGTCTTCTTGATACACATCACTCGTCCGTTTGAAGCCAAACGATGCATAAAAAGATTCCACATACGTCTGCGCTTGCAGATATAATGTCTCATGTCCAAAATCTTTGATTGCCGCATCCATCAAAAGGCGGGAATACCCCTTCCCTCGATGCGTCGCTTTCGTGACGACACGTCCAATGGCGACCGGAGATGCTTCCGTCAGCACGCGAAGCGCAGAGACGATCTCTCCATCTTCTTCTATCCAATAATGGATGGCTGCTACGTCCTTTCCATCCACCTCTTGGTACGGACAGTTCTGTTCGACCACGAATATCTCAGTTCGTAATGCCAGTAAGCGATACAATTCCATCGTTGTCAGTTCATCAAACGCTTTTTTCTTCATCAGTATCCCCCTAATCAATCGTCACCCCGAGTGCCCGGGCGACATGTAATCCGCTCGTCATCGCGCCAATCGTCCCCGCTCCTGGAAATACGGTATCCCCGCACACAAAAAAGTTCGGCAAGTCGGTGCGATAACTTGCAGCGCGAAAGAGCGCCTGGCTAGGAGTCTGCGCATAACCTCCGACTGCCCCATGCGGTCGCTTCGTATACTTCACCCATGCCCCGGGTCCACCAGGAAGAAGTAGTGACGACTCGCGGTCCCAAGCGGGAAAAGCAGTTGCGACGACGTCGACGAGACGATTGGTCCAATCTTGCTCTAGTTTCTCATATGCCGCCCGGTCTTTCCAATGTTGCCATTCTGATAAATCGATATGTGTGGATACCGTGATGGTCCGTTCCGGTTTTTCTGTGCGCAACACGTCATCCGGCGCGGACATGGAAATGAACGCATGCCCACTCGGTAATCGCTCGTGATAGATTTGTTGAAACAGCGGTTTCTGTCGACACACATCCTCAGGCAAGACGAGGTACAGACTGAACGTGCCCCATTGTGACTGCTTCAATTGTCTGCGATATTGTCGTTTGAAGCGTCGTTGTTCTTGTCCTCTCAGAAGCTCGCTCGTCCGTTCAATCGGGATGGCGGAAACAATGACATCGACCAGTTCAAGTCGTCCTCTTCGATCGGTGATGAGCCATCCATCCGTCACTCGTTCGATGGATTGGACGTCTCTCCCTAATTTCGTCTCCCCACCAAACGTCCGAACGGCGCGCTCTAACGCATGAGCCAATTGATACAGTCCACCTTCCACATAGTACGCTCCTTCGTGATAGACTGACAGCGCCACTGCACCGAGTAAATGACTCGCTTCTTTCGCACCGGTTTGCAAACTGTCGAGCAGAACGCCATCGATAAATCGCTCGAACATTGTACCGCTTAGTCCATGACGGGCCAACGTGTCGCCGAGTGGACGCTGGAGTTTCATTAGCGCTGTGATTTGATTCGGCCGGAATCCTTTTAGTGCATAGATCATATCCGAGACCGTGCAAAGTGGAAGAGCGGGCAACTGCTGAAACAATGGACGAATCTTCTCAAAATCGCCCCACACTTCACGATAGAATGCATGAATCGCCTGACTGTTCTCAGGGAAAGTGCGACTAAGCTCTTCGAGTAGATGTTTGCGGTCGCGATAGTAAGTGACGGTGACGTCAGGCAGTTGAATGTCCATCACCTCGTCCAGTAACGTCACCTCGACCGATTCGCCCAATTTCTGAAGAACCCGCTGATGGACCCCTCCTCGTTCGAATCCCATACCGAGCGTTGCCCCTGCAGGAAACAAATAGTCACCCCGTTGAAACTTGCCGGCACACCCACCCCATTCACGCGATGCTTCTAATACAATCACATCATGCCCTTTCTGCTGCGCGAGCGCAGCTGCAGTCAAACCCGCAACGCCTCCACCTATGACCCCGATTTTCATGTACATCCCTCCTCTTTATATCATACCTGCTCCTTTACAAAATTGAAGAAATGAATCGGTTTTTGAGATTAGGGATGTCTTTTAAAGGGTTCCCATTCTCTTATGCAGAAATAGTTTACAGTCTGAAAAGGTAAGGTGATGAAAATGCGTAGTCGTGTCATGGTTTATTTATTGATTCCTATCCTCATCTTTATTGGTATACTGATTACCCCACCTTCCGAGGAATCGCTCAAGCTCGCGACGATGACCGTCGTCAGCATCCAGGAGATGATTCCTTACGAAAAAGAGTATACGGCACAGAAAGTGCTAGAAGAACGATCAATGGACGACAAATCAGCCACCATCGAAGAATGGCGTCTCGAACAAGGGGCGAGAACGTCTTATAGTTATGTGCTCAGACTGAGAGGATTTGAGCATGTGACACAGATTGATGCAGGGGCAGCCAACACGAGATCGGACGGCTATTACGCGATGCAGGCGCATAGCCCTATCTTTGAGACGGATAAGCCGGTGTCCACGAACTATCCGATTGTCGTGTTCAGTTCGGAACAACGTCTTGTTATCGGACAGATGGACGTCCGGGTCATTTACGAAGAGGACGGTCAATTGAAGAAATGGATTGTATTGGAGGATGAATAAGAGTAGATGAGCAGCTTGACGATTGATAGCAATCTAAATATGAAACGCATCATGATCATCGGTTCTGGTGGTGCGGGGAAATCCACACTCGCCCGTCAACTAGGTGAACGATTACATCTCGATGTCTATCATTTGGACGCTCTCATGTGGAGACCGGGATGGGTGATGGCACCGAGAGAAGAACGAATCGACATCCAACAACAACTCGTGAAGAAGGATGAATGGATTATCGATGGAAATTTCGGGAATACCCTTGATTTACGACTACAGGCAGCGGACACTGTCATTTTAATCGATCTTCCACGCATCGTCTGTATATATCGCGTCCTCAAGCGAGTTGTCCGATATCGTGGTACGACACGACCTGATATGGGTGCATCCTGTGAGGAAAAACTCGATTTCGCATTCCTGAAGTGGGTTTGGAATTTTCCTGACATTCAAAAGCCAGAGATGGTCAAACGAATCAAACAATATTCTCACGAGAAACAGATCATCGTCTTAAAATCTCGGAAAGATGTTGAAAACTTCATTCATCAAATGAAAAGGCAGGAGTTTCTATGAACCCTATCCTTCACAAAATCGGTACCATTTTCATTCCGGTAAGTGATATTCAAAAAGCGCATGACTGGTATTGTGATTTATTTGATCTTTCAACAAAAGGAGAGATCTTATTCGACCATTTATATGTCATTCCATTAGAGGGTACGAACCTCGTTTTAGATAGTAAAATCTACTCAAAAGAGAACATCATCCAGACACCGCTGTTTCACTTAAATACGCACGATATTCATCAAGCTTATTCTTATATGACTCAACACGACATTGAGGTCATCACACCCATCGAGCACGAACATTGGTACAATTTTAAAGATCTTGATGGAAATGTCATCATGGTATGCAAATGTTAACATCGGACCAAACCTTTAATCAGCCATATCAGGTTATTCAGGTCGCTTGTATCGAAGATTACATTGAAGAACTGAGCCATTATAACAAGTAATTCAAGTTGTATGAGAAATAAGATTTACTCCTACTTAGATAAGAGGTGATCATCTGTTTTTTCTTCAAATGTTTGGAACACTTGGATCAGGAAAATCTACATTAGCTAAGCGAATCATCCAACATGTACATGCGGTCGTCATCGATCATGATGTTTCAAAGACCTCCCTACTCCATACGCTTCCTGATGGTAACTTCTCAGATGGAGAAATTGGGAAGATGGCTTATGATGTCGATTGGTCCCTCGCCGAGTATCACCTATCACTTGGACAAAACGTCATTCTCGACAGTCCTTGTCTCTATGATGAAATGCTCGATAAAGGGATAGCGATTGCCACCAATTACGGAGCGACTTATCGTTATATCGAGTGTCGTCATGAAAATTACAAAGAAATTAACGCACGACTTCGAAACCGTGTCAGACGACCGAGTCAAATTGATCAAATTTCGTATGAGAATTGGTCTAAGATGAATGAACACTGCAAAAGGCCTACTAACCATCCATACTTACAAACCTATACGATGGACAATCGGGAACTTCCGATTGAGCGAATTATGTCGTATCTTTTGGAAAACTAAGAAGAGAACGCTTTCATATAGGAAGTGTTTCTTTTTTTAATGATTTTTGTATATTTATTCTTTACAATTAATAATCATACATATACACTTAGTCTCATCTACAACAGGGAGGCATTATACAAATATGAAAAAATGGTTATTAGCAGGAACACTTATGATGAGCGCAGTATTACTCGGTGCATGTAGTCAAGAGACAGAAGGTGAAGCGACAGAACAAAAAACGCTCGTCATGGGGACGAGCGCCGATTACTTCCCATACGAATTCGTTGATACGGCAAACGGGGATGCGATTGTCGGATTCGATATTGAAATCGCAGAGACGATTACAGAACGTCTCGGTTACGAATTGAAGATTGAAGATATGGACTTCGGTAGCTTACTTGGGGCCTTGAACAGCGGGCGTGTCGACTTCGTCATGGCCGGGATGACGCCAACAGAAGAGCGTAAAGAGAATGCGGACTTCTCAGACATCTATCTATCCGCGACAAACTTGATCATGACAAAAGACGAGTCCCTTCAGGCAATCGAAGATTTGTCTGGTAAGAAAATCGGTGTCCAAACGGCTTCGATTCAAGAAAATATCGCTAAAGAACAAGCTCCAGACGCTGAACTCGTATCGTTGAACAAGATCCCTGAAATCGTTCAAGAGTTGAACACAGGTCGAATCGATGCAATGGTCATCGAAGACACGGTAGCACAAAAGTATTTAGACCAAGATGACAGCTTCTATACATTCGCTTTGAAAGAAGATGGCGAAAAAGGATCGGCTGCTGCCTTCAAATTAGATGATGAGTTACGAAACCAGTTCAACGAAGAGTTGAACAAGATGATGGAGTCAGGTGAAATCGATGAATTGGTGAAAAAATGGTTCTCGCTGGAGCCAACTGAATGAGACAAGTCGAGCTACCGATCTACCCCGTCGTTTATCCGACGGGACATCGGTTAAATCAAAATGAAAGTCAGTTCCCGTTACCTGACCGTATCAAGAGTCAGCTTGATTCGTTGACGTATCATGACTTACACGAATATCCGGTCGAACCGATCAATGAATTGTTCGAACGCTACGCTGCGTACGTTGGCGTCACACCCGAGCAATTACTAGTCGGTTGTGGGAGTGATGAGATGATTCATGTCGTGACGCAAGCATTGCTCGCACCACATGACATCGTCTTGTCTCCGGCACCTGACTTTTCGATGTATCCAATCTTCACGACCATCGCACACGGTCATCATGTTCAAGCCGTTGATTTATCATATGAAGGAATGGTAAAGGCGATTGAGACACATCATCCAAAACTTCTTCTCCTATCGAATCCGAACAATCCAACCGGAAAGCTGTGGACCGTAGAAGAGTTGACGCATCTCGCCTCACTCGTGCCGTACCTCGTGGTGGATGAGGCGTACATGGACTTCACACCGAATGACAGCATGATCCCGTTTATCGCGAAGCATCCGAATCTCATCGTCCTCCGTACGATGTCAAAAGCGTTCGGATTGGCAAACGTCCGAATCGGATTCATGGTGACGAATAGCGAGCTCGCACATTACTTCCGTCAATTCATACCTCCATTTAACATTAGCGGGGTGAGCGCGAAGATTTGCAACATCTTCTTAAAAGATGCGACTTATCTTCACGAAACAATCGAATGGCATGACAAGATGCGTCAAAAGTGGGCGCAAGCCTTTGAATCCATCGGTCATGTCCTCCCTGCATCGACAAACTTCTTGTATATCGAGTTAGAACAACCTGAAGCAGTGTGGGCCCATTTGACCGACTTGAACATACACACGTCGAAACAACCTACGGGGATTCGGATGACGATTGGTGATGAGACGGCGCTTCATCTTGCATATACAGCTATTCAGAAATACAAGCAATCAAGTCATGTCAAAAACTCCTGAACCACGCGTTCAGGAGTTTTTGTCAGTCGATCGTCTTGATCACACGTGCCGGATTTCCTCCGACGACTGTTCGAGATGGCACATCTTTTGTGACGACCGCACCGGATGCGACGACGGCCTCATCCCCAATCGTCACACCGGGATTGATAATCGCTCCTCCACCAATCCATACGCGGTCGCCGATGGTCACCGGCTTCCCGAACTCATATCCTGAGATCCGATCGATCGGATCGATCGGATGTGTCGCCGTATAAATATGTACACCCGGTGCGAGCATGCAGTCATCCCCAAACGTGATGGGGCAAATGTCTAGGAAGACACAGTCAAAATTCGCATAGAATCGATCTCCTAAGTGGATGTTATACCCATAATCACATTTGAAGTTCGGCTCGATATAATATGACCCTTTCGTCGATCCGAGTAACGCACCAAGAATCTCTTTTCGTTCTTCCAAATCATCGATTCCAGAACGATTGAATTGTTCAGTTAATCTCCGGGCATGCTTCCGATCTGCAACGAGCGTTTCATCACCAGCTAAATACAGTTCACCACGAATCATCTTTTCTTTTTCCGACATCATAATCCCTCCTTAAAATTAGTATAGAGGATTTTTCAAGGGTTTAGGGAATAGAGACAAGGATGAGCAGAAGGAGGCAGATCACATGAAACGAATACTGGAATGTCGAGCAAGTGATTTTATCACGTTTAATCGTCAAGATTTAATCGATTCGATTCGAAAAGCAGAAGGTCGAACGGTCATGGCCGAGGTCATCCCGACGGTGCAGCCGTTGTATCCAGAAGTGACAAACGCAGAACTAGCACGAGCATTCGGTGTCGACTTGATTTTATTGAACATGATCGATGTGTTTCATCCTTACATTAAAGGACTTGAAAGTCATGCATTATTCGGGGAGATGCCAGGTGATGAGATGAGCGATCATCCGATTCTCGAACTAAAACGACTGATTGGATTGCCAGTTGGAGTCAACTTGGAACCTGTTGATTTTTCAGAGAAGTCGTCCGAGATGAATGAAGTAAAACGAGGCAGACTCGCTTCAATCGAAGCGTTCCAAAAAGCATCGGAGCTCGGGTTTGACTTCGTCTGTTTGACAGGCAATCCGAATACCGGGGTCACGAATGAAGCAATCGAACAAGCAATCATCCAAGCACGTCGTGAATTCGCAGGGGTCATCATTGCCGGGAAAATGCATCAAGCCGGTGCAGGCAATGTGTTAGACCGCGACGCGTATATCCGCTTCGTTGAAGCTGGCGCAGATATCATCCTCCTTCCGGCTCCAGGCACTGTACCTGGCGTCCGTGAAGAATCGTTTCACGAACTCGTTCAGGAATTGCAAGTGCTCGGCGCTCTCACGTTAGCGGCGATTGGAACGTCACAAGAAGGCGCAGATGTCGAGACCGTTCGGGAAATCGCACTCTCTTCAAAACGAGGCGGAGCAGATATCGTGCATATAGGTGACGCCGGACTGTCCGGAATTGCCGTACCAGAGAACATTCAGGCACTATCCATTGCGATTCGCGGACGACGCCATACGTACATTCGCATGGCCGCCTCGGTCAATCGGTAACACAAAAGAGGAAGGAGCGCGTCTCCTTCCTCTTTTATTTACCATTCCGTGACGTCGCGACGTGGTTTCGCCGGTGTGGTAGTACCGTGACGCTTGGCGAGTAACGCTTCCACATCCTCTAAACGAACACCTTTGGCTGCTAACAAGACGAGTAAGTGATACAGAAGGTCGGCTGACTCTTCAACCAAGTCTTCATCCGTCATAGCAGCAATGACGACCTCAAACGCTTCTTCCCCGAACTTTTTCGCGATTTTTTCAACGCCTTGTTCCAATAAATAAGTCGTATACGAACCTTCTTTCGGTTCATTTTTTCTAGATTGAATCAATTGTTCCAATTCATGAATCATACGTTCACCTCCGTAAAGAAACAGCTTCGATTACCGGTATGACACGTCGGGCCATTCGCATGAACACGAACGAGAAGCGCATCCTGGTCACAGTCGATGTGGATGCTGACGACGTCCAGTGTATTTCCGCTCGTCTCCCCTTTCATCCAAAGCCGACCTTTTGAACGAGACCAGAACGTGACGACCCGTTCACGAAGCGTCTGTCGGATTGCCTCATCATTCATATATCCGAGCATGAGGACCGCCCCGTCGTCGTCTGAGACGATGATGGCGGGAATCAGTCCATTTTCGTCGAAACGAACCGCATCGGCAAGTTGTGACTCGTGCATACGTGCTTCACCTCTTCTACTGTCGTTTTTCGGTCATGTAAGATGGATGCAAGTAATGCGGCATCGACTTTCTCAAGCGCTTCGACTACGTGCTCGGCATTGCCTGCCCCACCGGATGCGATAATCGGAATGTCGACGACTTCACGAAGTTGTTCTAAAATCGCAAGGTCATAACCGCTCTGCTTTCCATCTTGGTTCATGGACGTGACAAGAAGTTCACCCGCACCGAGCGCGGCCACTTGTTTCGCCCATTCGACCGCCAACAGGTCCGTCTTCTGTTTTCCACCATATGTGTACACATAATATTCGCCATCTTCAAACTTTACGTCGATTGCGACGACGATACATTGTGAACCGAAACGATCGGCCGCTTCACGAATGAGACTTGGGGATTCTACAGCGAGCGTGTTCAACGATACTTTGTCCGCCCCTGCTTTTAATAGTGACGAGATATCCTCGAGTGAACGAATCCCACCTCCGACCGTCAGCGGGATGAATACTTTCCGCGCTACCGCACTGACGACATCGAGCATCGTCTGGCGACGCTCCGTACTTGCCGTGATATCGAGAAAGACAAGTTCATCGGCTCCGGATTCATCGTAATATTTCGCGATTTCGACCGGATCACCGATGTCTCGTAATTGTACGAACTCAATCCCTTTGACGACACGACCTTCTTTCACGTCAAGACATGGAATAATTCTGCGTTTAAGCATATCGCGCCTCCCATTCAATCAGTTCTTCGATGCTCACCTTACCGGACAGAAGTGCTTTCCCGACGACAGCCTCATCAATTTTCGCTATCTTCAGTTCCTTCACGTCCTCTTCAGTCGTCACACCGCCTGAGGCAATCAATGTGACGTTGACGATTTGACGTAACGCCTTCATGCGAGAAACGTTCGGTCCATTCAGTTTCCCATCAGATCCGATATCGGTATATAGAATCGTTTCGATCCCCCGTTTGACAAGGTCTTGAGCGACCGAGATGTCATCGAGTTTTGTCGCTTCCTGCCATCCGTTAATGGCGACCTTCCCGTCATAGGCATCGAGTGCCACAGCGATTCGCTTGCCATACTTTTCAATCGCCATGTCTAGAAAGTCAGGATCCGTAAACGCCTTCGTCCCTAAAAGGACGCGATCCGCACCGGTTTCCATGACCGCATCAAGTGCGGCTTCTGAACGAATTCCTCCTCCTGTCTGGACAAGGAACCCTAGAGACTTCGCATAACAGACAACGTCTAAATGACGCGGCTCACCTGCCTTGGCCCCTTCTAAATCAATCAAGTGAATCATCGGGACCTTCCCTTGCCACGCTTTTAATAATTCATACGGATCTCCGTATTGTTCTTCCGTAGAAAAATCACCTTCCGTCAAACGGACGATCTTGCCTCCAATCAAATCAATGGCGGGTAGTAATCTCACGCTCGACCGCCTCCTTCCATTCTTGAAGTAAGCTGAGACCAAATGTCCCGCTCTTTTCCGGGTGGAACTGCATGCCCGTCACGAGCCCTTTTTGAACGATTGCCGGAACTTTCTCACCCATATAATCAGCTGCCGCCACAATGTAATCGTCCGCCGTCACGGCATGGTAAGAGTGGACAAAATAGACATCCTCATCGCGAAGGATCGAGTTCCATCCGACGTGTGGGAGACGCTTCGCTCGCATCCGTTCGACCGTTCCCGGAATCAACCCGAGACCTTTTGTCGGCATACCTTCCGTGCTCGAATCAAACAAGAGCTGCATCCCAAGACAGATCCCTAAAAACGGCTTTTCCGTCGCCATCTGTTGCAATAGTGGGATAAGACCCGTCTGTTCGAGCGATTGCATCGCTTGCGGGAAGGCACCGACCCCAGGAAGTAAAACGGCATCCGCCTCTTCAATTTGATTTGCATCGTTCGTGATCACGACGTAGCAACCGATGGCTTGTAACGCACGTTCGACGTTAAATACGTTTCCCATACCATAATCGATGACCGCTACTTTCATCCTTCAATCCATCCTTTCGTAGAAGGGAGACGGTTCGTCCCATCGCTAGAGACCGCTTCGGCAAGCGCTCGTCCGAACGCTTTGAACAACCCTTCAATCATGTGATGTGAGTTCGACCCGTACAGAACAGAAAGGTGCAGTGTGAGTCGACCATTCATGGCAACGGCACGGAAAAATTCCTCAGCGAGTTCGGTATCAAAGTCACCAAGCTTCGGATTGTGAATATCTGCTTGATAGACGAGAAATGGGCGTCCTGACACATCAATGACCGCTCGCGCTAACGTCTCATCCATTGGCATGTAACTCGACCCGTAGCGGCGAATTCCGACTTTATCCCCGAGTGACTTGGCGATGAGCTGACCGAGTGCGATCCCGACATCCTCGACCGTATGGTGGGCATCGACCCACGTATCGCCTTCGACTTTCACGTCTAAATCCATCTGACTGTGAAAAGCGAGCAACGTCAACATGTGATCGAAGAAGCCGACCCCCGTTTGAATGGAGCTTTCACCCGTTCCGTCTAGATTTAATCGAATGTCAATTTTCGTTTCTTTCGTTTCACGTTTTAGTTCAGCTGTTCTCAACAGAATTCACCTCTTCAATCGTTTGTCGGATCAAGGCATACGCCTCGTCTGTCCCTGCACTGACACGTAGTCCATCGGGAAAAGCACGTACATGGACCCCTTTATCAAGGAAGCGGGATGCCCATCCTTCACTATCATCCGTTTTGACATAAATGAAGTTGGCACGGCTCGGTAAAATCTCACCGACTGGTCGTAACAACTCCGTTAACTTCTCACGTTGCGCCGTATGGAACTGAATCGACTCTTGAATATAAGATTCATCTCGTAAGACGACGTTGGCAACAGCGGCACTGAGACCACTGACATTGAATGGCGAACGGAAGCGGTCAATCTGTTCGATGATTTCTTCAGATGCAATCATGAAACCAATCCGGAGGTTCGCTAGACCGAACGCCTTCGATAACGTCCGTAAGATGATGACGTTCGAATATTCGTTCAAGCGAGACACAAATGAGTCCTTCATTGTGAAATCAATATACGCTTCATCCACAACGAGGTACGGTACACGTGTCGCAATGTCAGACAATTCGTCTAGTGTCCACATCTTTCCGGTCGGGTTATTCGGATTCGAGATCAAGACGAGTTTAGGGTCGGTTGTTCGAATGACCTCAGTCAACGTCTCGTAACGCAAACCCTGTTCGTCCGGTTGTGTGAAATGCCCTCTGGCAATTTGTGTATAGATGCCATACATCGAAAAGTCTGGGGCCGGTGCGACCACACGGTCTTCCGTATCCAAAATCGCCTGACTCAAGATGGCCAATAGCTCATCGCTCCCGCTGCCGACCATGAGTTGCGTCGGCTCGACTCCCGCATAGTCAGCATAGCTTGCTTTTAAAGCGAGCAATTCTTCGACTGGGTAACGGCTGAGTGCCTCGAGTGATACGTCTCGAATAGCTCGTTCGAGACGTTCAGGTAACGGATATTGGCTTTCATTTTGATTGAGCGCATATCCCGAAGCGGCATGAGGTACATAGCGTGGGATATTTTGATAATTTCGTCTCATATGTCCTCCATCCGAACAGCCATCGCACGGGCGTGTCCTTCTAATTGTTCTTGTTTGGCGATTCGAATCGCTGCCTTTGTAATCGTCTCATCCAGTTCTGTCATCTCAAGGAACGTCTGACGGCGATAAAAATCATCGACCGATAGTCCACTAGAGAAGCGGGCCGTCCCGCTCGTCGGCAAGACGTGGTTCGGTCCAGCGATATAGTCTCCAAATGCTTCGGCTGCCTCATGTCCGAGGAAGAACGAACCACCGTGACGGATCGCCCGCATCAACGCCTCAGGATCTTTGACGGCCAACTGGACGTGCTCCGCGGCCATCGTATTCGCGTACTCGATCGTATCCTCGATTGTCCGGTACAAGACGCCGCCACGCTTCAACGATTCTCTCGCAATGTCTTGGCGTGGTAATAGCACTAATTGTCGCTCAAGTTCTTGCTCGATTTGATCGCGGAGTGTTTCTGACGTGACGAGCGCAATCGCAGTCGCCTCGACGTCATGTTCCGCTTGTGCGAGCAGGTCGGCGGCAACCCACTTCGGGTTCGCCGTCTCATCGGCAATGATCAACACTTCGGACGGTCCGGCGACGGAGTCGATACCGACGATGTGTGAGACGAGAGCCTTCGCCGTCGCGACATATGCATTTCCTGGGCCGACAATCTTGTCAACTTGACGAATCGTTTCTGTCCCGTATGCGAGTGCTGCCACGGCTTGGGCCCCACCGACCAGAAAACACTCATCGGCACCTGCGATTTTTGCTGCAATCAAGAGAGAAATGTCAATACCATCTGCTTTTGGTGGGGTGACCATGACGACTCGTTTGACGCCAGCAACTTTCGCCGGAATGATGTTCATGAGGACGCTCGACGGATAGACGGCAGTCCCCCCCGGTACATAAACCCCTACCGAATCAAGTGGCATATAGCGTCTCCCAAGTCGGAACATCGTATCTTCGAACACATCGTCTTGTCGGACTTGACGCGCATGAAATGCACGAATCCGTTCCGCTGCTAATGTCAGCGCCTCTGTCAATTCAGCATATGCGACTGGCGGATTAAAGCGGGCCAAATCGACCGATTCGATTCGGTCGACCCCGTCGAATTGTTTCGTCCACTCAAGCAGCGCTTCGTCTCCGCGGGCCTCGATCGATTCCACGATCGGTTTCACGGCTTCGACCCAAGCTTCGCGCCTTGAGCGATTCGTTTCTTTACTCATGCGTTCTCCTCCTGACTCATCTTTCGAATCCAGGCCTTCAATTCGTCAGGCTGTTCTGCTAAAGCTGTCTCACTCGTGATGAATTTTGCATTGATTGAAAAAATCGTCTCGTATTCTTCCAAGTCGTTTGCAGCCAACGTCGCGCCTGTCTCGACGATGTCGACGATGCAATCAGCGAGTCCCGTTAACGGAGCCAGTTCGACCGACCCGTTCAACGCAATGACTTCTACGTTTTGTCGCTTCGATGCAAAGTGTGATATGGCGATATTCGGATATTTACTCGCCACTTTCAATTTCTTTGTGCCGTTGCGTCGAACTTTTGGACCACAGACGGCCATTCGACAGCGACCGAACGGTAAATCGACGACTTCGAGTACGCCTGGCGTTTTTTCTCGTAAAATATCACCGCCGACAATGCCAACATCTGCCGCTCCATGCATCACATATTTATAGACGTCGTCCCCTTTGACGAAAATGAATTCATGATCTCCTGCTTGTACCGTCAACTCACGTCCCCGCTTCTCCGGCCATACGGGTAAGTCACGTTCGACAAAAAATTGACGGGCTGCTTTTTCAATCCGACCTTTCGCGACCGCTACTTTCATTTGATCACCTCATCTAACTGTTCTAAATCGAGCGACATGCCGAACGCTCGTCTCGAGTGTCCAAAATGTCCATACAGTGAATCATAACGTCCTCCTGAAAGGACACGTTTGCCTTCAACACTTCCCGTCACGGTCAATCCTGAATAGTAATCAAAGTCTCCCGTTTGACCGAAATCGTAAGACACCTCTAATCCGATAGTACGTAAGTGTTGCACCGCCTCGTCCACTTCACCGATGGCTTCTTTTAAAGACTCCGGTGCCTCAGACCGTAATTCTTCGAGTGCAGAATTCCCGATTAAAAAGGGCAGCTTCGCAATCAACGGATAGCGATACGTCTCTGCTAATTCACGTAATGATTCTAAGTTTCGAAGTGCTAAGATTTTTCGGAATGTTCGTTCCTGAATCCCTGTCTCTTTCGCGATGAGCGAGATGACGGCTGCTGACCCAATTTTGATGGTCAAACGTTCGGTAGGCAGGACTCCTTCCGTCATATCGAGAAAGGACTCAATCAGATGACTGTCCTTCTCTTCGCCATCGACCCATTCGAGTCCAAGCTGTTGCCGTTCATGGGGTTGCCCGGAATGTTTGACCGTCCGACGATAGACGGCACCAGCGTAAGCGACACGCATCGGTTCATGACCGTCTGCTAACTTTCTTGCGATTTGTAGTGTATAGTCAGGGCGCATGACGAGAAGTTCCCCGTCGTTCCCGAACAATCGATAATAGGCTGACTCGTCAAAGAGCGCTAAATTTTGATAATGTGAATAGTATTCGAGAAGCGGTGGATCGATGACTGCGTAGCCGCTTGACTCTGCCTTCTCTAAAAATGACAACATCCATCGTTTTGGACGGATGACATCTCCTGATTGAAGTTCATACCAGCCTTCTGGAATCGAACCTTTTGAATTTGACCAAATCATCATAACCACCCTTTATCTTGTTATCACTTTACCAAACTAAAGTATTGTGTTAAATTTATCAAACAGAGAAACACCTGTCAACCAAATGAACTGAAAAGGACGTGTAATCGATGTTTGACTTTACCCACGATGGCCATGTGCATACCCCTTTTTGTCCACACGGTACAAATGATCCGATTGAACACTATATTCAAGTCGGAATCGAAAAAGGCCTGCAAACGATGACGTTCACAGAACATGCGCCTTTCCCCCTATCGTTCACCGACCCGGTCCCGAATCAAGACTCGGCGATGTCGATTGATTTACTTCCAGAATACCTCGATACGTTGCATCAGATGAAACAGCAGTATCAAGCGGTTATCGACATTAAAGTTGGATTAGAAGTCGACTTATTGCCTCATTTAGAGAAAGAGACCATTGCCTTACTCAAGCCTTTCGCACCATTGATTGATGAAGTCATTTTATCGCAGCATTTCCTATATAGAGATGGCGCCTATATGCCGATTGATTATTCTGCCGAGACGTTTGATGAACTCGTCAAAGCGTTTGGCTCATTCGAGAGCGTCATGAGAGCTTATTATGAGTCGATTGAACAGGGTCTCTCATTTTCGTGGGAAGACATCCGTGTCGCTCGTATCGGACACCTCGATCTCCCGATAAAGTATCAAAGAAACTATGAATGGGACCGTTCAAAAGTAAAAGAGGAAGAAGTACGTCTGTTACAGGTGATTGCCGACCGGGGATTCGGACTTGACTTCAACACGGCCGGACTCAGAAAACCGGATTGTGGGGTACCTTACGTCGCCGGACTTGCAAAATCCGCGAACGACCTGCACATCCCCTTCACGATGGGTTCGGATGCGCACCTCGCTCAAGATGTGGCGGCTGGATTCGACTTCATTGAACAAAAAAAAGCCACGTTCCTATGAACGTGGCTTTTTGACAGCGATCTAGCTATCTAGATCCCCATGCTTATGGTTGACAACGATATGGCGTTCCATTTCTTCATCTGTAAACATCATACCATAACGAATAAAAGATGCAATAAAAAATTGGGTGAAATGGTTCACCCAATTGAGATCACATTGCCGCATATAATGTTTTCAAGTCGTTTGTCGCTTCCTCGTCCATTTGAATGGCCACGAGTTCAACGTATTGGAGCGCTGGATCTTGATCTTTCGACAATGCGACAATCTCAGCAGCCGCCTTATCTAATGCCAACAAGATTCCTGATACACCAAGCGTCGGATAGTATCGAAGGAGTGCACGAACATGTTTAATCTCTGATACTTCATTTCCGTTAATGGTTAATGATTTGACGGCAAGCTCCTTGTGCATGCCAATCGCAAATTTATCTTCCCACACTTCTTCGAGTGTGATCAACGCCTCTACTTCATATGCACCATCTGTAAAGCGAACGAGTTTTTCCATGTGTAAATTCCCCTCTCTTGAATCTACTTTTATTATATAAGAGATTTTAAAGTGTATATTGTGAAATATTGAACATTATGTGTAAAGTTTGTCTCACCTCATTTTGAACAAAAAAAAGGCCCCTCCGAGGAGGGGCGAATAATGGAAGAGTAAAACACCATTGGCAGTACATTAATAATATATCATCTAATGAAAACGTTTACAATGTATTTTTGTACATTTTTTCAAGTGGCATATGTAACACTTCAATCCCGCTTTCACGCATCAATTCTAACCCATCCCCATGCTCATAACCGACAGCATAAACGACTCGCGCGACGCGTGCCGCAATTAAGGCGAGTGAACAGGCATGACATGGTGAATGCGTGACATACGCCGTCGCACCAAATGCATTCGTTGAATCGGCAGCGAGTTTTCCAATCGCGTTGATTTCCGCATGGATTTCATGTTGCTTCGACCAGTGATGGTGATCATATGGGTCTGTACACTTGATATATGTCACACCATCTCGGATGAGTCGTGCCGGTTCGTTGATCATATCGAGATCCGTCGATGCAACATAGTCGGCATGCTTATAGAACCCATCTTCTTGCTTGATATAGATTTCATTACAGTTCGTATGACCAGATGGTGTACCATTCAGGCCAATTGAAATCGGTTTTTCGTCTTTTACAATGACACAGGCCACACTCTTCGATGCACACTTTGAGTGCCGCTCGGCCATCATATCAGCGAATAATAACCACGTCTCATCCCACAATCGTTGCTTCTCCACTCAAGTCCCTCCTCGTAGAAAAGGAAAGTCTGATTGCTCAGACTTCCCCCTTAGTATCCAGTGTCCTTTGGTAGTTCTTTATTTTTCGAAGCGATTTCGATGACCTTCTCCTTCAATTCGTGCTCCATGCGGTCAAGTTCGCGCTCGGCGTCACGACGTTTTTGCTTCCCTTCTTGCTGGATGCGTAACGTTTCATCCAACGTAGAGAGTAAGTTCTCGTGAGCGACTTTCAGTGATTCAACAGAGACAATCCCTTTTTCATTTTCTTGAGCGATTTCAATCGATGAATCTTTGAGCATCTTCGAGTTCTGCTCAAGCAGTTGATTTGTCGTCTTCGTCACGTCCTGCTGCATACGAAGTGCCGTTTTCTGGCGCGTCAAGCTGAGTGCAAGAACGACTTGGTTTTTCCAAAGCGGAATCGTGTTGACGACCGCTGACTCGATCTTTTCAGCAAGGATTTGGTTATTCTGCTGAATGACTCGAATTTGAGGTGCCATTTGAAGGCTGATGGTACGACTCAATTTTAAATCGTGCAACTTTTTCTCAAAACGGTCCGCTAATTGAATCATATCGTTCAATTGTTGAAGCTTCGATTGATCTTTAGAAATTTCTACTTCTTGACGTAACGGGGCAATCTCGTGTTCCCGTACATGGTCAAGTTTTGTCTCACCCGCGGCGATATAGACGTTCAACTCTTCGAAATATCGCTTGTTCTTATCATACATTTGATCGAGCATCGTGATGTCTTTCATGAGACCGAACTTCGCACGATCGAGGTTATGGATGACCTCTTCCAAATAGACGTTCATTTTTTCGAACTGAAGCTTATAGTTTTCAGCCTTCTTCTTCGCACGACCGATGAGCGGAATGTTATCCATGAAACTCTTTTTTTCCGGTTGAAGCATATCTGGGTCCATCTTACGGACGTTTTGCATCAAGTCAGACAACAGTTTACCGGCATCGCCGCCATCTTTCATCCGCACTTCCGTCAAAATTTGATCAGAGAATTGGGAAAGTTCGCGCTGGACATTCGACCCGAACAACATAACAGAGTCTGTCTTCTTAATATCAATGGATTCAGCCAATCGTGTGATGCGCTCGCGATGCTCTTGAGGCACGTCTGGTTTCGCTTGAATAGCTGGCACTTCATGTGACTGTGTAACGGATGACCATTCGACAGATGGATCACTGAACCCCTCCGTCTCCGTTTTTGTTTTCGTATCAGAAGTCAGTTCTTCTTCCGGCCATGACTGCCAGTTCGTTTCATTCGATGAAGTCATGTTTCTTTCTCCCTTCCGGCTGATCAGACAAGACGCGCTCCATCATGATCAGTTCACGTTCAAAGTCTACGGCGTCATCTTCAAGGAGACGTCCGCGTTGTTCTTTAAATTTATCGACAATTAGTCGCATATTTGTGATTAATTGTTCCCGAGTCTCTTCTTGAATGACGACTCGTTTTCCTTCAAGCTCTTTAAATTTCAAGACGACCGAGACGAGGGAATCTAAATAGAATGTGAACAGGTCTCGAACATGCTTTGCGTCTTGTGGATTTTCGAATAATTCTTCGAACAATTCGTGCGCTTCTTTCGAGACGGCCTTCATTTCACGCCTCACTTCTACATCTTTAATATCTGGAAGAACACGGTCGATTTGTTGTAACTTCTCATATCCTTGCTCAATCGTCCGTTGCAAAAATTGAAGCTCTAAATCGTCTGTCGCCTCGAACTGTCGCGTAGGCATCGGCTCTTCGATTGGTTTTAAAATCCTCGATCCAGAAAACGATTCTTCCTCATCGAGTAACAGTTTCTTCTTAGCACGTTTTGCCACCGTTGTCGGTGTACGTTGACGATGTTTGCGCTTGTTCGTCGACCATACTTCATTCAAGACGAGCGCCCCTACAATAATGAATAACCAGGAGAAATCGAATACGTTAATGGCAAAGTATATGACTGCCCCTGTCAGGGCCCATTTCATCCATGTTTTCATTCTTTTCACCTCATCTCATGTTACTTCTATTGTACATTACGAAACCATTCAACAAAAGTTTCGTCATCCCTATCATTTTAGCATAATAAAATTCGTCGATACCTCCGTCCACAGGTGTAGAATCAACTACCTATATCGACTACTTTCCCGTTGCGAGACGAAAAAAACCGTAGACTCATAGAGTCTACAGTTCGTTTGTTACGTGGTCATCCATGTTGAAACCATAACAATCGCGACAGTTACAGGAATGACATAGCGAATGAGTGCATGCCAGATTGGGTACAGCTTCACACCAGGTTTTGATGTTTCGATTTCATCCTTTAAGACGCGTTGGTCAACGATGTAACCGACAAAGATGGAAGTCAAGAGTGCACCCGTCGGCATTAAAATATAGCTGACGAGATAGTCCATCGTATCGAAGAACGTCCGACCGTTCCAAATCTGTACATCACTTAAGAGTCCGAATGACAGCGCGGATGGTACTCCCACGATGAAGACGAGAAGAGCGGCTGTCACCGTCACTTTCTTTTTCGTCCATGATGATTTCTTTTCATTTAGACGATCGGTCACACCTGCGACGACGACTTCTAACATGGCAATCGATGATGTAATCGATGCAAAAGCGAACAATAGGAAGAACAAGACCATGAAGAATCCACCGAGCGGTACTTGATTGAAGACTGCCGGTAGAACGACGAAGAGTAACGCCGGACCTTCAGCCGGATCAAGACCTGATGCAAAGACTGCCGGGAAGATGGCTAGACCTGCTAAAAGTGAAACCGCAATGTTCAACAAGACAATCATGTTAGCCGACCGGTTCAATGTTCCTTTCGTCTTTATATAGGACGCATATGTCAGCATCGCTGCCACCCCTAACGATAAGGAGAAGAACGCCTGTCCGAGGGCAAACAATACCGATTCGCCAGTCAATGCAGAAAAGTCAGGCTGTAAGAAGAAACGAACGCCTTCCATCGCTCCGTCAAGCGTCAACGAGCGGACCACGAGAACTAAGAAACTGATGAACAAGAGTGGCATCAAAATTTTACTCATTCGTTCAATCCCTGCTTCAACGCCACGTAAGACAATTAAGAGTGTGATTAAGAGGAACAAGAATTGTCCGAGCACGGCAATTTCAGGTGTCGATACGACGTTCCCGAACACCTCACCAAATTCGTCAGCCGAACGTCCACTGAGCGTCCCACTTAAACCGAGTCCAATATAGATGAGGACCCATCCTCCAATGACACTATAGAAGGAAAGTAACAAGAAACAAGCAAGGACACCTAAGTAGCCGATAATGGTCCAACGGCCATGCCCTAACTGTTTGAAAGCAAGAAGCGCAGTCTTTTGAGTCGAACGTCCGACAATGAATTCTCCAATCAATAATGGCAGACCAAGTAATAATGTGAACGCCAAAAACATGAGTAAAAAGGCACCGCCCCCGCTCGTTCCGGTGACATATGGAAACTTCCAGATTGCACCTAAACCGATTGCTGACCCTGCGGCAGCTAGTATGAATCCAATTTTTGAGGCGAATGAATTTTGCGCCATGTTTACCCCTACTTCCTCTTTTTCATTTCATTTTCATAATAATAGTGAAATACTAACACGGTTCCAAGATGAGGACAACAAAAAAACAGAGAAAAGTCTGAATACTTTTCTCTGTTGATGCTTTATGGCGTTAAAAAGGTGAGGGCACGCTCTCGGATTCGGATCGACAATTTGTCTGCTTCGAAGTGCTCCCCATCGACATCGATGATTTGTGGCGCATTCAATTCTAGCTCGATATGAGAAGCCTGGAAGTGATTCCACTCCGCCGATTTTTGATCAAGACCGAGTTGCTGGGCTAACAATTGACGAATCATCGGAAATCCGATTGCCGAGCTGTGTACCACTTCTAACAGCCCGTCCGAAAACGATTGCGTCTCCAGTTTCGTCGGTACGGTCCCAAGATAGCTCCCGTTTCCTACATATAGAAAACTGACATCCCCTTCATAGAGCATCTCATCCCCACGTCGCAATCGAATTTCGAACGGGTCGGCTTCACGAAATTGGCGGATGGTCGCTAAAAAGTAGCCAATCGAACCTAACGATTCTTTCTCATTCGGATCGATTTGACGTGATGTGTCTGCAATCAATCCGACTCCGACGAAATTGAGGGCATACATCTCATCAACTTGAATGACGTCTACATGCTGTTCATGATGCGACTTGATGACACTTGCCGCTTGTGTTGGTTGAATCGGAAGTTCAAGTGCCCGAGCGAAATCATTGCACGTCCCGGCAGGAATGATGCCGACTGTCGGACGCTCGTCGCGCTCTAAGGTCATCAACCCATTCACTACCTCATTTAGCGTACCATCACCGCCAATGACAATCAGATGGTCGAACGGTTTACTTTCTTTCGCGAATCGAAGCGCATCCCCAATTTCCGATGTTTTCTTGATGATGATTTCTTCATAGAGCGACTCAATCGTTCCGATGACCTCTCCGAGCATCGTTTCGCTCGTGCCGGACTTCGGATTCGAAATAATCAAAGCTCTCATAGTAACCCTTCCTGTTCTAAGAAGTCTTTCGCTACATCGTATGCGCGTTCATTTCCGTACGCGACACGTCGATTCAATTCAGACATCTGTTCGTCTGTGATTTTACCTGCGAGCTGATTGAGCGCATCCTCGATTTCTGGATACTCTTCAAGTGTCTCCTCTTTCATAAGCGGTGCTCCTTGATAAGGCGGGAAGAATTGTCGGTCGTCTTCTAAAACGACGAGGTCGTTCTCGGCGATATCAGGGTCCGTCGCATAAGCGTCGACTAGATTGACATCCCCTCGTGCGATGGCGCGATAGCGCAATTTTTGCTCCATTGAGACGACAGACGGGAAATCAAGCCCGTACTCGTTTTGAAGTCCTGGATAACCGTCTTCACGGTCGGTGAATTCAAGTGTAAACCCGGCTTGAATATCAGACTGTACGTTTCGTAAATCTGAAATAGCCGTAATGTCTTCCGCCTCTGCATAGTCACGTGGAATCGCGAGCGCATACGTATTGTTAAACTGCATCGGTTCGAGCATCACGTATCCGTCTTCTGCCAGTGCCTCTCTCGCTTGTTCGTAAACTTCACCGGCATCGTTTGATTCAGGTGTCTCTTTGACGAGACTCGCCAGTGCCGTACCTGTAAACTCCGGATAAATATCAACGTCTCCAGATTGGAGTGCGCCCCATACGAATGTCGTCTCCCCGAAATTCGGTTTCACAGATACAGTCAAATCTGTTTCTTCTTCAATCAACAACTTATACATATTCATTAGGATTTCCGGCTCTGGACCAAGTTTACCGGCAACGACAAGGTCTGTTTCTTGCGAACGACCGAACGCGAGCGGTGTGACGATGACCAAGGCGAGGACAGTAGAAACAGCAATCAATTTCGCCTTGTTTCGAGTCGCCGTCGCACCTTCCATCTGACGCAACAAGAAGTCAAATAAGAGTGCCAAAATCGCGGCCGGGATGGCCCCGAGTAAAATTAAGTAATTGTCATTCCGGTTAATCCCGAGCAAAATCAGCGTACCGAGTCCACCTGCTCCGACTAAAGCAGCGAGCGTCGCCGTACCGACAATCAGAACCATCGCGGTCCGGATACCAGCCATGATGACCGGTAAAGCAAGCGGGAGTTCAACTTTCATCAAACTTTGATTCGGCTTCATCCCACAAGCTCGAGCGGCTTCAAGCAACGATTTATCCACTTCGTTTAAACCGGTGAACGTGTTTCGTAAAATAGGTAGGAGCGCATATAAGACAAGCGCAATAATAGCAGGTAATGCCCCGATTCCAACGAGCGGAATCATCAAACCAAGTAAGGCAAGCGACGGAATCGTTTGAATAATCGCAGTGACACCAATGGCGGTTTCGGCGATTTTCTTACGGCGCGTCAGCCAGATTCCCAATGGTACGGCAATCAATACGGCAATCAATAGCGATACGACAGAGAGCTGCAAGTGCTCAATCAGTGCCTCGACAAGCTGTCCTTGTCTATTTTGGAACGTCTCAAGCATCTAGCTCACCTCTTCCACGTTGTGTAAATTCTAAGACGAACGGATCTTCACTCGCCAAGATTTCTTCTGGTGTACCGACTAGCATGAGTTCCCCATCACGCATTAACGCGATGCGATCACCAAGCTTCATCGCTTCTTGCATGTCGTGTGTGACAAACAAGATCGTTTTGCCAAGTTCGTCATTCAAGCGCTTAATATCATCTTGCAATTGACCACGGCTGATCGGATCAAGCGCAGAAAAGGGTTCGTCCATGAGGATGACGTCCGGGTCTGCAGCTAAAGCACGCAACACGCCTACGCGCTGCTGTTGACCTCCTGATAATTCTGCTGGCTTTTTCGAGCGAAGTTTCGGGTCGAGACCGGCAATCTTCATCAATTCGGTCACACGGTCTTTCGTTCGTTCTTTTTTCCATTTCAAAAGCTCAGGTACGACAGAGATATTTTCTTCCACTGTTAAGTGAGGGAATAATGCAATCTGTTGGAGTACATAACCGATGTTTCGACGTAACTCAAAAATATCGAATTGATAGATTTCTTTTCCATCAATTAAAATTTTTCCGTCCGTATGATCGATTAATCGATTGACCATTTTCATCGTCGTTGTCTTGCCACAACCTGAAGGTCCGATCAATACGAAGATTTCTCCTCTATTTACTGTTAAGCTTAATTCTTTGACGGCTAACGTCCCGTCTTCATAACGTTTTGATACATCACGAAACTCAATCAACCTGATCCCTCCTCAACTATTTCCAAAATGGAAATTCAAATAGTAATTTGCCCGTTTCTCTACTTTGTTAAACAAAAAAAGGCTCTCCTAATTGGAGAACCTGATTTTTAGTATAGCGTTACTTCAATATGTCGACGCCCCCATTGGATCGCGTCCTGTTTTGAATCGACGAGTAAATCGACGATATGTCCTTTTATTCTACCACCTGTATCAAGGGCAATCGCATCACCGACACCTTGGATGTGGACTTTTGACCCTAAAGGAATGATGGCTGGGTCGACGGCGATAATTCGCATTCCGTTATAATAAATCGAATCAGTCACATCATGACCCGTGGCCGTTAATACACGACCGCCGTACGCCTTGTTATCCGCAACATCATTTGAATAAGCTGTCGATTCGACTGTAATGACTTTTTTAGATGTAGATACTGGTGTTGCACTGACTGATTGAGTGGCAGAAGCCGACGTTTTTGCAGCTGTTGCCTGTTCCGCTGCTTTTCGCTCTTCCTCCGCTTTTCGTTCTGCTTCAAGTTTCGCAAGTCTTGCTTTCTCTGCTTCTTCTTTTGCTTTCTCTTCCGCAAGACGTTCTGCTTCGATCCGTTTCTCTTCTGCGATGCGTTTTTCTTCAGCAAGTTTCTTTTGGCGGGCGATTTCTTTTTGTCGTTTTTCTTCAATTGCTTGGCGTTCTAGTTCAAGCGGGTTTTGTACGATTTTTTGTTCTGTCCCGATTCCGATCTGAGCAGCATCTGCCTGATCCATGAATGTGAACAGCCCCATCATCGTAGCTCCAATGACGATCATATATTTTAATAATTTCATCGTAGTAAGGTCATCACCTTTCTCGTTATGTAACGAACAGATGTTAATTTACCACGACAAGTCCCGTCAAAGTAGTGATTTTATAGAAGTGAAACATTCCTGACATATGGCAAAAAAAGTGGTTACAGATTGTAACAATTGAAATATACGTTGATATTCCATGGGTTCACAAAAAAATTACAGATTCGTTACAATCAATCGTGTAACAAACCTGTAATCTTCCTGTCATGATTAACGCTTATTCATTTGGCTCAATTTCATACGTTCTGAGCATACCCCACGGTGCGACATCAACTTGAACCGTGAACGATTGCTTACCTTTTATCGCATCCATCTCATCTTCCGACACACGATACGAACCCATTTCTTCTATATAAAGAAGACGATTATAATAGTTTGCCCGAATACCACCAAAAAACGGTTTCGACTCAATTCGATCGATGACAGCATATCCATCTTCCCCTTCTTTAAAGGAAACATATACCGTTCCGGTTTCGACATCTTGTCGTCCTTTGAAGGCATCATATTCGAGATAGATGGAATCCCCAAAATAAGGGTCATACGGTTCGAACGAAGACCCTTTAAACGTGTACGTCTCCCCGACCCACGATATGGCATAGACAAGAATCACAAAGACGATGGCAATCAAGACTTGAGCAACCGGGACAAGCCAAACAGAAAATCGTTTCATGTCGTCACATCCCCTCTCGTTCGATTACGCCACCATAGTGCGAGTGACAACGCAAAGACGATTAACGCACCAATCAAGAAGAAGAGTGAGATGTCGAGCCGATCCCACACGTAGATGAAGTAAATTGTCATTTGAACGATTAAGAAATAGATGAAGGCGAAAATTGTCGGTCGTCGTGTCACGTCTTGGCGAATCAAGTAAGCAAGTGCAATCACTTCGATGATGATTGCCAGTAAAACTCCTGAATCTTCAAAGAGTGCAAATGGGATAACTGCCAGCAGACTTACCCACAGAAGATCATTCCGTCTATGAATCAAATAGACGGCAACGAGTGCAACCGACAAGAGTGTCGCTTCAATGACGGAAGGCGGTCTTTGAGAGAGCCAACTTTCTGTCACGTTAATTAAATAACCAATTGATAGAACGGCCGCAGTGAACAGATACGTTGCTTGCCATGCGGCTTGTTTTCGATAGAATAAGAGCAATGCATGCAAGATGACGAGTGACCAAAGCGGCCACAGTCTTCCCTCATAATCGATATACTGGCCGAAAATATTGAGAAGGCCATAAAAGGTTAGCCATGCGAACGTGCGGTCCAACGATTCATCGACGAAATGGAACCATATCCATGTCACGATTAGAGCAATCCCAATCAAAATCAGCCCGATGCTTTCGAAACTATTGGTGATGGCTAAAAATGCAGCGATTGCGGTGATCATGGAGAATATGACGTGCTCATACAAGATGCGATGAAGTACTGCCATCGCAAAGATAATCCAGAACAATAGAGTCAATTGGCCAGACAGATTATACGTCGTGAAGATGACCGCCATGGTCGCGATAAAGAAAACGAACCCTAGTACACGTAACAGCGTGACATATCTTGGTGTTTTCAAGCGAACCCGCTCGGCAACGACATAGAATCCAACCATAAAAAGAAGAAACAAACCGATTTTCAAAAGGTCGGGAATCGCTTGCCAGTTGGCTGCGACGAAACTGAATAGGCTAAGAGCCAACAAGATCGATCCGACAATGACCAAAACGGGCGGCTTGTGGTCATGTTGCTCACTAGCCGCCCGTCGTTTATGTTCATAGTCGACTAGTCTTAACCCCGTCGCTTCATCCAATAAACCCGCCTCTTGCCATTCACGTACTTTTTTGTCAATGGACACCTGAATCATCCCTTTCAGAAAAAGGTCAGCTGGCGCGTTCAATCAATTCCAATTCTGATTTTAGTAAAACTTGTTTCTCGAACTCGAGTCCGAGCTGTTGAAACTCTTCCATAATCGAGACGTCACCGATCACAGTATTGGTCAGTACGGCGGTCACTTCAGCGACCCATCCTTCACGAGTCGACTTCACGATATCACCTACGAGGAATTCTTCAGACACACCCATTCACTTCCAATCTAAATTTGTTTCTATCATTATAACGAAATTATAACCGTTTGAATACGTTTTCTTTTATCCGTTTAATAAATTGTGTCAAGAATTTTCCAGTAAGTCCCCAAATGATGTAGTCTTCATGCTCATAAAAAGGTTCTCTCATTTTAATTACCCGTTTTTCGTACGCTTTAGCATTCGCCAATCGATCAAGTGGAATATTTTGATCCGGACTCATCGTCCATTCCATTTCTCCGTGGAATGGATCAATCATGAGTAATGTGGAAATCGGTACGGTAAACAAATGATCGACCTCATCCGTCCCTTCTACACTTGGTACTTCCGATAGGATTCCGACAAACGGATAAATCAATTGGCGATGCGGCGTAGCAAGCGGTCGCAATTTGCCTACGACCTCTACTTTATCTGCAGAAACCTCTAACTCTTCACAAGTTTCTCGTATTGCTGCTTCAACGGGCGTCTCTCCTTTTTCGAGGCGTCCTCCTGGAAATGATATCTCCCCAGGCTGCTGTCGCATCGTGTGAGCTCGTACTTCAAACACGACGTGCCAATCCTGATCAATCTGAACGAGTGGGATTAACACTGCAGCTGTTTGTTCATAATCTTCATCCATTGTAAAACTATCTCGAATCTGTTCTTCTGTGATCCATGGCTGCACAATGTTCACTCACCTTCCATCATCGAATATCATATACCGCTCTATACCCTACTTTTCGTTTAGTCGCTGCCAATGTCGGAAATATCATTATTAATGATAGGAGTTGATCAGCGTGGACGAACAAGTAGATGTATTGATTGTCGGCGCCGGGCCAACCGGCCTGACGCTCGGACTCACTTTAGCTAGATATGGCGTATCTTTTCAAATCATTGATCGTAAGACGACCCCGTCGGATAATTCACGAGCTATCGGGATCCAGCCGCGGACCATCGAAGTGTTTTCTCGTTTGGATGTTGCACAAGAAGTGCTAGAACGTGCCCGAACAATTGAACGGGGGAATCTATATTTTTCGGGACAGTGGACAGCAAAACTTGAATTCTCCAAACTCGTGACCCCATATCCGTTCGTGACGTTATTACGTCAAAATGAAACCGAAGACATATTAGAACGTGCTCTACAAAAACATGGTCATGTTGTGAAGCGCGGTGAAACGTTGTCATCCATCACCCAGTACCCATCCCGTACCATCGCACATTTGACCGCTACAGACGGGCGAACTCGTGCTGTTGAAGCGAAATACGTTGTCGCCGCCGATGGAGCCAACAGTTCGGTTCGTCGGATGCTCGCCCTTCCGTTTAGTGGTAAATCGTTCAAAGAGGCTTGGGTGCTAGCCGATTTGAAGGCTGATTGGCCGATATCCCGTGAAGAGGTTCATATCTTTTTCTCGGATCGTGGAGTGCTCGAAGTCTTCCCGCTCACGGATGAAACGATTCGCATCACAGGAAACTTGAGAACGGATGAATCATTCCAAGAATCGGACCTTCAAGAATTGGTGGAACAACGCAGTCATATGCCGGTCCATATTCGCGACGTTGAATGGTTCTCCTTATTCCGCGTGCATAATCGCATGGTCGATACGTTCATTCACAACCGCATCATTCTCATGGGGGATGCGGCACATATTAACTCCCCGGTCGGTGGACAAGGGATGAACACTGGGATTGCAGATGCCTTCAACTTAGGTTGGAAACTATGGTTGCATCTCAAAACTGGCGCTCCCCATCACGTTGTGTCCACTTATCGGGACGAGCGGGAGCACGTAGCCCGTAACGTGCTACAGACGACGAATATCGCTACGGAGATGTTACAGACGACACTTCCGATGCTCTTACCGTTCCAAGCAATCGGTGCCGATGTCTTCACACGTGTCAATCTCATCAACCAAAAAATCACCGAACGGATCTCTCAACTTCATTTGTCGTATCCGAATGCGCTACGATTACCGTTTCGTCGCGTCGCGGAAGGAAAAATTTTTCCGGAGACAGAGATTTTGCGAACGGATGACGGATTTCGGACTAAAATATCGGAAATCGCGGACGGACGGTTTCAAGTGCTTGTATTTGACGATGGGAAACGTGATTTGTCATCCATCTATGACTATTTGAACGAGAACCAACCGTTCATTCAAACCATCACCTTATCTAAGACGAGTCGCCCGTTCTTTGATCAAGGGAACGAACTTGCCAAATCTCTCTTTATGAAACGTGGCATACTAGTCATTCGCCCAGACGGTTATTTGTTGCATAAGCAACATCACGTTCGCCTAAAGCCGTTACAGGACAAGTTAGCTGTCTGGCTGCCTTCCTCTTAAACGTGTATAAATGGAGAGCCCCACCGAAATGGTGAAGCTCTCCATGTCATTACTCTTCAACGTTTACATACAAAATCCCTGGTTTCGAGAGCGTCAAATCATAAAACGCTTCAAACGCCTCGATGTCCTCTAGTTTTCGAAAATCGATTTGATCTGTCTCTTCATTTGGAATGGCCACGATGATACCTTCCTCTGTCGATTTGATCATGCCCGTTTGTCCGTTATGAATTCGAATATAGAGTACTTGCTGATTTTCTAGTAGTGAGATTGCCTCTCGTCTCGATTGAATCGGTTTTTTCATTTCATCCCTCTTTTCCATTTCAGTATACCGTTCGCTCCATATTGCTTTCAACTCGCCACACCATTAAACTTGTGTAAAGAAGGGGTTGAAGGCATTGGAAACATTATTGATCATCGCACTCGCCATTTTGTTTGTCATCTTGGTCACGATTCGAACAATTCGCAACTTGAAGTGGGTTCGTTTCGGTGAAGCATTCGGGAAACAAGGTGAAGAACTCTTAGGTGATTATCATTACTTGACCGAGCGGGGCATCACCTGTCGTGTGGAACAAGGACTTCCGACCGGCAAGTTATTAAAACCGCTCGCAAAAAATTTGGACGATCGCGTTGCACTGTTCGTACACCGAGATGATGCAGCAAAAGCAAGAGAACTTTTAAAATAAGAAGAAGGCCGAATGATTGGTATTCGGCCTTCTTCTTATTTATGTACTTGTCGCTCAGAACAATAATAGGCGATTTGTTTGACGAGCGGCTCTGTCAACGTCTCAAGGTTCGTTTTACTAATCACCTGATCCACCAGAGCGAATGAATCTCCACAATTCGCCTTAATTCGTTCTAACTTCAATCGTTCCGTTTCCGGGAAGATTAAAAACGAATAGACGGGAATTGCTTGATTACATTCTTTTTTTAATCGTGACCGCACTTGTTTGGTCATCCGTTCTAATTCCGTGACAGGATGAGGATAAACCTGTTTCCACCCCATCGAGGTCTCGGTTCGACATTCCCGGTTCGTCATATGGACGGAGGCTGGAGTTCGATTTAATTGAATCAAGAAGACGCCTTTAGGTCCGACGAGCACGTAATGAACGAGATCATCCCCTAATTTGACTTGTTCAATCATCATCCAATCAAATCGGCATGTTTGTCTGATGTTTTCGACGAGACGATCTGTATAGCAGGTTGGTGCTTTCATCACTTCTTCTTTCACACGAAACAGCTTTTTTGTCTGTTGTTTGACTGGTTGTTTCTCCGTGGCCGTTAACACTTGTAACATAGACTCCACCCCCTATTCATTATTCGCTTGGACCGACTTGCTTTCCAAAGACCGCTTTTTCGAGATTTGAGATACGGCGTAACATGTCATAATTTGACGCAACCGGTTGTGCTGGTTTAACTGGTTCCGACGCAGGCGCAGGTTCCCGTCGCAACGAGTCGTTTTCTTTTTGAAGACGCTCGATTTCTTTCGCCATTTTTTCATAATCGCGAATGACGACATCTAAAAATTGATCGACTTCTTCTTGTGAATAACCACGTAACGCCGTCTTGAATTCTTGTTTATAAATCGCTTCTGCTGTTAATTCCGTTTGCATCATATCACTCCCATTGTTGTTCCCATTGTTTTTCTTCTTCAATGACTCGTAAATCTTCTTGTGTGATTAGGAAAACTTCCATGTTCGGCTTCCGCCGAGCCCCATCGACTAAAAAGCGGGGACTTCCTTCCGTTTCTTCGTCATACAAGGTGATCAATCCTTCTGCTTTATCTAAAAAGAATGCCGTTTTTGCGCGTAGTTGACTCGGGTCTTCGTATGGACGCTGTGTCAGCGGTTCAAAAAAGTCTGCCTCGAGTTGCAGTTGCACAAATAGTTCTTGTTCGAATGGTTTATAGCGCTCGTCCATATTTAAGAATGGAGGAAACACGGCAATTTTAATCGGATAGGTTTCTCTTAACTCTAACAATACTTGTCCAGCCCACAATTCACAACCATTCGTTCCACTTAATATGAACCATTCAGCACCTAATTCGATGACTTCAAGTATCTTTTTCCGATAAGCTTCTTGAATGATTTCAATTCCTGGATGATCCGCTTTGAAAATGCCGAGTTCATGAGGACGATATCCTGTGACGGCTACTACTTTCATGTTTGCTTCCTTTCTAGGCGAGCTCGTCGATGCTCCAATTCAATTTTCTCACGGTCGATAGTTTGACGTAGCACTGTTCGCTTTTGTTCGAGTAGCTTCATGGCTCGCTCCGTGTAATCAATCGCCAAAGCGATGTCTTTTTGTTTATGCTCTGCATACTTGGCGAGTTCGACATACCCTTCAATCGTATGAAGCGACTCAAATAGCGGAATGGCCTCCTCGAATCGTCCAGCTCGTTTTAATATCATCGCTTGCCGCATGATGGAACGCTTCGATGGACTCGAGAGTTGCTCAAACTCCCTCAGCGCTTGATCTTGTTCGCCAAGGTCATGTAACCAGTGAGCACGTTCCTCTCCAAAATCAGTTACCGGGGTCGTAACGAGTTGACTGAGACGTGTATACAAAGAGACAAGGCTTAAACAGTCCGCATGATGGTGTTCGAGGACCGGGAGCAATATTTCAGGATTCCGCTCTTTGACATATTGAAAATAGTGCATCGGCGCCAAGAATCCAGGAAGGTCGTCCGTTCGTTCATGACCGAAGTATGCTTCGACTGCTTTTAATGATACCGATTCAAGCCTCGGTTTTAACAATCGTCTTGCAGCGTGAAGTAAATCGACATGACCCACTGAAGGTAATTGTTTCACCCTGGATTTGACGAATGTATGTCTCGTCTTGATTTGGGGCCAATCAAATGATTTCCCGTTATAGGTAACGAAACGAACCTCATCTCCGATATCCTGCAAGAAATGATAGTAAAAGGCGGTTTCAAACGCCGGATGAGGTAACACGTATTGAATCATTTCAAGGTGTCCTTCTTGAATCCTAGCAAATCCAATCAAAAAGATTGATGTTCCTGAACCGCGTAACCCGGTCGTTTCCGTATCCATGAACAGGACTTGGTCGGGCTCTAAGTCGACGACGAAAAACGGGTGCTCGGTTTGACGCATCATCTTTCTTGCTTCTCCAAACTTGAAGTCGTGATACACCTCGTCGAGCGGATATGTCTTTCGAATCCGGACACACCATTCCCCCTCAAACGTTAAAATCTCGCCCCCATGATCCTTCCACTTTTGTTGCTCCACTTCGTCAGGGCTCGTGACCTTAGCTTTTGGGCCAGGTTCGTTCGTTTTGATTAATCTAGATAGTTTAGCTTTCATATCGTTCCTTTCAATGCTTGCAACTGACGGATGACTTGCTGTTTGAAATCACCGTATCCAATCATGCCGACACAACGGGGGCATCCGCTCTCACATGGACAGTCGGATACCGTCCGTTCTGCCGCTTCAAGCACCATGTCTGCATCTTTATAGAGTGCCTCACTGAGACCGATGCCTCCTGGATACCGGTCGTACAAATAAACGGTCGGCTTACTCGTATGCGTCGACTTCATCTGAATCGTAGTGAATAAATCGAGCGTGTCACACATGAGATAAAGTGGCGCAAGTCGCCTCATCAAATCGCTGACCGCTTCAAGTTGATCTTCGAGGTCCGCCTCCGAATAGGCGAATCGCTCATCTAACGTGAACCATGTAGCTGTCGTATGCAACTCTCGCTCCGGTAGATGAATCGGACCCGACCCTATGTTCTCATGCGTCCCGAATTTTATTTTCTTGAACAAGGTGGCCATCGCGATGACCGATACCTCACCAAACGTCTTCGCTCCGTCTGACTTGTTCTCTTCGAGTACTTTCAGTTCAACTGCTAAATTCGCATCCGTATAGTAGTCAACGTCAACCCGGCGGACATATGCTTTCTTCTCCTCAAAATCGAGTTTTTCGACTTGGTACTGTTCGGCTCCATGCAAATAAATCGCTTCATCATGTAACAACGTCATGGCACTGAACGTGTCCATTTCACCGATAACTTGATGCTTCGCCGTCTGATCGACGATGACGACATTCTCTTGATCACTCGTCCGAAGCGAGATGTCATGGGCCGGGAACGAATCCGTCATCCAATAGTACCTATCGGCCCGTTCGTGTAAGACGTGAGCATCCGTCAAAAACTCTAATATATCTTCCGTGTCGACTGTTCCGAACCGCTCTCCCTTTTGAAACGGCAACTCAAAAGCGGCACATTTGATGTGGTCTACTAGAATAATCAAGTTATTCGGGTCAAGACGTGCCGCTTCCGGTGAGCGATTTAAAATCATGTCCGGCTGTTCGACGACGAGTTGGTCGAGTGATGACGAGGATGCGACAAATACAACGAGTGACTCTGAATGCCGACGACCGGCGCGCCCAGCCTGTTGCCATAACGAAGCGACTGTCCCTGGATATCCATTTAAGACGCATGCTTGAAGTTGACCGATATCGACACCGAGCTCTAACGCGTTTGTCGAAACGACCGCTTTGATTTCCCCGTTCCGCAACCGTCGTTCGATTTCTCGGCGTTCAGATGGAAGATAGCCGCCACGGTAACCGACAATAGACTTTGGTCCGAGCTCCCGCCGTGTTAGTTCCTGCAAATAGGTCAATAGCACCTCGACACGTACGCGCGACCGCGCAAATACAATCGTTTGTATGTTCGCTTCCACGAGCCTCGAGGCGATTCGTTTCGTCTCGAGCGTTGCGCTACGACGAATTCCGAGTGCTTCATTGACGACAGGCGGATTATAGAAGACAAGGTGTTTCTTGCCTTGAGGTGCCCCGTTTCGATCGATTAATACGACTTCTTCTTCCGTCAATAGCTCGGCAAGTTCAAGCGGATTCGCGATGGTCGCCGATGTCATGATCCATTTTGGGTGACTACCATAATAGGCGCAGATTCGTTTTAAACGTCGAAACACGTTCGCCACGTGACTGCCAAACACGCCGCGATACGTATGGAGTTCGTCGACGACGATGTATTCTAAGTTCTCAAATAGACGAATCCATTTCGTATGATGAGGTAAGATGCCGGAATGTAACATATCGGGATTCGTGATAACGATATTGCCCGCATCGCGAACTTTCGTTCGTGCCGCAGGTGATGTGTCGCCATCATAAGTGAAGCATCGCAAATTCCCTTCAAGGGCTTCGATCATCTCCATCAAGTCACTGTTTTGATCTTGCGCGAGTGCTTTTGTCGGGTAAAGATAAAGCGCACGTGCTGTAGGTTTTTCAATCATCTTGGATAGGACGGGTAAGTTATAACACAGTGTTTTTCCTGATGCCGTAGGTGTTACGATGACCGTCGAATGGCCAGCCGCCGTTTGTTTCACAGCCTCGGCTTGATGCGTATACAGCTGTTCAATTCCACGATTCTTAAGTACATTCACCAATTGTTCAGGCACCTGCTCTGGAATTGGGGCATATTGGGCCGGACGTGCATCGACCGTGTGCCAATGACGTACGTGGTTTGAAAAACCAGGATCATCTCTTAATTCTTTTATGATTTCTTCGACAGAGCGAGATTTTCGCATCTAGTCACCTTCTTTCATTACGCATTCGAAGGTGCAAGGTCCGCTACGACTTGTCGGATTTGATGAATCCGTTCATCTCGTACCACTCTCGATACAGCGGGCATCTGAAAGATGGCCATGTCTTTAAATGTAGCAGCGACATGCTCATTTTCTTCTTCGAGACGGAAGAGCGCATCTGAAAACAGACGTTGCGTCGACCGTCCGAACAAGACGATGGTATGTAGTTTCGTACATTTCGAATGAACCGCTAAAAGATGTTTGACGTAGCGTTGCACCGTTTTATAATAATCTTCGTTTGTTGAGATGAGTTGACGGTTGCCACGAAGAAGTTCTGGATAATAGGATTCTTCGCCCGTGAACATGGTCTCGACTCCGATTCGTTTCAAGTAAGCATGTCCGATTGCTTCGGCGACGGTTTGGTCCTGGATGAGACGCCCAAACGGTATGGACTCTTTTAAGAGCACATGTGAAAGCTTTAACCCGAGATGTCCACCGAGAGGCACGCCGAAATCATCGTCTTGCAGTCGATCCATGACAAGTAATACTTTCATCTTGCGTTTTAAAGAGAGTTGAACCATGTGTCACCATCCTGTTCCCTTTCTTTTCATTATAACAAAGTCAAACGAAAAACAGGGCGCACAATGTCGCCCTGCTCTCCTTAGTTATTCCCATTGTTTGAATTATTGTTTCCACGATTCGTGTCTGACGATTCACCATTGGATTGTCCCTCTAACGGAGTTCCTGAATCATCTCCGTCAGTTGGTTCGTCTGTACCTTCGCCAGAACCTTCATCCGTAGCCGGTTCATCAGGAGTTTGTTCGTCGGTGGTATCTTCGCCGTTTCCGTCTCCGTTACCATTCCCGTTTCCGTTATCATTCCCGTTCCCGTTATTTTCGTCTGATGGTTCATCTTCGGAATTCCCCTCATCAGTAGGGTTTTCCTCTTCTTCCGTCGGTTCCTCTTTCGGTTCAATCGAATAGCTCGCTTGTGCCGGTGCCGATTGCTGTTCTCCCGTCAACGGGTTCGACGCATTTGCGACAATAGTAAACGTTGTGTCTCCTTCGGCCAAGTTTGCAATATTCACACTCGTCTCCCCGGTCGTTCCGACGACTTGCTCACTTCCATCGGCTGACTTTTGTGTCACCGTGAACGTGATATCCGTATAACCATCGGCTTGTGCACCATCGAAATCGTATGACCATGAGACAGAACCGGTTTGACCTTCTTCATCGTAGTTAACACTTGCCCCAGTCGGAGCAACCAACTTCTCAGGTTGAAGATCTTTTGGTTTTGTTCCTTTTACATAAAGCTCATTGCCAAGTGACAAGACTGAGTCTGGACGCTGGAATCGATCCGGTTGTCCCGTCGCATTCGTCACTTGTTGCATCATATATTCGAAATAGTATTGGGCATAGTCTGGATCGAACGAAGCGACTGTCGAATCTTTCGTTTTTCCTGTCCATACTGAGATCGAGTAATCCGTAGAATAACCAGTAAACCATTTATCTTTCGGATTTGTAGAGTTAGGCTCGTTCGTCGTACCCGTTTTACCTGCTACGTCCCATGGGAATGCGCCAGGTACATAAGTTCCACCTTCAGCACTCACAACATCACGAAGCATGTCTGTCAACATATACGCTGTATAATCTTCCATCGCTTGCTTGGCTTTAATCGGTGAATTAATACTTGAACCATCATTGAATTCAATTTTTTGAATCAAGTGCGGTTTTGTATACATCCCATTCGCACCAAGTGTTGCATAAGCTGCAGCCATCTGTGTCGTGCTCGCTTCTGCCGTACCTAAAGCATTAGATTCGTTGAGTTCATCGCCAGAATATGAAGGTTCGATACCTACATTTTTAACGAACGATTCGATTGCTTCTTGTCCATACTCATCCCGCACTTCTTGGAAAGCACGAACTGCTGGCGTGTTCGCTGAAATTTTCAAGTATTGGCGCATCGTATTTGGTCCACGGAAACCTGAATAATAGTTATTCGGACTATATGTGCCATCTAATTTAGCGTCAAGCAACACTTTACCTGTCGACCACTGCCCATTTTCAATTCCAGGACCATAATCGAAAAATGGTTTAGCTGTCGATCCGATTTGATACTTCTCATTTGAGTAGTCACGATATGTGGTATCACCTTGCTTCGCCTGTTGACTGTCTACGATAGCGACAATTTCACCGGTCTTTGTATTCAAGACGGTTGCACCCATTCGTAAATCTTCAGGGAAACTACTTGTTTGTAAATTAACATTATTCGATTTAATATCACTGTTGATTTTTGTGTGTAACTCTTTGTTGATTGACGTATAAACTTTCAAACCAGTCCCGTAAATATCTGACTGTTCAAGACCATAGTCCTCTTCTAACTCATTCAATACACGAGAGTAAATCGCACGTGTGAACGCTTCTTCTTCCGTCTCTTCACCTGGTGAGATGACGTCAGCAATGGCAACATCGAGTGCCTCATTGTATTGTTCCTCAGAAATATGTCCGTCACGTTTCATTGCAGACAAGACTTGCTCTTGACGGTAGCGAGTCAACTCCTGATCACCGTTGATTGGATCGTAGGCACTTGGACGTTGCGGGAGACCTGCGAGAATCGCGGCCTCTTGATAATTGACCTCAGAGACCGGCTTATTGAAGTAACGTTTCGATGCGGTTTGCACACCGTATCCGCCACTACCGTAATAGTTTTTGTTCAAGTACATCTCTAAAATCTGTTCTTTCGTATACTCACGCTCGAGTTTGAGTGCGAGCCATTGTTCTTGAAGCTTACGCTTCAACTTCTTATCTGTCGAAAGGAACGACTGCTTGACCAATTGTTGAGTGATGGTCGATCCACCTTCTGCACCGAAACCCTCTGTCAAGTTGGCAACGACGGCTCCGCCGATTCGACGTAAGTCAATCCCGTTATGCTCATAGAAACGACGGTCTTCAATGGACACGACCGCTTGTTGCATCACTTCAGAGATGTCGTCGATGGAGACATACTCTCGAATCTGACCCGCCCCTTCGAGCGGTTCTCCTTCAGCCGAAAGCAACTGAATCGGATACGTATCGACAAGTTTATCTTCATCTAGTTCTGGTGCCGTCGCAATGGCATATACCGTATATGCGCCGAATGCGATTACCGCAGCAATAAATAACATGAAACCTAATAAAAAGATGCGTTTCCACATCGGTTTCTTACTTTTCGTCTTTGGTTGTTTCCCAGTTTTTTTGCGTTTATTCGTCGTCGAATCTTGTCGACGTGCGACCCTACTTCGCTCCATTCATGGTTCACTCCTTCTATTCAATCGAGCCATTGATCGAGCACCGTCAAATAATCAATCGACGGCAAGGCTCTCGTCGGAACTTCAATCGCTTCCTTTTCGATAAAGCTGAGCGGAATCGATTTGCGCCCCGTTAACCGTTGTTCCCACCACTGAACAAGTTGCTCGGTGGTCAATACATATTGCGTATTATAGCGACTAAAGCGGATGATGACAAAACAAATCCCTCCATGACGTTCACACTCACGCATGTGGGCGATTTGGTGGTCATGAAAATTGCCGAGCGGAAACGATGTCTTATTATTCGTTTCTTTCGCTTCAAAGTCAATGTACCTACCACGATAAACACCGTTGTAATCGGTCGTAGATGCCTGTTTGAAATAGGCTTCCGTTACTTTGGCGGCACTTCGCTTCGGATAGTCGACTTTGACGATTTGGAGAGGGGTTGGTTTTTTGTGGATGACGGCTCGTTGATGAATCCGATAAAACTCATTCGTTTCATTTAACAGCGTCTCCAAGTTCATTCCGCGATTCGCATAGGTTTGAGAATTCGATGATTGCTTCGAAATTCCTTCCCCCTTTGTTGTCTTTGTCACGTTTGCCTTTTTACCGTTTGGATAATGGAACAATGTCGTCACCCCATACATACATATTAACAGGTCGGTCCACTCGTTCCTTCCGTCTCAGGTCTGATTGTCGACTTCTGTCGGTCGACACTTGTGTGGAAATACCGCAACACATATCGTACCAAACTCCCGTATGTTAAACTAGTATGTAAGCGATTGTGTATCCAAATTGAAAAGCTCTCGTTATGTATGATTCGATTGCTTTTCTATGATAATAGCACTTCTACTGTTTATCCAAGATGACACACCGATAAACCTCATTGATGTCATTCTAAAAAAAATGTGCAATATCTGTGCAATAGATTGACCAAATTATCATTTGGAAATAAAATAGGGTGCTTAAAGACGCTACTGTTAAGCCGTTTTGGAGGGATTGGATGGAAAGTGGAAAGAAGTATGTCATGTTCGTCGACGAAACAGGCACACCGAAGGGAAATACGCAATTTAACTTGACTGGCGTGCTGATGGAATATAAGTATTCAATCGATGCAGACGAGACTGGATTACCGTGTGAATTGAAACGACGTCTTCAGGCGTTCAAACGAGATGTGTTCAAAACGGAGCATATCCCACTTCATTTGAAAGAAATTTTAAAAGCGGAACATCCTTACGGAAAAGAAGATGGGATCACGATTGATATGTTGCGCGACTTTTGGGATAAACTCCCTGAATTTTTGCGAGGAATCGACTGTACAATCGTCAGTGTCGAGGTCGATAAACAAAAGCTTCATGACTTTTATTCGACACCAAAAGATCCGTATGTCGTCGCATTCGCTCACCTGATGAAGTCATTCTATGCGTTTTTAGAAGAAACAGAGGCAGTAAGCGCCCGTGTCGTCCTGGAATCCCGAGACGATTATCAGAACTTACTGATTCAAAAAGCATTCTTTGATATTTTCAACTCAGGTACCGTTCATTTAGACGTCGAAAAGAGCCGTCAAAAAATTAAAGGCTTCATCTTCTCTGAGAAGCAGAACACGATGTATCAATCTGGCTTAGAAATCGCTGACCTCGTCTGTCTGCCACTTTCTCGCGTTCGTCGTGGCGTGATTGAAGTGAAACCACGGTTCGTCCATTATGGGGACGAGAACCGAATCTTTAAAGCCATTAAGGACAAAATTTACATCCGTAAAGAAAGTCCGGACCAAGATTTCCGAAACTGGGGCTTCAAAAAAGTGCCAATCACGAAAAAACGTCGCGAATGGAGCGACCACCCTTGGAATCATTAACCAAAAACGCATCGACACCTTTCGTGTCGATGCGTTTTTATTTGGTAACTTCCTGTGACTTCATTCGTTTCTTTCCTTCTCGGCACATATGCAACAGTGGGCATGTCTCACAGCCTGGGCGTTGTGCCTTGCAATGATATCGTCCGAAGAAGATGAATTGATGATGAAGTTGTGACCATTCCTCGCGTGGAAACTTTTTCATTAATGTATCCTCGACTTGTCGAACATTGTCTTTCCAGCGACAAATACCGAGACGCTTGGAAACTCGTTCCACATGTGTGTCAACCGCAAACGCCGGTTCATGGAATGCAACAGAAAGGACGACGTTTGCTGTTTTACGACCGACTCCGGGGAGCGCCTCTAACGATGCTCGGTCAGAAGGGACAATCCCCCCATGCTCGTTCACAATTTTTTCTGAGAGTGCTTTTACATTCTTCGCTTTGTTACGGTACAGACCAATCCGTTTAATCAATGCCTCAATCTCAGACACGTCAGCCGCAGCCATCGCCTCGACAGTCGGAAACGCTTCAAACAATCCTGGTGTCACCTTGTTGACGAGCGCATCCGTCGCTTGTGCGGAGAGCGCGACCGCGACGACCAATTCAAAGGGATTTTGATGCGTCAACTCGCAATGAGCGTCTGGGAACATCTGCTTCATCGTATCTGACACTTCCTGTAATTGTGCTCGCGTCAACATCACTTATTCCTCCGTTGATATTCCACGACATCCTCGAGCGATTCGACATGATGGTCTTGCCAAACGCGCAGGATTTTGTCCATGTATTTGAAGTTTCGCACGTTTCGAAGTTTCGCTTCACGAAGTGCGGCCATGATGAGTTCTTCGCTGAAGCCATCTTCCGTCATCCAGCCGACAATTTGTTCAATCTCGAACGGGGTGATCGTTCCAAATTCCCTCTCAAACGTATGAATGATATTCTCATTCAGTGTCTGCTGTGACGCAACTTTCTCTTCCCCTTGTAACGCTTCGAAAAGTGGCAATAGGCTATATCGCTCGCCATCACTTGAAGCGTCAATCGCGATCAACTCTTTTTGCAACAGACCAAGTAGCACTGAGCGCGCCTCATTCTCTGAAACATTCAATCGTTTCCCTAGCTCACTCGGGAGCGGCATGACGATGCCTTCTCCAGTCATTTCTAGAAGATGGACGATCAGACTGAACTCGACGGGTGACAAATCGAGGCGTCTCGCATCGGTGAACAGCTTTCGTGGAATGACGACCGGACTTTGCTCGAATAATTGAATCAATTGATGTGCATCCATGTCGCACTTCCTTTCTAAGACACATTAATCGGGGAGGACATGGTGTCTTCCCCGATTAATCGTTAAGGGTGAATTCGGTTTAAAAGACGTGGGAACGGAATCGCTTCACGGATGTGCTCGATTCCACTGATCCATGCGACCGTACGCTCGAGACCAAGTCCGAAACCAGAGTGTGGGACCGAACCGTATTGACGAAGTTCAAGGTACCAATCATACGCATCCGTTTCGTCGAGACCTTCCTTGATGATCTCTTCTTTTAGACGATCGTAGTCGTCCTCACGTTGAGATCCCCCGATGATTTCACCATATCCTTCTGGTGCAATCAAGTCCGCACACAGAACAAGTTCTGGATTCTCAGGGTCTACTTTCATGTAGAACGGTTTGATTTCTTTTGGCCAATGCGTGATGAATACCGGCTGATCATGTGCGTTGGCAATCGCCGTCTCGTGCGGTGCACCGAAATCATCACCGTATTCGATGTCGTCGAATCCTTCTGCCTTCAAGAACTTGATGGCATCTTCGTAACGAACACGAGGGAACGGCGCTTGTACTTGTGCCAATTTCTCAAGGTCACGTCCAAGCAGTTCCAGTTCATTTTTACAGTTCGCAAGTGCTGCCTGTGCAATGTATGAGACGTATTGCTCTTGAATCTCAAGGTTCATGTCATGATCGACGAATGCCATCTCCGGCTCAATCATCCAGAACTCAATCAAGTGGCGACGTGTTTTTGATTTCTCCGCACGGAACGTTGGACCGAACGAGAATACTTTTCCGAGGGCCATCGCCGCTGCTTCCATATACAATTGACCCGTCTGAGAAAGGTAGGCTGATTGACCGAAATAATCTGTTTCGAACAATTCTGTCGTCCCTTCCGGAGCACTGCTCGTAAGGATTGGCGGATCGATTTTGACAAATCCTTCTTTGTTGAAGAATTCATATGTCGCACGAATGATTTCGTTACGAACTTTCATAATCGCGTGTTGGCGACGTGAACGGAGCCATAAGTGACGGTTGTCCATCAAGAATTCCGTTCCGTGTTCTTTCGGTGTGATTGGATAATCAATCGATTCCGCAATCACTTCTAAATCTGTCACTTCCAATTCAAATCCGAGTGGTGTACGTCCGCCATCAGATTTGACATTCCCTGTGACCCAAACCGAAGTTTCTTGAGTAATCCCTTTGGCTAACGTAAATAACTCTTCCGCCACGTCAGCTTTTACAACGACTGCTTGAGCAAAACCGCTTCCATCACGTAATTGAAGGAAAGCAATCTTACCACTTGAACGTTTATTGGCAATCCAGGCCCCTACACGGACCGATTGGCCTTCATAATCTTTAAATTGGTTAATCGAAATAGTTGTCATATTCTTTTCCATCCTTTCGCTTATCGAGCGCGCTTCGTAACGAAGTCTTCTACTCGATCGAGCGCTTCTAATACGCGTTTTAATTCAGTTGCATAGGATAATCGTACGTAATCGTCTTGTCCGAAACCCGAACCAGGCACAAGTGCCACGTTTGCTTCTTCAAGAACAGCTTCACACCAAGCATCAACGGTGTCATAGCCACTCTCTGAGGCCGCGACCTTCGCATTGGCATATAAGTAAAATGCACCTTGTGGCTTCAAACAAGTGATGCCAGGGATTTTGACGAGACGGTCGTAGACGATTTCAAGTCGATCCTCGAACGATTGACGCATCATTTCCACATCTTCTTGCGGTCCATTGTACGCTTCTACCGCAGCCGCTTGTGCGACAGATGTCGGGTTTGATGTCGAGTGTGAGGCCAAGTTCGTCATCGCGCCGATGATTTTTGCATCACCAACGGCATATCCGATTCGCCAACCTGTCATCGCGTGAGATTTCGATACCCCATTGATGATGATTGTCCGCTCACGCATATTCGGAAGGGTCGCAATCGATACGAACGACGCATCACCGTAAATCAATTTTTCATAAATTTCATCGCTAACGACGAGAAGATTATGGCGAAGAACGACATCGGCGAGTGCCTGTAGCTCCTCTTTCGTATAAATCATTCCCGTCGGATTAGATGGGCTGTTCAAAATGACGGCCTTTGTACGAGCTGTAATCGCATTCTCGAGTTGCGTTGGCGTCAATTTAAATGACGTCTCTTCATTCGTGTCGACCAAGACAGGTTCTCCGTCTGCCAATTTGATTTGTTCCGGGTAACTGACCCAGTATGGGGCTGGGACAATCACTTCGTCCCCTTCATCTAAAATAGCTTGGAACAGAGCGTATAGGGCATGTTTCGCACCTGAAGCAACCATCACCTCGTTGCGTTCGAACGACAATCCACTATCGCGTTTCGTCTTTTCAATGATGGCATCCTTCAACGCGACTGTCCCGCCAGATGGCGTGTATTTTGTGTCTCCATCTCGAGCGGCTTGACAAGCAGCGTCGATGATTCGTTCTGGTGTGTTGAAATCAGGTTCACCCGCGCCGAGACCAATGACATCTTTGCCTGAAGCTCTCAGTGCCTTCGCCTTAGCTGTAATCGCCAAAGTAGTCGATGGTGTGAGTTGTTTTACACGTTTCGCTAATAGATGTTCCATCATAATCCCCCTCTAATTCATTACATTTGATCGGTCAATTGGACCCGTCGAATAAATTCTCCGGTCTGAAGCGTATAGTACGAATACGTATAAGACGCATCCGCTTTCGTGACCACTTCGATGAGTGCCCGTTCGTCAAAACCAACCTTACAGCTGACCAGTTGTCCGCCTGTCTCCTCAACCGACTTCGAACAGACGTCAGTAGCGTCCACTTCACCGATTTCTCGTTGCTCGATCTCCAGCTTTTTATCCAATGGGACAAACCAAATGGAATTCCCGTCTACTTCTGGGAAGACGACATATGCCTCTGTCCCATTGAACAGTTCTCCCTGACCCACTCTCGCGTCTGGAGATTCTTCAGTCAATCGTGCCATCGCCGTTTCGACGAGCTTTTCTTTTTGATTCTCTGTATGACCGATGGTGAATCGATACATCACGCTAAAGACAAGGACGACACCAATCAGTGCCGCCAGTAATGAGACGATCCATTTTGCTTTTCTGGTCATTCTGTACGATAGATGGTGAAGACCATCTCTTCCTTCTTCGGATCGTTCACTTTCTTCTCAAGTGACAAACCGAACATTAAATCCTGACCCTTTAAGGTCCGATTCAATAAGTCGACAATTTTGTAAACGTCCGCAGTCGGTTCGATGCGCACGCTCGCCAGCGTCTCAATATTCGAGTTCATATTGACTCCTCCTCCAAAAACACTATACGTATCATTATAAAACGATAATATCGTGATGCCTAGCGTTATCTGTCATTTCGTGCCACAGACTTTTCCTTCTCGTCTAAGAACAATTCCAACTCGGATAACGCTGTTTCAAGCGTTCCTTCAATCCGGTCAACTTTAGGCAAGCTGTTGATGAACTGTTTGCCGTAACGTGTCGTCTCCACACGTCGGTCGAACACGAAGACGGCACCATAATCTCCTTTCGATCGAATCAATCGACCGACACCTTGTTTGAAGCGAATAACCGCTTGGGGCAGGGATAACTCAAAGAATGGTGACTTACCCGTCGCTTCAATTTTCTCAGAACGTGCTTGCATGATCGGCTGATCGGGCGGTGCGAAGGGAAGTCTTACAATGACAAGGCATGTCAACGCCTCCCCTGGAATATCGACACCTTCCCAAAAGCTTGCTGTCCCAAAGAGAATCGACTGTTCCATCCGTTTGAACTGTTTCGTCAAGCGGCTACGCGAGCCGCCGCTCACACCCTGTGCGAGAAGTGTATAAGACGGGTCAAGATGGTCTTTGACTTGTTCGTAAGTGAGTCGAAGCAATTCGTTCGATGTGAACAAGACGAGCATCCTCCCTTTCGTCACGTTCGCAATTTGGACAATCGACTGGGCCGTCTGGTCGACGAACTGAGGAAGCGGCACTTCATTGATCAATGGGAAGTCCGACGGTACAAACAGTTTGGCCTGGTCTTTGAAGTTGAATGGTGACGGTAAGACGACTCTTCGGACCGGTTCTCCTTCTAATCCAAGGCGTCGTTCCATAAAGCTGAACTTCCCTGAGACCGTCATCGTCGCCGATGTTAAAATCGTTGGTCGCTTCTTAAACAGACGTTCGTGTAACAACGGTCCGATTTCGACGGGCTGCGTGTATACCGAGGTCAATTTCCGATTCCCTAAATTCAGTTCGACCCAGCTGACCGCATCATCGTCGCGCGTCAACATCGTCTCATAGATGACACTCTCGAGTTCGCGCACGTCTCCAATCAACGTTTTTAAGTCACCAAGAAGTGCGCGTTGTTTGAATGTCATATGTTCTTTACGTTCATCGAGCAGTCGATGGAGATGTCGGAGTGACGTCCGCAACGTTCGCAGTTTGTCCTCGAGTCGATTGGCCACTTCTCGAATTGGTCTAAACGTTGCACCTTCCCGCTCGAAACGAACCGTTTGTCGAGGTTCTTTTTTCTTACCTAACGATTGAAGGGACGTCAGAAGGTCTTCGAGTTCTTCCTCGACCCTTGCAAGAGCCGAATCAATTTGTTGACTGAATGCCTCCGCTTCTTCGGTTACGGATGTCAAATCGGCTAGCTGAATGATGCGAGAATGGAATTTGCCATCTGCTCCGTAGCCGAACCATTTGAAGAGGCGGTCAAATTGAATCGCATCAAATGTCACACCGAAATGATGAGAGGCCACTTCCTCGACTTGATGAGCCTCGTCTAATACGAGAGGTGTGTCCGTCGGTAAAATGCCTGCCTGATGCTGTAAATCCGAGAACAGTAAAGCATGATTGGTCACAATCAGGTCCGCTTCTTTCGAGCGCAACACGGCTTTCGTGAAAAAGTCACGGCTATACCATGGGTCGAATCGACCAAAATCATTAGAAGCATCTGCTTGAATCAAACGCTTGAATGAAGCAGGACCTTGTGTCGCAGATCCCGGGAATGAGAGTTCCTCTAAATCTCCGGTCTCGGTTTCTGTGAGCCAGACGAGTACCATCGCTTTACACATCGATGCCAAAAGACCGTCATTTGATTCGTCGAGCACCATCTCGAACTTACGCAAATCGATATAATTGCGTCTCCCTTTCAACAACGTGAATTCGATCTCAGGAAAAATCTGACGAAGAACAGGTAAGTCTCGATTTAACAACTGTTCTTGCAATTGAATGGTATGCGTACTAATGACGACCGGGCGTTTCGTCTCGAGGGCATGGTGTGCACTCGGAATCAAGTACGCAAGCGTCTTACCCGTTCCCGTACCCGCCTCGACTAATAATGTTTCCTCATCGTCTAACGCTTTATAGACGTGACGCATCATTTCGAATTGACTCTGTCTCGGTTCAAACTGCTCAAACAGTGAAGGGAGTGTCTCTTCGATCGTCCGCAAAAGGAACGGCTCGAACGGTTCACGTTCTGTCGTCGGGACGAAGGCATCCACCGGTCGCCTTAACGCAATTTTGCGGTGGATATCAAAACGTGTTTCGTCGTCTGGACGAATCCCGACCTCAAGGATCATCTCATCGAGTAACGGTTCGATATGACTCGTCCATGACTCAGATAACTCTCGAAGTCGTTTCAGCGTCACCATCGGTAAATTGCGTAAACGGTCGAGCATCCGAATGAAGAGCTCTGCCGTCGCCTCTGCGTCACTGAGTGCCCGATGTGCGTCTGTATGTACGAGGTCAAACGTATCCGATAGCGCTTCTAACGCATGGCTCTCTAAAGTCGGATACAAGATACGAGCCAATTCGACAGTATCAATGGCTCTCCCTTGAAACGCAAGATAACCCGCTTGTTCAAGACTCTCATTTAAAAAAGTTAAATCAAATGCGACGTTATGTGCGACAAACACCCGTCCATCTAGCATTTTCCAAATGTCGGGAATCACATCTTCAAATGTAGGTGCGTCACTTACATCTTCGTCACTAATCGTTGTCAATTGCGTAATAAAAGGTGGGATTGGTCGACTCGGTCGAATCAAGGTGCTGTAGCGCTCTATCACTTCACCCTCTTGTACGACGACCGCCGCAAACTCAATCAATTCATCTCCGGACTTAACGGAATGACCCGTAGTCTCTAAATCCACAATCACATACGTGTCCATAACATCCATCCCATCTTTGGCACGCTCGTGCTTTCTGTCTGTCTCATCTTACCATAGAACGAATAACGAAAAAACGGGGATGCCTCTGCCGACATCCCCGAATTCTTTACAAAATTGTATGAGCAATCTCTTCGTAAAGAAGTTGATCGATCTCATTTTGTTCGTTCAACACAGCTACTTTCGGACGATGCGTTTTTGCCTCTTCCGCTGTCATTTGACCGTAAGCCATGATGATGACAACATCACCGACCTGGAAATGACGTGCTGCCGCTCCGTTCAAACAAATCACGCCTGAACCGCGTTCCCCTTTGATGACATACGTTTCGATGCGAGCACCATTATGGTTGTTCGTAATGTGTACATGTTCATTCTCCATGATACCGACCGCATCCATCAAATCCTCATCGATTGTAATTGAACCGACGTAGTGTAAGTTTGCTTCTGTCACTGTTGCTTTATGAAGCTTTGCGTGCATAAATGTACGAATCATTGGATTCATCCCTTCTTCCAAATCACATTATCAATCAATCGGGCCCGTTCAAACTGAATGGCCACCGCTAACAAGAGTTCGGTCGAGTCGCTCGAGACGGCACCGAGCGTCGGGTAATCGACAAGCTCGACGTAATCGATTTGACTGTTCGGAATCTCGTTCAAACGTTCAGTCAGCTGTCGTTTTACTTCATCAACTTGTTGACCTGTATCGAGTGCCTCTCGCGCCATCGTCAATGCGCTGAAAATCCGACTCGCCTCTACCGTTTCGACATCTGACAAATAGACGTTTCGAGAAGATTTGGCTAGTCCTGTCTCCTCACGAATAATCGGGCAGCGTCGAATCTCGACTGGAACGAAATAATCTCGGACGTATCCTTCGATGAGTGCCACTTGTTGAGCATCCTTCAGACCGAAATAAGCGCGTGTCGGTTGAACAAGGTTAAATAATTTTGAAACGATTGTCAACACACCATCAAAATGACCGGGACGACTCGCCCCACATAATACGTCCGCCCCGTGACGGACGGTCACACGCGCCATGTCAAGTGGATACATCGTCTCCGTCGTCGGATAGAACAAGACATCGACTCCCGCATCACGTGCCAACTTCTCATCCCGTTCAAAGTCGCGGGGGTAACGGTCGAGGTCTTCATTCGGTCCGAACTGTGTCGGATTGACAAAAATACTCATGACAACGACGTCATTTTCCCGTCGCGCGTTTTCAACGAGGCTCATATGTCCTTCATGCAAATATCCCATCGTCGGCACGAAGCCAATCGTTTGATTCGTTGGTAAGGCAATACGTAATTCTTCGACGGTCGATACAATCTTCATCCTTTTCCTCCATACAATGAGTCGAGTAACGACTCATCCATTGTGAACGTATGACGTTCTAACGGGAAGTGACCGTTCTTCGTCTCTTCGACATAAGAACGGATAGCATCCGTCGCCACTTCATTCACGTCTGCATACGCTTGGACAAATTTAGGGAGACGGTCCACCCCATATTTCAATACGTCATGATAGACGAGCACTTGGCCGTCGACATCTGCACCTGCACCGATTCCGATGACAGGAATCGTCAATTCTTCTGCGATCCGTTTTGCCAATTGGTGAGGGACACACTCAAGGACGAGCATCTTCGCGCCAGCACGTTCCGCAGCCAAGCTATCTTGAAGGAGTGTCTCGGCAGCCTCTAGGGACTTCCCTTGTACTTTATATCCTTCTAGGACGCCAACCGATTGAGGGGTCAACCCTAGATGGGCGACACATGGCATGCCGACTTGTGTCAAGCGGTCAATCGTATGAAGCACGTCACCGGCCCCTTCTAGTTTGATGGCATCCGCACGGCCTTCTTGGAATAAACGCGATGCTGCCTGTAACGTCCGATCGAAGTCTCCGTGATATGACGCAAACGGCATATCTACCACAACGAACGTATTTTGTGCTCCGCGGCGTACCGCTTTCGAATGATGGAGCATGTCCTCCATCGTCACCGGAATCGTCGAATCATAACCAAGTACGACCATCCCAAGTGAATCACCTACTAATATCAAATCGACACCGGCCGATTCGGCAAGTTTGGCTGACGGATAATCATATGCCGTCAACATGACGAGCTTTTCTTGCTCGTTCATTTTTTTTAACAATGTAGTCATCGTGTGCATCTGTTTCTCCTCCTTAACGTGGAGACAGGAAAGAATAAACGCCCTCTTACACAGATGGCAAGAAGGCGCACGAAAAACAAATTCATGGTTTTCATGAGTTAGTGTCCTTCTGTCCCTGTCATAATGATCAAGGCAGACAACTGAATGTGACAGTCTGCAAGCGCGGTACACTTCAAGAATTGATAGCGTCCGACACATTAAGTATAGTCGATGGTCTCGCTTTCATCAATCATTCCACACTGCAATCTCAGCAGAATAGACCGGTTCGACCGTTCCATCCACTTCGAGTAGCAGTGCCCCTTCCTCCGAGATGCCTCGCATGACACCTGTTCGCGATGTCCGGGACACACTCAAGGTGATCGACTCATTTAAATAGGCGGCATGTTTCATCCAGTTCAAGCGAACCGGTGCAAATCCTACGTCAAGGAATCGGTCGTATTCGGTCTCGAGTTCTGCCAATAGTTCTGCCAATAACTCACTGCGATGATACCTCGTCCCGGTCTCTAAATAAAGGGAGGTCGCCCGGTGCGCCAACTCAGTCGGAATGTCATCGCCGTTGACATTCATTCCGAACCCTAAAATGACGGCTTGAATGCGGTCCCCTTCCGTTTGCATTTCCGTCAAAATGCCTCCGATTTTCTTGCCATTTAACAGTAAATCGTTAGGCCATTTGATTGTCACGTCAAGGTCCCGCGCATTCAACGCTTTCGCAAACGCACTTGCCGCCATCAAGGTCAGCTTTGATGCGTCGCGAATGGGTAATTCCGGTCTTAAAATCACACTTGCCGCGATATTGACGTGCTTCGGATTGTGCCAGTTACGACCGAGTTGTCCGCGACCGGCCGTCTGTTCCTCGCTCATGACGAGCGTCCCCTCTGGCACGTGTTGTTGCGCCAGCTCATGGGCGATTCGTTGTGTCGTGTCGATTTGGTCAAACGCATGGACGATTTGACCGAACCGTCCCTTCCGATATGACGCAAACGCTGGTTCATCGAATCGGTCACTTTGCTCAAGCAATTGGTATCCTTTTCTTGGGATCGTATGAATCGCATAACCGTCTTGCTTAAGCGTTTCGATATGTTTCCAAATAGCGGTACGTGAAATATTTAATTGACGGGCCAATTCTTGGCCACTCCATACTTCACCATCTTGTAATAGCGTCAGAACACGCCCGCGCGTTGAAGCCATCGTTTCGCCTCCTCTTTCAATACTGTCTCATGGTTCGGTAACTCGTTTAAGATGACGCGTCGTTCGAGGTCGTCTAACAGATGCTTGATCGCTTCCCCTCGTGCCCCGAGCGCTAAGGCGTCCCGGCCGTCAAATTTCAACTCTTTTCGTGACGTCATCGGGAGCGACTGTTTCAGTTCACGGCTACGGTCTTTCTCCCCGTTCATCCGGAAATAAGTGGAGAGCGTCTGTTCATCCGTCGAATAAATCGTCATCCGGTCAAGTCCCGTCTCACAGAGCAGTGCAAGCGTACGCGCCTCCCGTTTGATCGCGTTCGACCGTTTCCATGGCGATAGCCAGCTGTCATCCTGTGCATGATAGAGAAAGAGTGCCCATCCGCTGACCGCGTTCACAGGTATCCGAGCGTCCTCTTGGACACGCTGCATCAGTTCGGTCGTCACGTTCGGTAAATAGCGATGAATGCCGAGCTCGACCATTTCACCTAGCGCTTTCTTGTAAGCAGGTCCCGTCAACAGTTTCTCAAATTCGATCGCGATACGCTCCATCGCAATTTGTTCGAGCTTATGACCGAGCCCGCTCGCTGCTTCCCGCAACTCGTCATGTAAGGTGAAGTCGAGTTGTGACATGAAGCGAAGCGCACGCATGATGCGTAGCGCGTCCTCTCCAAACCGTTCAAACGGACTGCCGACTGTTCGGATGATTCGTTCTTCTAGATCATGTTGACCATCGAATAAATCGACCACTCGTCCATCATGGAACGCCATCGCGTTCATCGTGAAGTCCCTTCGTAATAAATCCTCTTCAAGCGATACCCCGAGTGCGACATGGTCCGGTCGTCTCGAATCCGAATACGATCCTTCCGAACGGAACGTCGTCACTTCGAACGGATGGTGGTCAATAATGACCGTGACAGTCCCATGTTCGATACCGGTCGGAACCGACTTCGGGAACAACGCCATCACCTCTTCCGGGAAGAGGGACGTCGCCAAATCGATATCATCGGGCAGACTCCCGAGCACATAATCCCGAACAGCACCACCGACGATATACGCCTCGCCACCATGCTGTTCGATCGTGTCAATGATTTGTTTTGCGTATTCCCATTCCGTCATGATGTCACCACCTGTTCATACAAGCGTTCATATTCGGTCACGATATCTTGTGAGGCGAAGCGCCGAGATTTCACCAATCCGTTTTGTCGGAACCGTTCTCGAAGCTCACGATCGGTCAAGAGCCGCTCCATCGCAGAGGCGGCCTGGCTCGCATCCCCTTTAGGAACGACGAAACCATCCTCACCGTCCGTGATCACTTCTGGCAGCCCACCCGCATCGCTCACGACAGAGGGCACACCCGTCGCCATCGCCTCGAGCGCCACGAGACCGAACGCCTCCTTGTCTGATAACAGGACGTGAACGTCGCTGATTGCAAGAAGTGCGGCGACTTGTTCTTGTTTCCCGGCAAAGATGACCTGCTCTTCAAGCCCCATCTCCGTCACGAGTCGACGCATCGCACCCATGAGCGGACCATCTCCGACGAGCAATAGTTTCTTATTCGTCACATTCATCTGATCGAACGCCTCCAGGACGAGGTCGACGCGTTTGACAGGACGGAAGTTTGAAATGTGGATGGCGACCCGGTCCTCATCCGACAAGCCGTACCGTTCCCTTAATGTCGGGTCGAATTGAGGCGTATACACCGATTCATCGATGAAGTTATGGATGACTTGGATCGGCAAATCACTGGCAATCCGCTCTTCTGTCTCCCGTTTCAAACTATGAGAGACCGCCGTGATCGCGTTCGATTGACGCAGCCCGTATAGAATGGCCGGTTTCAGTTCCTCGTCCTCACCGAGTACGGTGATATCGGTACCATGTAACGTCGACACGATCGGGGTCTTCACACCCGCCATCTCACGACCAAGCGCAGCACAAACGGCATGCGGTACGGCATAGTGTGCATGGATGACATCGAGACCGAACGATTGGATGACACTCGCAATCTTCGCTGACAATGTCATATCATACGGCGGATAACGAAAGACCGAATATTGATTGATTTCGACTTGATGAAACGTAATATTTGGGTGATAGGCGTTCAAACGAAACGGCATGCTGCTCGTGATAAAATGCACATCATGCCCACGGTCCGCAAGCTTCATCCCGAGCTCTGTCGCTAAAATCCCAGAGCCTCCGACAGATGGATAACAAAGAATCCCAATCCGATACGTCATGCGAGTTCACCTGCCTGTTTTACGACATATGGTCGAACACGCTTCAACCCTTCCGCATAGGCGACTCCAATCAAGCTCCCAAAATGGCGTTCACGGGCGATGACCCGTTCCACATATGCATCGGTAAGCGGTGTCTTCACTCCATCGACCGGAGTGAACTGACTCGCGTAGCATTGAAGCGCCCGTGTCTTCACTTCGATCGTGTCACTAATATCCACGCACACATCCGGTTCGACGTGAGCATTGATCATATATTGGTACACACTTTCAGGACGATATGCCTCGAGTTCGGGTAAGTACTTTCGGATCCCGGCATTAAACAGCGCCTCTGTCACGAGATGGGCGCAGGCTGCATGGTCAGGATGACGGTCGACCTCATATGGATAGAGCAAGTGGGTTGGGCGCTCACGGCGAATCAAGGAGACGATTGCCTCGAGCTGCTCTTCTCCCCCGTCAATCCCCCGGTCTTTAAATCCTAGATTGATTCGGCGGACACTAAGCACGTCATCAGCCGCACTTGCCTCCTGTCGTCTAGTTTCTACATCACCATTTGAAGAAAGTTCCGCTCTCGTCAAATCGACGTATACGACCTCAGTCTTCTCTTTCGTCCATTGGGCGGTCATGCCGGCGATCCCGATTTCGATATCGTCCGGATGTGCCCCGATGGCTACTACTTTCATCTACATCACCTCTTCTTTGAAAAGTATAGCCGACTCGTTTCTGAATGTCATATGTTCAGGGTAGTCAATCGAACTGTTTTTCGAGTACTCTATCTAAGGGGAGGTGAACCTGATGACGGTACAATTACCGATTCGTGTTCGAAATATTATTTTTATCTTAATAGGTTCTTTTATTTTTGCATTCGGCGTTTATCACTTCAACGTCCAAAACAATTTGGCCGAGGGTGGGTTCACCGGGATCACATTGATTCTCCGCGGACTGTTTGATATATCACCTTCTGTCACGAACTTGGCATTAAACATCCCACTCTTTTTCATGAGTTACAAGTTGTTAGGTCGCACGACCTTCATCTATACGCTCATCGGGACATTCTCTTTTTCAATTTGGTATGCACTCATCGCCAAGTACTCGACGCTCGTCATCGATTTGACAGATGACATGGTGCTCGCAAGTCTTTTCGCCGGTCTCTTCATCGGGGTCGGGCTTGGCATCATCTTCAACAATGGCGGGACGACGGGCGGCGTCGATATCATCGCACGACTCGTACAACGCTATTTCGGATGGTCGATCGGGAAGACGTTTCTCATCTTCGACTTCTTTGTCATCGTCCTCAGTTTGACGTACCTCGACATTCGTGAGGCGATGTACACGCTCCTCGCCGTCTATATCGGGGCGCGCGTCATCGACTCGATGCAGGAAGGGACATATGCTGGTAAAGCGGCGATGATCATCAGTGACCATCGGACTGCCATTGCGGATGGCATTCATGCGACGATGAATCGAGGCACGACTCGACTGCTCGCCAAAGGTGGTTATTCAAACCGAGAACTCGAGGTCTTATATGTCGTCGTCGGCCGTAACGAAGTGAACCGTTTGAAGACAATCGTCAAACAAATCGACCCGCATGCGTTCGTCACGTTCCATCACGTGTATGAAGTCGGAGGCGAAGGGTTTACGTTCGATGAAAATCGGATGCCTTTGAAATAAGCAAAAAAATCGCCTCGTTCACAGGGATGAACGGGCGATTTTTTATGGTTCGATGTGGAGCACCTCGACTTGAATCGTACCTCCTGGCGTTTCGATTTGAATTGTTTGACCAATTGTCGCACCCATCAAACGACGACCGAGTGGCGATGTCACGGATATGCTTCCTCGTTCTATATCCGCTTCTGCCTCACTCACGATTCGATAGCGCTCGGTCTCTACTTGTTGTAGTTCCCGAATCACGACCTGATTACCGAACGTCACGACTTCCGAACGTTCCGATATAACGATGATCGCGTCATCAAGGAGGTGATTCAGTTCTAAAATATCCGCCTCGATCCGTTCATATTCATGTACCGCTTCACGATAGGTGACGTCTTCACGGAAATCACAAAATTTTCGAGCCGTCCGTATCCGTATACGCGCATCCGTTCGCTCTTTTTTTAGCCTCACAAGTCGATCTGTCAATTGGTGATGACCTGTCTCTGTCAGTTGCGGTTTCATTGACAACAATTCCTTTCGTCAAAAAATTAAAAAATCCCGCCTACCGACGGGATTCCATTCAATCCTATTCATCACGCGGCATAAAGACGATGAGTGCCAAGCGAATAAGTTCGGCAACCGCAACGAGCGTTGCAGCAACGTAAGTCCAAGCCGCGGCATTCAACACTTTACGTGCACCTGTCTCTTCTGTCGCCGTCACGATTCCGTGAGACGTCAATTGCGCCATCGCTCGTTTCGATGCATCGAACTCGACCGGTAACGTGATCAACTGGAACACGACCGCCCCGAGCATCATGATGACACCGAGTTGAGCCAACCCGAGTGCCCCGAATAAGAATCCTCCGAGTAACAATGGGAACGACAAGTTCGACGTGATGTTGACGACCGGAACAAGGCTGTGGCGGACGCGCATCATCTTATAGTCTGTCGCATCTTGAATGACGTGACCGATCTCGTGCGCAGCAATCGCGGCAGACGAGATTGTCGACCCTTGATACACTTCGCGAGACAAACGAACGACTTTATTGACCGGGTCATAGTGGTCGCTCATGAGTCCGTCGACCATTTCGATTCTCACGTTGTGCACACCGTTTTGTTTCATGATGAAATCAGCGACTTGTGCACCTGTGACACCGCTTTGGAGCGGTTGTTTCAAAAACTGCTTATACGTACTTTTCACTCGCATCTGGGCCCATAGGGGGATGAGCATGATCAGTGCAAGATAGAAAATATAGCCACCTAATGACATTTTCTATTTCACCTCTGCATGTATTTGATAATTTGATTTTACATTCTTATGACCTTATTTTCAAGCGATGGACGTAGGACGAAGGCATATCCCATAAAAAAACATAATCCTGTCAACCAAAAGGAGCCGTAGCCGATCCACATGATGTGTTCTGCCAGTGACGGATAACGTGGCCATTGACCGAGTACATAATCGACGACGTCATTATGAATTACCCAAATTAGCGTACATACAAACGAGGTGACCGTCCATTTCATGAATGGCGCGTAGATGAGCGCCTGTAAGGCCATTGCACCGTGAGAGACCATCAACATGACGGCCATCAAGATGGTCAAGGTCGGCGCATCCGGTGATAACGTGCCCAAATACATGATGTTCATAATCACGGCCCAGACCCCGTATTTAATCAACGTGATGAAGGCCAGCGTCTCGAACAACGGGGAGCGCTTGTTAGCTAACCAAAGTCCGAGGACAATCGTAAAGAAGAATGATGCTGTCGGACTATCCGGTACGAACAGCCAATAGATGTACGGTGTGTCACGTAATTGAGGCTCGTACCAGATATACCCGTAAATCGTCCCTCCCAAGTTGATGATCAATAGAATAGTCAATACAATCCGATGCATCAAGAACGGTTTTAAAAACATGGGGTTCATTGTCTCAATCCTTTTTCTTCAGTTTTCTTCAGTTTATCGTATGCGTCGTGCAGAAGTAAAAAAGTGTAGCCCGATATTCAGGCTACACTTGATGACTTACTTGTTATTTTCGCCGCCTTCACCGTATGAAGCGATGAACTCAGACATGGCTTGGAGATCTTCATCTGAACCATCCCACTGACCAGCTGGCATCGTACCGACACCGTTGACCGCGATTTCCGCGATTTCTTCAGCCGTATACTGTGTGCCGACGAGTGCTGGAGCCGCTGCTCCACCTTCTAGGTTTTGACCGTGACAGTTGACGCAAGATTGAGCTGAATAAATCTCATATCCTGGAGCCGCTGTATCGATTTCAGGACCTTCACCCGGAATTTGAAGCTCACCTTGTGCATGAACTTGATCCCAGTGTGTCGTTTGAACAGATTCCCAAGTCAAGTAGAAGACCGAGAGAATTCCAAGTAACATGAAACTGATCGCGACTGGACGTTTCGCCGGTCGACGCTCGAGACCTTGGTCAAGCCATGGTGCAACGAGAAGTGCCGTGAACGCCAAGCCTGGAATAATGACTGTACCAAGTAAGATCCAGTCCCCAGCAGCGAATTGATATTTGAGTAATTGATACAAGAACAAGAAATACCAGTCCGGCAACGGAATGTATGACGTGTTCGTTGGATCGGCGATATTTTGAAGCGGTGGTGCTTCGACAATAGTCAAAGCGATGAATCCGATCAAGAAGACCGATCCTACCATCCACTCTTTAAGCAAGAAGTTCGGCCAGAACGCCTCTGTGCGTCCTGGGTATTCTGAATAGTCTTTTGCAATGTTTTGTTTCCGATTCGAGATTCCTACTCGAGAGTCGGTTACAAATTTCATCCCTTTACCGCGATGCATATCGTTTCTCCTCCTTTTTCTCCTCGAATCGGCTTATAGCGGTCCAGAAACCCCTTGTTTACGAATCATCAAGAAGTGGGCTCCCAACAGTCCGAACAATGCCGCCGGTAAGAAGAAGACGTGAATTGCGAAGAATCGTGCGAGTGTGCTCGCCCCGACAATCTCACCACCAGCGAGAAGTGTCTTCGCAATACCACCGATAACCGGTACACTTTCAGCGATTTGAAGCGTAACTTTCGTTGCGAACAATGCCTTCATGTCCCATGGAAGCAAGTATCCTGTGAGTCCGAGCGCCAAGACGACGAAGAACAAGAGAACACCAACGACCCAGTTGAGCTCACGTGGCTTCTTATACGATCCCGTGAAGAACACGCGGAGCGTATGTAAGAATAACATGACGATCGCTACAGATGCGCCCCAGTGGTGCATCCCACGAACGATTTGTCCGTGTGCGATCTCATTTTGCAAATAATACACCGACGCGTGCGCGTTGATGATATCTGGTACGTAATACATCGTCAAGAACATCCCTGAAAGGATCTGGATGACGATTGTAAAGAACGTCAAACCGCCAAAACAATAGACAAATGCAGAGAAGTGATGAGCAGGGTTGACGTGTTCCGGTACTTCATGGTCTGCGATATCGCGCCAGAGCGGTGTGATGTCTACGCGTTCATCGACCCAGTCATAAATTTTTTGTAACATCGGCTAGTTCCCCCTCTCATTACTGAGCGACTGGACTACCTAAATATAGGAAGCCGTCTTTTTCTTCTTTTTCATAACGTGCAAGTGGTGCTGTCGGCGGTGTACCTGGAATGTTCGTTCCATCTTTTTCGTAACGTCCCAAGTGACACGGACAGAAGAATTCTTGTGGACGAGTCGGATCACCAGCGAATGCTACCTGACAGCCAAGGTGTGTACAAATCGGAGAAAGTGCGATGATCTCGCCACTATCTGTTTTGTAAACCCATGCTGAAAGCGTTTCTTCAAATTCATACCAAGCATCTTGTGTTTGTTTCTTAAAGTCGACACGTTGCGGCTCAGTCGTGATGTCATCAAGACTCATTACTTTTACTTTGTTGCCTGCACCAGTTTTTTTCAAAACCGGATCGATCGCAAAGTTGACCATCGGACTGATCAATGTTGCCGCCATAAAGCCACCTACTCCAGTCAGTGTGTACGTTAAGAACTGACGGCGCGTGACTTTTGACCCATTTTGAGCCATTTCGTTCCCCCCTCATTCGTGTGCATAACCCCATAATTCTTTATGCATTCTTCACAAAAATTTCTCACTCAACAAAATAGTATATCAATAAAACCTCTACGTCAACCGCTTCATGTCGCCATCCAACGGCTCGAAAGTTCCGTGATGACTTGTGTCGCAAAATTCTGGACCATCGTGTGCGCTTGATCGCTTGACATCGATCCAAGCGCGAGCGGCGGTACGAACAAAATCGGCAAATCAAATGCTTTGAAACGGACGTCTGACGCGATAAACAATACGTGAGAAAATCCGGATGAATTTGCTTTCGCCACCACATCCTGCGCCAATTTCACACCAGCTTCCACATCGGTGTAACTGATGGTCGGGCTGAGCATCGTTCGACCAGATAATTGACGTTCTGTCTCAGCCGTGACGGCATGAATCACTTCATAGCTTTCGGCTTTACGAACCATATCTTCACCAAACGCCAATTCTGCGAGCGGAACGATGAGCGTATCGACGTATTGTCGTTCGGCAATCGAGCGAAGTGCCCCTTGACTATCGAACCTCATCTTTTCCCTCCTCTCCTTCATATCTCATCATGTCTATTGTAGCGTACATGACTTCGCTCACCTTTCAAAGTTATGAACGAACTGTGAAATAATTGTGTATTCCTACGTAATTAATATACCAAAAAACAAGCGCCTACCGGAACGGAAGCGCTTGTTTTTTTCAAAATAATTTAGATGCTCGCACTTGATGAAGTTGAGTCGTCAGATTGCGGAATAAATTCTCGTCTCGTCGGTCGAGCGCCTTATCGATTTCAATCAGCAATCGTTCTTCTTCAAATTGAGCAACCGATGCTTGAATGACCGTTTGAGCAGAAGACGAGACTTCATCTCTCACTTCTGCCACCGGTTCAAACGGATTCTGTTCGACGATGTCGACCCAGTTCTCATCGATCATCATGCCTTGAAAATTTAACTCTACATAGATTGGCCCATCGTGTAGACGGATGTCATGATAAGCCTTCTCAGGATTCATGGTCACAAGGTCTCCCCGTCGGTATCGAAACGGTTCACCGTCAAACCCGTACGCTGTCATCACGAGACTTCTTGGTGAGACCGAAGCGTTTGTCACGAAATGAACGTTGCCAAGCTTTTCAGGATGTCTTAACCAATAGTCAAGAATCCACTTTGCTTCACGTTTCCGAAGCGTATGATGAGCGACGAATCGCTTCAAAAAATTACGTTTCCGCTCGACCATCTGACCTCATTCCCTTCCCTTATTCATTCTACGTCATCAGACAATTGTTCGAGCTGTTCTTCGAGCGCTTGGCGATCATCGAGGTCGACCACCAATGCAAGCGATTGCTCGACCACACGTCGCGCGTCTTGTCTACGACCTTCCTCTATCAACAGTGTAGCCCATTCCGTCACAAATGACACGTCCTCTTTCATCATCGGTTCAATTGAGGCATATAGACTGACCGCTTCGTCGTACGCTTCGAGCTCATATTTCGCCTTCGCCTTGTACCATGTCATGAGCGGCGACGTCGCATGATCTTCGAGTGCATCGATGGTTTCGAGAACATCATCGAATTCTCCTGCTTCAAATAAAATCGATAAGAGCAATTCGGTCGCTTGTAACGACTCTGGATTTAACACGAGCGCCTCACGAAGTTCTTTAATGGCACCGTCCCGATTTCCGAGTTTGAGAAGCAGTCTTGCTTTGACGTGGCGTAGTTCATCATTATAATCGTCGCGCGTGATACCTTGATCGACGATCTCAATAGCCTCTTCCGTTTGCCCGATTGCATCGAGTGCCTCGGTATAGGGCAAGTAGAGCGACGTGAAGTCTGGGTCCATCGCCTGAAGCTCTTTGAACTGCTTGATCGCCACTTCCTCACGTCCGATCCGATGAGCCGTCATCGCATGACCGAAGACAGTGTTCAAATCGCGATGTGTGGCCCGCTCATATTCTTCGAGCGCCTCTTCAAACGATCCGACCATCGTGAGGGCCTCCGCGTAATCCGCTTGATAGTCGATTTCAACCGGCAACTTCATCTTCGGAAGTCGCGCATAGAGTGGAATGGCTTGTTCAAATGAACCGGTAGAGGCATACAATTCAGCCAATCCATAGATGAGTAAAGGTTCATCCGGATTTTTCTCGAGCGCCTCCATCAGTTTCTTCACTGCCACTTCATCCAATCCTTGCGATTGATACAGGTCAGCGAGGAGGACGAGGCTCCTCACTTGCGTATCTGCGTCATCCGATTTGATTTTTTCAAGCACGGCAATCGCTTCCTCTTCACGGTCACTATCCAAGTACGCTTCCGCCAGCGATAGGGCGACATTCGGGTCTCCCTCATAGTCGACGTATAGTTTTGAGAGAACGGCTGTCGCCCGGTCGGCAAGACCTAACTCTAAATAGAGGTCGGCGATGGCTAAACGGTCATCATCCGACCCTTCCTTCTCAAGTTCTTCTAGATGCATGAGTGCATGTTCCGTCTCACCTGACTCAAGCATCTCGATTATATGTGTTAAAGCTGATTCATCTAGCATGGTTCGTCCTCCTGGGCTTCGGTTTGTCGTTATTCTATCTTACGTTGAACCCGTTGTAAATCTTCACGGAATCGAGGATAACTGACATCGGATGCCTCGATCCCCTCGATGTGAACGGCTTCATCGGTCATGAGTGACGCAATCTGTAACATCATGGACAAGCGATGGTCTCCGTAAGTCGAGACATCTCCTCCATGAAGGCGACTCGGATTGACGATGAATCCGTCCTCAGTGCCGACGATGTCCACACCTAACTTCCGTAGTTCCGAGACGACCACGTCAATCCGGTCAGTTTCTTTCACGCGCAGTTCCGCTGCGTCTTTCACGATGGACGGTGAATTCGCTTGAGAGGCGACGAGTGCGAACAGTGGTAATTCATCAATCTGTGAAGGAATGAAATCCTTTTCGACGACTGTGCCGGTTAGCTCACTCGTCGTGACCGTGACGTCTCCGACTCGTTCTTCACCGACCAATCGTTCGTTCGAAATGACGACATTCGCACCCATCCGTTCGAGCGTACGTAAAAATCCAATCCGTGTCTCATTCAAACAGACGTCCTTCGTCATAACTGAACTGTCTGCCACCATGGCCGCCCCTGCCCAGAAAAACGCAGCCGATGACGGGTCTGCCGGTACGTCGACCGTACATCCTGTCAATGACGAAGGTTCGACACGGATGACGCGTAACCCTTCCTCGTTTACAATCGATAGCTTCGCACCGAATAGGGGCAACATGCGCTCGGTATGGTCACGTGACAACATCGGTTCTCGAACAATCGTTGTACCCGAGGCATGTAAGCCCGCGAGCAGGACGGCCGACTTCACTTGGGCGCTTGCGACCGGTAACGTATAGTCAATGGATCGAAGCGTCGTTCCTTCGATGACGAGGGGTGCCATATCCCCTGTCACGTGTGCGCCCATGTTTCGTAAAGGCTCAGTAACGCGTCGCATCGGACGCCGGGATAACGATTCATCGCCTACGAGTTCAAACGACCCATTATAGCTGGACAAGAGACCGATCAGTAGGCGCATCGTCGTACCTGAATTCCCACAGTCTAGACGTGCCGAGCGCGGAGACGCAGTCCCCTTAATGACTAGTTCGTCTTGCAGTTCTGTCACGTCGGCTCCAAGTGATCGAATCACCTCGAGCGTCGAACGACAATCGGCACCTAGGAGTGGATTCCGCACGTGCGTCGTCCCGTTCGCCATCATCCCGAATAACAGTGCCCGATGTGTGATGGATTTATCACTCGGTACACGGATAGAACCGTTTAAACTCATCGTTCCCACCATCCTTTCATCTGTTCAAACGTATGTCGAAGATGTTCGAGCTGTACCGACTCCACAGTGATCGTTTCACGAAGTAACACAAAACGAATTACACCATGTCGGTTCTTTTTATCCAGCATCATTTTTTCCACGTAGTGGTCGAATGGTTGCCAATCGATTGGCGTGACGTCGTTCGAACGCATCCAATTGAACAATCGCTTCGCTCGAACTTCATCTCCTGACACGAGGAAAGCGAACACCATCCCATGTAAAACCGCTTCCCCATGTGGGATACGATAGGCTTCCACCGATTCAAGGGCATGACCGAACGTATGCCCGAAGTTAAGCCAAGCACGAATGCCTTGTTCTCGCTCGTCCGTCTCGACAATGGTTTGTTTCACTCGAATCCCACGGGCAAGCCACGACACCCAATCCAACGGTTCGTTCTCGTTCAAGTCTAAAAACAAGTCGTCCTCGAAAGAAGATTCGAGGACGTAACGTGATAAGTACGCATGTTTCAATAACTCACCGAGACCGCTTCGCACTTCCTGGACGGGCAAGGTATTCAGTCGACTGACGTTGTAATAGACGCCTGACGGTTGATAGAATGAACCGATTGCATTTTTCGCAAAGGGGTGATTGACTGCCACTTTGCCTCCGACAGCCGAATCGTGAGCCAAAATCGTCGTTGGCACTTGTATGTATGGAACGCCTCGCATGTAGACACTTGCTAGAAAACCAGCCAAGTCGCCGATCATTCCACCGCCAAAGGCGACAATCAGTGTTTGGCGGTCACATCCGTGGCGCAACCCTTCTGCGACAAGCTGCTCGAGCTGAGATAGCGATTTCGACGCATCACCTGCTTCGACGACGGACGAAACGACGTGGGAATGGGTCAGATTCAACGTAGAACGGAACGACTCTCCGTAAAGAGACTCGACATGTTTATCCGTAACGACCCATAGCATCGAATAACTGGACCAATCAACTGAATCGATCCAACGATCCTGTTTGTCCAAGACGACTTCGTATGGGGTCGATGCTGAGATTGAAATCGTTACCATACTCGCAACTCCTCCCGATACTCATCGACCCGATGTTTGATTCGTTCCATCGTGTCGTGCCCGAACGTCTCACAAACTTCCTTCGCGACTTCAAATGCGATGACTGCCTCAACGACGAGGGAAGCGGCAGGCACAGCGCACGAGTCACTCCGCTCGATTTGAGCTAAAAACGCCTCTTTCGTATCGATATCGACCGATTGTAAGGGTTTATAGAGCGTAGGAATGGGTTTCATGACGGCTGAACAAAGGATTGGCATCCCCGTAGTCATGCCCCCCTCAAATCCACCGAGATGGTTACTGAGTCGCGTATACCCATCATCCCCGTATGCGATCGGGTCCATCACTTCAGAACCCGGACGATACGCCATTTCAAACCCTTCACCGAATTCAACACCTTTAAATGCGTTGACACTCATGACCGCTTGTGCGATTTTCGCATCCAGTTTACGGTCGTACTGCACATACGAGCCAAGTCCCGGTACAACACCATGTACTTCTGTACACACGATTCCACCAATCGAGTCTCCATTTGCCTTGGCCTCATCGATTCGACGCATCATCCGCAACGCGGCCTCTTCATCTAACGTACGTACCGGTGAGGCATCAACGACCGCTTGTGCTTCTTGAAGCGAATCAAATGTGCACGACTCCGCCCGTTCCCCACCAATCACTTTGACATAACTAAAGAGGGATACCCCGATTTGTTGAAGGAGTTGCTTACAGAAAGCCCCGACCGCTACACGAGCCGCTGTTTCTCGTGCGCTTGAGCGCTCCAATACGTCACGTAAGTCTCGATGGTCGTATTTCATCCCACCGACCAGGTCAGCATGTCCAGGTCTCGGTCGAGAGACGCGGCGTTTCACTTCGATATCGCTCTCAATCGGTTCAGCCTGCATGACGTGTTTCCAATGCGTATGGTCTTTATTCTCAATCCAAAATGTGATGGGTGCACCTGTGGTCACGCCATGCCGTATGCCCGAGCGAACTTCTACCTGGTCGGACTCGATTTGCATGCGGCGCCCTCTACCGTAACCCGATTGACGTTTTTTTAACTCTGCATTGATTTGAGAAATATCTATAGAGAGTCCGGCCGGGGCCCCTTCAATGATGACCGTCAGACCGGGACCATGTGATTCACCAGCTGTCAAATAACGCATCCGTTCACCTCATCCATCCATTTTTTCATAAAAGAAACTTTGCTTCATTGCATAGCCGTAACGTTTCGGTTGGAAAATTTGTTCCGTCCCACCGACAAATAGCATCCCACCTGGACGTAACGCCCGTTGGAACGACGTATATACCTTCTCTTTCGCCTCTTCAGTGAAGTAAATCAAGACATTTCGACAGACGATCAAATCAAAATTGCGTTCGTACACATCCGCTAACAAGTTATGCTTTTTAAACGTCACCAGCTGCTTGATTTCATCTGAAATATAATAGTCGTCGCCACGACGGGTAAAGTAGCGCTTCTGAAACTCCTCAGGCAAATCGATGAGCGCCCGTTCATGGTACTTTCCTTGCTTCGCTTTTTCGATGACGACATCATCTAAGTCCGTAGCCATAATTGAAAATTGAGATGGGGCAAGATGTTTCGACAACAACATGGCAAGTGAGTATGGCTCTTCTCCGGTTGAACAGGCAGCACTCCATACGCGAAGCTTCCCTTGACTCGAGCGAATCAGATGCGGGAGGATATCCTCTTCAAGCTGTTGCCAACGAATCGGGTTGCGATAAAATTCACTCACATTGATTGTCATCCGGTCGAGAAACTCTTCATAAAGTTGACGATCTGTATCCATCGCCTTCAAATACTCTAAAAACGATGCATACCCCTTCTTTTCGCGTAGTGCGACCATACGGCGCTTCATCTGCGCCTCTTTATATAAGTTCAAGTCAATACCCGACTTGATATAAAACTTTTTTACAAAGATGGCATAATCATTCATCACCAATTTCAACCTCAATTCTTTCTCATTTCCGCATTCTTGTGACCTCAGGCGATTCAAAGGGAATCAAAAAGGGACAGGTTTCCCCGTCCCTCGAAAAGTCATGAAACGTGTGAAACCACTTCAGCGAACCAAAGTGAGAGTTCACGTTCCGCGCTATCCACACTATCAGAACCATGAATCACATTTTGTGACATCGTCGATGCAAAATCACCGCGAATGGTTCCTGGTTGAGCATCCACCGGTTTCGTCTTCCCGATCATTAAACGAGAGACGGCCACGATGTCTTCCCCTTCCCATTCCATCGCAACGACAGGACCAGAAGTCAAAAACTCGACCAATTCACCAAAGAACGGCTTTTCTTTATGCTCTGCGTAGTGTGCCTCTGCGACCTCAACTGACGGTGTCACCATTTCGAGACGGTTCAACGTATATCCTTTGTTTTCGAAGCGTGAGATGATTTCCCCAATCAATCCACGTTTTACCCCATCAGGTTTAACCATTAAAAATGTCTTTTCCATTCCCCAAATCCCCCTAAGTCTATAAATGTGTACGTTGTACGTATTTAGTGTACACGGTCCAACACATTTTTGAAAGGGGTTACATGGGGCATTTACCATTTGCGTTTCCCAATATATTGCGCAATTTCAATTAACGACCGCTTGTCTGGAACATCCGGCAACCCGTCTAGTCGGCGGATGGCACGGTTGACGTAGCGATCAATCGTCCGTTGACTGCGTTCTAACGTTCCGTTTCGTTGCACTTCCCGGACGAGAGATTTCGTCACTTCCGTATCCGTCGAGGCGTTCACTTGACGGAGACGTTCATAAAAGTCGGAATCCTCAGATGAATATAGGAGCGGTAACGTTTTATGACCGTGCTTCAAATCTTCCCCGACCGGCTTACCGAGCTGAAAACTCTTAGCGGTAAAATCAAGCAAGTCATCCGTCATTTGAAAAGCCATACCGATGTCATATCCAAACAGACTTAATTGCCTCACGATTTGTGGAGACGCTCCAGAGATGACAGCTCCTGCCGCACAACTCGTTTCAATCAACAGAGCGGTCTTTCGCGCAATCCGATCTAAATAGCGCTTCGGTGATTGCCCCCACTCAAATTGATCTTGGATTTGATTGATTTCACCGACACAGATTCGTTCCATCGTATCTGCCATGATGCGCATCACTTCTGGTGAATCAATTTCGGATACGAGACGAATCGCTTCTCCGAATAACGTATTCCCTGTATACATCGCTACTGTTTCATCATATCGTTCCATCACGGTTGGTTTGCCACGACGGAGCATCGCGTCATCGATGACATCGTCATGGACGAGTGATGCCATATGAATCAACTCAAGACTTGAGGCAACTTTCGTCAAACGGATATCTTTCGTCTCACCAAACCCGGCGCTCAGTAAGACGAAGGCGGGTCGGATGCGCTTGCCACCGGCATCGAGTAATTGGCGCGATGCCGATTCAATGACAGGGTGGTCCGTCCTGACTCGAGTAGATAAGAATTGATCGATTTGATCAATCTCTCGGTTCATATGACGATAAAGTCGCTTCAAAGACATGGTTCACCACTTCTTTCCTAGATGCATGGCACATGCACCTCCGGAGAATGTCTTCACTTCGACTTGTTCAAACCCGGCATCTTCGAACATCCGCTTGAGAGTCAAACGATCTGGGAACTGATCGGTTGACTCCTGCAACCACTTATACTGATCGTATGAACCGGCAAAGACCTTTCCAAAAAGCGGCATGACCGTTCCAAAGTAAAAACGGTACAACTCTTTAAAAAGCGGTGCTGTCGGTTGGCTCGTCTCGAGACAAACAACCGTTCCACCTGGTTTCAAGACACGGTGCATTTCACGCAAGACCGTCATATAGTCCGGAACGTTTCGGAGTCCAAATCCGATTGTGACATAGTCAAAGGAGTTGTCACCAAACGGAAGAGCCATCGCATTTCCATGAAGCAATTCGATGTTCGGCCAAGATTTGACCTTTTCCTCTCCCACTTTTAGCATGTTCTCTGAAAAATCGAGTCCTTTCACAACTCCCGTGTTTCCGGCAGCATCCGCTAATTGAATCGTCCAGTCAGCAGTCCCGCAACAAACGTCTAAACATTTAGCCCCCGGAAAGACGTTCATTTTTTTCATCGTTGTCCGTCGCCACCATTTATGAAGTCGGAAGCTGATAATCGAGTTCATCGTATCGTAGCTCGGAGAAATGGACTGAAATACTTCGTATACTTTTTGCTCTTTTTCTATCGGTTGCAACGCGTAACATCCTTTCCGTTCTAAGCGACCGCATGCGCGAGCAACGTCGTAAGTTGCTCCTTTTGGTCTTGTCTAAGCGCTGTCGCTTTCATTTCAATCATTCGTTTCCCGCTCGTTGTCAAATAAGGTTGTTCAATCAGTTCGGAAAGTGTTTGAATCAATCCGATGTTCGCTTCGAGCCAAACGTTCATTGAAACGTTCTTCTCAAGCAATAAGGTGCACTTCGCCGCATTGACCCGCTGTACAGACTGACCGAATCGATCACTGTATGATGATGGAAAGTCCGTCAAGATTTTATAAAACTGAGCCGATGCAAAGTCCCCGGCGAGCACTTTTAATTGGCGTGCCAAAGACCCGTTCGGGCTACTGTTTACTTGGTCGTGTAAATCAAGCGCTTGATGTGCGAAATAGGTTGCCATCACGAGTTGTCGATGCTCAATCGATTCCAAATCAATCATCTCGACCATCCAACGAAGCAATAACATGTCGACGGCTGGTACAACCTCGTGTTTCGTCAAATAGGGATGATTCATACGTGTTTCGATTTGACGAGCAAGGTCTGTGACAACGAATTCATTTGTCAACTGTTCCATGCTATCCCCCCTCGTCCACTTCATTGTCATTCTGACATAGTATAGCACATTTTTGTCACATTCACGTCATTCGAACTCGTAAACCCAACAAAAAAAGCCGCCTTTCGGCGACTTATGTATTGCAGATTACTTGACCGCATCTTTGAGCGCTTTACCTGCTTTGAATGCAGGAACTTTGCTCGCTGGAATTTCGATATCTTCTTTTGTACGTGGGTTACGACCTTTACGGGCAGCACGCTCACGAACTTCAAAAGTACCAAAACCGATCAATTGAATTTTCTCACCGTTTTGGAGTGCTTCAGTGATTGATTCAAACGTAGCTTCTACGATTTTCGTTGCTTCTTTTTTAGAAACATCGGCTTTCTCAGTAACAGCTTGGATCAATTCAGTTTTGTTCATCACGATTCACCTCCTCTCACAGGGAGTTTACGGGATTAATCATATCGTACAAACGTTGATATGACAACATTTTTTGCATGATTTCGCGACATTCACTATCAAAACAGGTTCAGTTGTTTAAAAAAACGACTTCTCCTTGTTCATCAATTGTGTATCCTTGCGAATAAGCTGGGGCGAATGGAGCATCTTTATAGAGCAAATAACGAATATCTTCGCCAATTTCCGGTGACTCATCCGTCTTTTGAAGCGCTTCCTTCACATCTTCGCGATAGTCTACAAACAGTTGTCCCGTGCCATCCACATAGATCGGAAGTTCACGATCCGAATAAGGACTTGGAATGGACGGCTCTTCTGTGACAAAGATTTTATCATAATCGAGCGTGAACTGATTCTTACCTAATGATCCGTCAAATGGGAACTTGCCTTCTTTTGCCCGAAATGCGTTGATGTTCGTTTGAAGTTGTTGCAACCGCTCAGACACACGCAAGTCGATCAGCTTCACGGTCGGTTCCGTCTCGACATCGACGAGGATATATTGGAACAACCCGCCACCTTCGAAACTATTCGCCGGTGGGTCCGCTAAATAGCCAGGTACGAGACGAGCGAATTCAACTGGGTAACGCTCCATGAGAGGCGTTTCTGCTGGTTTCGTTTTGATTGGTAATACCCCAGATTGCTCACGATAGGCATCGACCGCACTTTGTACCGTATTCAATTGATCTTCGTACGGGATATTGTTGGCCCGCTCTGATTCAGGAAACATACACCCTGCTAACAGTGTCGTCAAAACCAAACTGATAGCGACAATCTTTTTTTTCATCACGTTTATCCTCCAGTCGGTCCTGAGACGACGACAAAAATCATGATTACAGTCCCAAATAAGAAAATGATGAAAGCAATCAGTCTGACGAGCGTGGCGAACCAACCGCTCAGTTTCGTATGACTGAGTGCGACCATTAATGCAGCGATGGCGAAAGCCCCGATCCCTGCGAATGATATCCACATTTTGATGAGTGACGGTGTCACGTCTATCCCCCTACTTTCTCTATGTTCTCCAGACTTCAAGTTTAGCAAAAAAAAGCGAGGAACTGAACGAAAACGTCAGCTCCTCTCTCAATCTGTCTATTCTTCAAAATGAAAAACTTGTTCCATCTCGTGTTTTTGCGGGCGTCTCATCAATTTTTTCACTTCATCATGAGGACTCTTCCCTTCAAACAACACGTTATAGAGAGCCTCTGTGATCGGCATCTCCACACCCGCTTCTTTGGCGAGGGAATGGGCTGCTTCACAGGCACGGACGCCTTCGACGACCATTCCCATGTTCCCGAGAACGTCTTCTAATTTTTCACCACGACCGATGGCGTTACCAGCTCGCCAGTTACGGCTATGTTGTGACGTCGCCGTCACAATCAAGTCTCCGATCCCTGTCAATCCTGAGAACGAGGCCGGGTTCGCTCCAAGCTTCACGCCAAGTCGAGCAATTTCGACAATCCCACGAGTCATGAGGGCAGCTTTCGCGTTGTCCCCATAACCAAGCCCATCCGTCATACCCGCCGCTAGGGCGATGATATTTTTCAGTGCTCCACCGTACTCGGCTCCTACGACATCAGAATTCAAGTACACGCGGAACTGATCGTTTGTGAGGAGCTCCTGCACTTCATCCGCGACATCAAGGTCGGCACATGCGATTGTGATGGTCGTCGGTTTACGGACCGCAACCTCTTCAGCATGAGTCGGTCCAGTTAATACACCGATTGCCCGACGCTTAGAAGGATCGATTTCTTCGGCGATGATTTCTGAAAGGCGCTTATGCGTTTTTGGTTCGATCCCCTTCGCGGCATGAACGATGGTGACAGGTTCCGTCAACAATGTGTTCAATTCCTTTGAGACAGGACGAATCGCCGAACTCGGGACGACGAGAAAGACGATACTTCGACCGTCTAACGCTTCTTTCAAGTTCGTCGTCGCACGAATTGATTCAGGTAATGGCGCGTCTTTCAAATAAAACGAGTTCGTATGTGACGAATTGATTTCATCCACATGTTCTTGTTCACGTCCATAGAGCAGGACATCATGGCCATTATCCGCTAACACGAGCGAGATGGCCGTTCCCCAGCTCCCCGCTCCGATGACAGCTACGTTTGCCATAAGTGGCACCCCCGTTATTAGTTTTTCTGACGAGCCACGATGTGAATCGGTGTCCCGGTGAAGTCAAATGCTTTACGGATTTGATTCTCTAAATAACGTTTATACGAAAAATGCAACAACTCAGGATCGTTGACAAACAAGACGAACGTCGGCGGCTCGATGGCCACTTGAGTTGCGTAGTTGATCTTCAATCGTTGTCCTTTATCCGTCGGTGTCGGGTTCATCGCGACTGCATCGACGATGACATCGTTCAATACGCTCGTCGAGATACGACGGCGATGTGTTTCTGCCACTTGTTTGATGACAGGCAACAATGTCTGCAAGCGTTTTGACGTGAGCGCTGATAAGAAGACAACCGGCGCATAGTCGAGGAATAAGAATTCTTGACGAATCTTCTCTTCCATCTTCTTCATCGTCTTATCATCTTTTTCGACGGCATCCCATTTATTGACGACGATGACAATCGCCTTCCCGGCTTCATGCGCGAGACCTGCGACACGCTTGTCCTGCTCGATGATTCCTTCTTCCCCGTCGAGGACGACGAGAACCACGTTCGAGCGTTCAATCGCCTTTTGTGCGCGCATGACACTATAACGCTCTGTCGATTCATATACTTTTCCGCGTTTACGCATACCTGCCGTATCGATGATGACGTACTCTTGTCCGTCACGTGTGAACGGTGTATCAATCGCATCGCGAGTCGTACCTGCAATGTTTGAAACGATGACACGCTCTTCACCGAGGATTGAGTTCGTCAAGCTTGATTTCCCTACGTTCGGGCGACCGATCAATGAGAACTGAATCACGTCTTCGTTGTATTCGTACTCGTCTTTTTCTGGAGCGAGTTCAAATACTTGGTCTAACAAGTCACCGAGTCCTAACCCGTGCGTACCCGAAATCGGGAACGGATCTCCGAATCCGAGGGAATAAAACTCATACATGAGATCTCGCATTTCAAAGTTATCGACTTTGTTGACGGCAAGAACGATCGGTTTATTCGAACGGAACAACAAGTTCGCAACCTCTTCATCAGCCGCCGTGATCCCTTCACGTCCATTCACCATGAAGATGATGACGTCTGCTTCATCGATGGCGAGTTCCGCCTGATGACGCATTTGAACGAGCAACGGCTCGTCCCCTACTTCGATCCCACCTGTATCGATTAAATGGAACTTACGGTTGAGCCACTCTCCTGTTCCGTAAATACGGTCACGTGTGACACCCGGTTTATCGTCGACGATCGAGACACGATCACCGATGATACGGTTAAAAATTGTGGATTTTCCGATATTCGGACGGCCAACGATGGCCACTACTGGAATTCCCATAACAACACCTCACTAACTTTCTATCAAAATTTCATCATTTCATCATTTCGAAACGCAACTTACCTATCATATCACAGGCAAAATTAAGTGACCATACAAAAAGAAGCGGGAGCATGACTCCCGCTTGAACGATCATCTTATTTAGAGTCGTCCGAAGAATCATCACCTGTCAATTCCGAGACAGAGAATCCTCCTTGGTCGCTATATTCATCAAGTAACGCTTGATCATCATCTTGACGAGTCGGTTCAGATGATTCGAGCGCACGCATCGACAATGAGATTTTCTTATCATCGAGATGAACATCTAGCACCTTCACCTTCACTTCTTGGCCTTCTGACAAGACTTCAGACGGCGTCGCGATGTGACGGTTCGCAATTTGCGAGATGTGAAGCAGACCTTCCACTTGTGGTGCGACTTCGACGAACGCACCGAACGTCACGAGACGTTTGACAGTTCCTTCGATGACATCTCCCGGCTGGATCTTCCCTTCGATGGTTTCCCACGGACCAGGTTGTGTCTCTTTAATGGAAAGTTTCACTTTTTCATTATCTAAGTCGAGCCCGAGCACTTTCACTTTCACGCGGTCGCCTTCAGTTACGACGTCGCTCGGCTTCTCGACGCGGCTATGTGCCATTTCCGAGATGTGAACGAGACCGTCCACGCCACCGATATCGACGAACGCCCCAAAATCAGTTAATCGTTGGACTGTTCCTTCGATTACTTGTCCGACTTCAAGCGATTCGAGCGTTTCTGATTTCTTCGCGCTCATCTCTTCTTCGACAACTGCTTTATGTGACAAGATGACGCGATTTTTTTCGCGGTCAATCTCGACGACTTTTACGGTAATTGGGTTATTCAAGTATGACGAGAAGTCTTCGACGAAGTGACTTTCGACAAGGGATGCAGGGATAAATCCACGGATTCCAATATCGACGACAAGACCACCTTTGACCTTATCTTTCACCATCACTTCAAACACTTCACCTGATTCGAATTTTTCAACGATGCGATCCCATGCTGCTTCGGCATCGACGTCTTTTTTCGAAACGACTACTTCTTCGTCCGTGACCTTTTTCACTTTGACACGAATCTCGTCGTTCACTCGGAGTGATTCGTTTAAATCGTCTAGATGCATGCTTGATACTTCGCTAATTGGCAAAATCGCTTCGGTTTTATAACCGATATCGATCAGCGCTTGCTTATCCTCGATTTTGACGACTGTTCCGGTCACAATTTGACCACGATTAATTTCAAAATCAGGCATATCTTTCATTTCTTCGACCATTCCAACACTACCCCCTCACGATGAGTACAAAAAGGAGCGCCAAAGGCGCTTACACCTAGTATAAATCTCTTATAATTCCGAGAATTTGTCAAGGCGTTATGAAGATTGTACCTCTATTGAAAGAAGTTTAAACCTCAATTCCACAATCCGTTTTTTACTTCGTGAACGAGTGCTTCAAGTAGAGTTCGGAAATCGTATCCATGATCAAGTCGGCCGCTTCTTGCGCACTCGCCTTACGTGCTTTCAATTCTGACAAGTCGATCGGCTTCCCGATAACGACACGGAGTTTTGCGCGAAACTTATACTTGCCAATGATGGCAATCGGTAAAATATGTGCATCCGAACGCATCGCAAAAAAACCGACACCGGCTTGCGCCTTTCCAAGCGTACCGTCTTTTGAACGCGTTCCTTCCGGAAAGATAGAGATGACTTCATCCTCTTTCAACTTTTGAAGCACGACACGAAGCGCTTGTCGGTCACCTTCCCCACGAGATACTGGAATCTGACCTGCACGCTTCAAAATATGCTTCAGTACCGGGACACTAAAAAGTTCTTTCTTCGCAAAAAATCGGAGCGGACGCTGCTTTGGAATCGCACATGCGAGAAGCACCGGGTCCCAATTTGACTGATGGTTCGAACAGACAAGGATCGACCCGTCCATCGGAACATTCTCCCGACCGATGAATTCGACCTGAAACGAGAAGCGTTGAATGACGTTCACGACGCCTCTCGCCAATCGATACATGCCGAACGGTCCATTGTTTAATGGCTTGCTCATGCTTTCACCTCTTCAATTAATCGTTCAATTGCTTGAACCACTCCGTCAATGGACAACGTCGTCGTATCGAGGAAATGGGCATCTTCAGCTTGACGGAGAGGTGCCACTTCACGCTCAGAATCGCGTTTGTCACGAAGCGCAATCTCTTCGATCAGTTGTTCATAGTCGCTCGGGATGCCTTTCGAGATATTTTCTTCATGGCGACGACGGGCACGTTCTTCGACCGAAGCGGTCATAAACACTTTTAAATCGGCATTCGGCAAGACATGTGTTCCGATATCGCGGCCGTCCATGACGACACCGCCTTCTTTAGCCAAATCACGTTGAAGATCCATCAAGGCATCACGCACTTCAGGTTGACGTGCGACGAAACTGACGTTATTCGTCACTTCACTCGAGCGAATGACAGACGTCACTTCTTCCTCACCGTCAAATACGCGTTGTCCCTCTTCCGATGGGACGAGTCGTAATGACATGTCCTCGATCATCTGAGCAAGTGCTGGTCCATCTTCGAGCGCAATCCCTTCGTTCAAGGCGCGATACGTTACCGCCCGATAGATTGCACCTGTATCGATGTACACATACCCTAATTGTTTCGCAAGCGACTTGGCAATCGTACTTTTCCCAGCACCCGCCGGTCCGTCTAAAGCAATTTGTAATGATTTTTTCATACAAAACGGGTATCGAGTGTTCCCGATACCCTCCTCCTCTCGGTCAATAATCCCGAGAACATCATAACAGTTTTTTATCTTGAAGAAAATACAGACCCTGTCCGCTTTCGCGCTTCAAGCTGAACACGGAAGCAGTATCGTAAAATCGTCTCTTGGTCACGAGGGGTCAAATCTTCAAATGCCAGAGACAGTTCTTCTTTCACTTCCTGTTTATGTATGCGCACAAGACGGCTCTTAAGACGGAAGTTCTGGGGCGAGCCATGCTCATCCTCAATTCGAAACACGACAATCAGGGACTCATCTACTTCGATTGGAGCGCGGTTGGCGATGATTTTCATCCCCCCAGCAGATATGTCAAGAGATGTTGTTTCGAACGATTCGAAACTTTCCTCATCGGTTGCAAGAACGGTCACGTCAATCATTTCTGGAACACGTAAATATTCACGACGCTGAATCCGTTTGATTTTTTTCTCATCTGGCAAATTGAACGCATAGCGTAATGTCATTTGGGCATCGCTGATTCGCTTCACGACTTTCGTGTCGAATGCGAACAGCTGATTGTCTCCTTGGAAGAAAAAGACCCGCATGGCCTCCTCTTCATGTAAAAAAAATGTTTTGAGCGTCATCATGTCACTCGGCGACTCAATCCATACGACTTGATCGGTTATGGCTGCAATTTTCGTTTTCCCCTCTGCACGCCCTTCCACTTCGATTCTCAGTTCTTGACCTTCTTTTAACATACTGATTCTTCCCCTTTATTTAAATTGTCGACGATTGGACAAGTTTGCCGCTCGCACGAGTAAAAGTGCCACGGTCCATAAAATGACGATATAAAGCACGGCAGGAAGCTTTTGATTCGGTTCGAGTATCAAAATCAAATCAAACGTTCCGTGGATGACCGTCGCAGAAAAGATTGCCATGAACAGCCAGAGCCGTTCTCGAATCGAATGCTTCGCTCGTCCTAAGCAGTACCCCATCACGACCGCGAACAAAGCGTGCCCGCTCACAGGCAGGATTGCTCGCCAAATCGCAATTTCTAATGAATCGTACACCCATAAGTATAAAAAATTCTCTAAAGTCGCAAAGCCTAATGAGCAGGCGACCGCATAGAGAATCCCGTCGTAGTAATCATCAAAGACTTTATGTATATATATTGTATAATAAATCATAAACCATTTAAAAAACTCTTCAAGCAGGGCAGTGGCGACATACGCCTGCCAAAACGGTCCAGTAAGCACTCCCTCTTCAACGAACGCATATTGGATAAACATGATCGGGAACACGAGAACGGCTCCGGCCACGAAAGAACGAATCACATATCCGAGCGGTTCTGCCTCCAACTCATGGCGTAGATAGAAGTAGGAAAGAAGGGCGAGCCCAGGTGCAACCGCAGACAAGGCGATTGCGATCATGATGCATCTCTCCTTTCTCTCCCTAGCATACACTGAATTGTCTGAAAGAAAAAGTAGAGAACGCCTAGAAAATGGAAATCTTCATAAAAATAATTAGGAGGACACTTATGAATCATTTATTACTGATCCACACCGGCGGTACTATCGCCATGTCACAATCCGGCACAGGACACGTCGAACCGAGCGATGTCAATCCAATCGACGCCACCCTTCCGAAAGCGACGGATATTGCTCACATTACAACAAAGCACTTTTCAAATATCCCGTCACCTCACATGACTCCAGAGAAGATGCTTGAATTGGCACAGTTCATCCAACGTGAACTGACACAAGACACGTATGACGGAGTCGTCATCACGCACGGTACCGATACATTAGAAGAGACGGCTTACTTCTTACAAATCACGCTCGGTGCGCCTGTCCCAATCGTGTTGACAGGAGCGATGCGGTCCTCGAACGAGGTCGGTTCGGACGGAGAATTTAATTTGATCACAGCGCTTCGCGTCGCAAAAAGCGAAGCGGCTCGTGGAAAAGGCGTGCTTGTCGTTTTCAACGGTGAGATTCATTCGGCATTTAACGTGACCAAAACGCACACGTCTTCAGTCGACACATTCAAGTCTGTGCACTTCGGTAACGTGGGTATGGTCACAAAGGACCATGTACTCATCTATAGTCAACCAGCAACGAGACAACCGAAAATGATTCCGTCCATCTCAAAACGTGTAGCCGTGTTGAAAGTCGTCGCAGGAATGGAACCAGATTTACTTGAATCTGTAATCACGCTTGGGTACGACGGACTCGTCCTTGAAGTGTTAGGGCAAGGAAACGTTCCACCGACCCTCTTGTCCGCACTAGAACATTTAGTCAAAGAGATTCCCGTCGTGATTGTCAGCCGTTGCTTCAACGGAATCGTTCAAGATGTTTACGGTTACGACGGGGGTGGCAAACAACTGAAAGAGATGGGTGTCATTTTTTCAAACGGATTGAATTCACAAAAAGCTCGTTTACGACTCCTCGTCGAACTCGAGTCCGGCTCATCCCAGTCAGTCATGGAACATAGCTTTAGCTTCCAGCAATAACCTTGCGCAACTGCGCCCCCTTCCCTACAATGAGCAAAGAGGTGATATTCAGTGAACAAACAAGCGATTATTGTAGGTGCCGGGCCATGCGGTCTCTCGGCCGCCATCGAACTGGAGAAGATCGGAGTCTCTTGTACGGTGATTGAGCGCGGAAATATCGTCGACGCCATCTATCGGTATCCGACGCATCAAACGTTCTTCTCTTCCGCGAGCTTGCTCGAGATCGGAGACATTCCGTTCATATGTAAGGATTTGAAGCCACGTCGTCAAGATGCACTCGTCTATTATCGAGAAGTCGTCACACGTACCGGTTTAAACGTCCACCCGTTCGAAACGGTCGAGTCGGTCGATAAAAAAAGTGACCGATTCGTTGTGACATCAAGACATGAACGACGTGGCGAAACCATTCGCGAAGCGGACTATGTGATTTTAGCAACAGGCTATTATGGACGTCCTCGTCTGCTTGACGTACCTGGCGAAACGTTGCCGCACGTCCATCACTATTTCAACGAGGCACATCCTTATTATCGACAACACGTCACGATCATCGGCGGGAAAAATTCCGCTGTCGATGCGGCAATCGAACTCGAAAAGGCTGGTGCCTTTGTGACGGTACTCTATCGAGGCGATTCGTATAGCCCTTCCGTCAAACCATGGGTTCTTCCAAACTTCGATTCACTCGTCCGTCATGAGAAAGTTCGAATGGAGTTTGAGGCGACAATCGAACGCATCACCGATGATGGCGTCTACTACCGGCAACACGGTGAAGAGAAGCATGTCTATGCAGATCATGTCTTCGCGATGACCGGTTATCAGCCCGACCACCATCTGTTCGAGAGTGCAGGCATTGTGATCGATGAAGAGAGTGGTGTCCCGACATACGATGAAGAAACGTTTGAAACAAATGTCGAACACCTCTTCATTGCGGGCGTGGTCGCAGCCGGAAACGATGCGAACAAGATCTTCATTGAGAACGGTAGATTCCACGGCAAGGCGATTGCCGATACGATTGCGAACCGCATTAACGTATAAAAAAGTTCGGTCAACTTGAGTTGACCGAACTTTTTTTGATTAGACCCAGCCACGGAAACGTGAGGCTTCCGCCATTTTGCGTACACCGACCATGTAGGCGGCGAGACGCATATCGACTTTACGGGCTGAAGATGTATTGTATACCGTATTGAACGAGTGAACGAGTACTTTTTCAAGTTTTTCCTCAACTTCTTCTTCCGTCCAATAGTAACCTTGGTTGTTTTGTACCCATTCGAAGTACGAAACCGTGACCCCACCACTTGACGCCAACACGTCCGGCACGAGGAGAATTCCACGTTCAGTCAAGATTTTCGTTGCTTCGTTCGTCGTCGGACCGTTGGCTGCCTCGACCACAATCGATGCTTTAATCGCGTCCGCATTGTCTTCTGTAATTTGATTCTCAATCGCAGCTGGGACTAAAATATCACAATCGAGCTCTAACATTTCTTTGTTCGAGATCGTGTTTTTAAATAATGTCGAAATCGTACCGAATGAATCGCGACGATCTAACAAATACGGGATATCGAGACCATTCTCATCATGGATAGCTCCGTAAGCGTCACTGACCGCAATCACTTTCGCCCCTGCATCGTACATGAATTTAGAAAGGAAACTTCCCGCGTTCCCGAATCCTTGGACGACGACCCGCGCACCTTTCAATTCGATTCCGCGACGAAGTGCCGCTTCACGAATCATGATGGCCACACCTTTTGCCGTCGCTGTCTCACGACCATGCGACCCGCCAAGAACGAGCGGTTTTCCTGTGATGAATCCAGGTGAGTTGAATTCATCGATGCGACTGTATTCATCCATCATCCATGCCATGATTTGTGAGTTTGTGAACACGTCCGGAGCCGGGATATCTTTTGTAGGTCCAACAATTTGACTGATGGCACGGACATATCCGCGACTCAAACGTTCGATTTCACGGAAACTCATCTCGCGTGGGTCACAGACGATTCCGCCTTTCCCACCACCGTAAGGCAAGTCTACGATTCCTGCTTTTAGACTCATCCATACTGATAATGCTTTGACTTCTACCTCCGTTACGCTCGGGTGGAACCGAATTCCCCCTTTAGTCGGTCCGACCGCATCATTATGTTGAGCGCGATAGCCTGTGAAGATCTTCGTTGAACCATCGTCCATGCGAACAGGGATCCGAACGGTCAGCATGCGAAGCGGTTCTTTTAATAACTCGTACATCTCATCTGGATAGCCGAGTTTATCTAAAGCTTCGTGAATTACCTCTTGTGTCGATTCCAAGATGTTTTTTCGTTTTTGATGACCTTTTTCTTGATCCGTAATCATGAAGGTTTCCTCCCCTAAATTGTCAATTCTCCCCCAAGAATTAACCTCGTATTCGTTTAAAAGTATAGCTGATACGCGTTCAATTTGAAAGGGCTTTTCAAAAATAATGAAAGCGTTTTCTTGATGGATGGCGTAATCCAGATGTCTTACTTCGCTACGCGCTCAAGTGCGAGCTCGATAAAGCGTTCCAAAAGCTCGCCGTACGAGATTCCGACTGTCTTGGCACTATCCGGAAACAGGCTAAGCGGCGTCATGCCCGGCAGAGTATTCGTCTCTAGAATGTAGGCTTTTCCCTCTTCTGAAACGAGGAAGTCAGAGCGCGAATATCCTGAACAACCGAGCGCGCGATGCGCAAGGACTGCCGCCTGTTGAACCTCCGCTGTCAGCTCGACCGAGATTTCAGCCGGACAGACATGAATCGAACCACCTTCCGTATACTTCGATTCATAGTCGTAAAATTCATTTTTTGGAATGATTTCAATGACAGGAAGAGCCTCTTCTTTCCCAAAGTTCCCGATGACGGGAACTGTCAGCTCTTTCCCTTTGATGTACTGCTCGACAAGTACCGCTGAATCACAAGCAAACGCCTTTTCAATTCCTTCACGTAACATCGTTTCGTCCATTGCAATCGTCAGACCATTCGATGATCCTTCTTGCGCTGGTTTGACGACACATGGGAACTCCATTCCCCACTCAGCGACTTTTGCATCGATTGATTCCCGTGACTCGATTAAGACGTCACGAGCGACTCGGATACCGGATGCCGCGAAGATGATTTTTGCTCTCGCTTTATCCATCGCCAGAGCAGATGCCAAGACACCTGATCCCGTATAAGGAATTCCAGCCATTTCTAATAACGATTGCACACGACCATCTTCACCATACTTCCCGTGCAACGCACTGACGACGACATCGACATCCAATGTTAACAGCTCGTTCGCCCGTTTCGGATGAAAGTCAATGGCCGTGACCTCATGACCACGTTCCGTCAACGCTTCTATCATCCCTTGCCCGCTCGTGAGAGATACCTCTCGTTCTCCTGACACTCCACCATATAAAACAGCGACTTTCATTCCAATCTCTCCTTCAACTAGCTACTGAAAATTCAAGTCTAATCATAACACGGACACCCTAAAAACAATAGGAACAGAAAAGTAAAAAAGCCGTACTCATGCGAATGCATCGTACAGCTCTTTCACGGCTTGTTCAGTTTGAATCGTCTTTCCGTATTCCATCATGACGTACGGACTGACCGTAGTCGTCTTGCCGTACTCGGACAAAATGGCCGCGAGTCGTTCTTCTACCTGCGAAGGAAGAACCTCAACGAAGTGAAGGTAGTAATGACCGTTGTAATGATAAAGCGTGCCACCCTGCTCGGTTTCATGTATATGCGGGAAAAGACGAATCGAAGCGTTGATCACATCTTCAATGTCCTCGAACTGATAAATCAAATGATGGATTACATCAATCGTTAATCGAATCTCGACCTGCTCGACATCGAGCTCAGCAATCGCTTCACCTTTTTGAACATCGATGACGAGTCCATCGCGAGGGAACATTGTCACATTCAAATCAACCGCTCCTTGCGGTGAAAATCCGTACTCACTTTCTGCTGTTTCAAGTAGTTCTTTCCACAGTTGTTGACCGTTTTCCCCTACGATCGTATCGATGGCGATTCCACGTAACGATAGCTCATTCGCAGTCACATATACACGAAGATGTTCTTTTGTTTGTTTTTCAAATCTCAATCGAAAACCTCCAGTGAATAGTCAATCCTAATAATAAGCTACTCCCGTTTTCATCCCGTGTCAAATAGTTGATAACCATTTTGTCCACTCTTCAGGAGCGTCGCCAAGAAATGACCCATTGAATCGCTCTCTCTCCAAGCTGACTGCATATCCACCTGCACCGATTTTTAATTCAGCATGCTCGTTTTGAATATAATCCATCGCCTCTAACAAGTTCGGAATATGCTCAGTCAGCGTACATGCGAAGATGAGACAAGAAGTGTCGATATCATGTAACGCTTTACTCAAATCTTCTTTCGGGAAACCCGCTCCCAAAAAGATGACATCGTATCCATGTTGTCGCAAATAGAGCGTGACAAACAATAATCCGATCTCATGCATCTCCCCGGGTGCACAGACACACGTGATACGTGGCAGGAACGGGTTCATCGGCATTTGAAGGGACAGCGTCGAAAGCCGTGCTCGTAAAAATGCCGTGGCGAAATGCTCGTGGGCAATCGTAATCGAGCCATTCTCCCATCGTGAACCGATTTCCATGAGCAGTGGCCCAATCACATCCTTCGTCACTTTTTCAAAACTGAACGTATTAAACGCACGATTGATCAAATCATGAGCTGTCCGTTCATCAAATGAGAGCAACGCATGGAGCAGCCCGTCTTTCAATTCTTCATCGTATAGTTTGGCCGTTGTCGGTTCTGGTTCAGGCGCTTGATGAAGTTGTTGAATGGCTTGTGAGACAGAAAGCCCTTCTTTCTGCTTGTTCACGACCCATTTGATTTTTTCAACATCCTGATCTGAATACAGGCGGTGACCGGATTCCGTTCGGCTCGGCACGATAAACTGATAGCGACGTTCCCAAGCGCGAATGGTCGTCGGATTGACGCCTGTCAAGGTCGCCACGGTCTTGATGGAGTATTTCGGCATCTCCGCCCTCCTCTCTTACTCGTTCTTATGATATAAGTATATCCTCAACGCAAGAGGTTTACCCCTTTTATTGTGCAATCGAGAATTTTTTAAGAATAAAAAAAGATGCGAACTCTGTTCGCACCTCGTTTAAAATATGGCGTGTCGCCCGATATATATGAAAATGAGAATAATCGCTAGCATGGCGAAGGTTAATGTCATCGCCAACGGGCGCTTCATCCAGTTATCATTTAACTTCCTCTTCCGTTCGCCCTCTTGCCTCTCAGCTCGAGACGGCAACGTGTCCGCCAATTGCTCGCGTAAAGAATCCGCCTGATTCCGATGTCGCAACGTATGCCCTCCTTTACCTTTTTTATCATTTTACTATGATATTATTCAAAGGAAAAGATTTGCGTCAACCGAATTTTCCATTCTGTCACATTTTTTCGGACGATTTGCGGTGTATCCGGGAACGGAATCGGCCCACAAACATCACAGCATTCTTCTTGGTCGACCGTTTGTTCGGAGAAATAACGAAGCAAGTAATCGCGTCGGCATGTCCGGATGAGGGCATAATCCATCATCTGCCCGAGTTGACGATACCGATCTCGCTTTCTTTCTTTTACCCAATCGAGGGCTTCTTGAAGCGAACGTTCTGTCAACAATTGCTTCAGCAGGAGAAACTTCGGGTCTTCTTCGTTCATCCGTAACAACCTTGGTAGTTGCGCGAGCGACGTCCCGTTCTCACGTTCAAAATAGGCTAGTCGCATGTCCTCGTCTTTCGGGTACTGTCCGTCGATTAAAAATTGCTGGATGCGTTCGTCGCCATCAGCATATAGAAGGACCGCGAATGCGGGTTGTCCGTCACGCCCCGCTCGTCCGATTTCCTGCATGTATGCCTCAACTGTTGCCGGCAACTGAAAATGAACGACAGAACGGACGTTGTCTTTGTTCACACCCATCCCGAACGCACTCGTGCATACCATGACCGACACTTCGTCCCGTAAAAACTGGGACTGCACGAGTCGCCTGTCTTCCGTAGACATGCCTCCATGGTAAAACAATGCATCCTCTAGCTCAAAGGCTAACGCCTCTGCCTCGCGACGGGTCGCCGTGTAAACGACTGCAGGTTTGGGAATCACTTGAATCAACTCTTTCAATCGCTCAAGTTTCTTCTCCTTTTCCAACCGTTCAACCAACAATCGGATTTCCGGACGATTGGCAGAGTGGACGAATTGTTCAGGTGAGAACAGTGCCAGCTTTTCAATGATGTCCTGTTTCACGCCTTCTGGCGCCGTCGCCGTGACCGCCATACACTGGGGGCTCCCAATCTGTTTTCGCAACTCACCTAAACGCGCATACTCAGGACGGAACTCATGCCCCCATTGTGAGATACAGTGCGCCTCGTCAATGACGAGCATTTGAATTTTCACATTCGCCAGAGCACGCGTCACATAAGGAACGGCCAATTGTTCGGGTGAAAGATATAAAAAACGGTAACGTTTCAAATGGTTGATGATGTCCTGCTTCTCTTCAGCCGATTCCATCGACGTCAAACGAGCGACACCACGCTCTCCCCGTTCTCGTATATGAAGCATCTGGTCCTCAATGAGTGAGAGTAACGGCGAAACAATCACCGTGAGCCCTTGATTTTTAATATAAGAAGGGAGTTGGAACGTCAGCGATTTCCCCGCCCCCGTCGGCATGACGGCCAATACATCCTGCCCTTCGATCACGGCATGTATGATGTCGTGTTGCCCAGGACGAAACGATTCATACCCGAACACTCGTTTTAATGTCGCTTCATACAAAACTCTCACCTCGTTTCAGTCTGGCGAAGACGAGTCGAATTTGAAAATAACTGACACGCCCCATTTTCTCAAATATCGGTTTGAGCGCCCAGCTATCCGGATGCCGCAACTCTTCAATCGTGACCACATCCTCCATCGGTACAAATTGTTCGAGCGGGAAGACTTCTAAATACATCGCCATCTCGACGACATGGTCTTCAATCGTACTCGTACGTAAACGCCGTTTCGCTTGAACCTGTTGGAACGTGTACCCCTTTAAGAACAATTCATATGACTCACGTGCTGAATAAGTCATCCGGTCCGTCGATAAGCCGTACGTAAACCCCCGTAGTTTGGCATCATCCGGCAAGACCATCAACAGTTCGTTCCATCCGGCCAAAAAATACAAACGAGCCGTTTCGGCATCAACATGAAGCAGGCTGGCGATTTGTTCATATGTCAAACCCGTCTCAAACGCTCCTGTGAATCGATAGACGACGGCCGTCGCATACGGGTCCCCGATTTGTTCAAGTGCTTGTTCAATCTCTTGATGAAACGTTCGCATGAGCGCTTTCCAATCCCGATCAAGATGTAACAACTGCTTGACCCATTGCTCTGCTGGACGATCGGCTTGTACAGGATAAAATGTACGGGCGTGTTCTTTTGACATGAACGTCTGCACGAACAAACTCAAGCGTTTCCATGTGGTCGCGTTATAATCACGGCGTTCCCCGCCCAACCGCTTGAATAGTTGCTCAACCGATTCAGGTGAAGCTAGTAGTTCTCCCGCCTCTGTCAATCTAAATCGTTTACGATCGAGCCATCCTCGTTTTTCAATTTGTTTTAGCACAGACTCGTATGAATAAGCCGTCTGCGGAAACTGTCCAAAAAGAGGCTCCAACTCGTAAAAAAATGCGTCCTGTAGCGTTGTGGCCGAACGCTTTCCATTCAGGACATGGTAGAGACTTCGCTCACTCCGTTCTCCATTTAATCGTTTAATGGCCAGCAGTAGAACTCCATCCGCTAAATGAACCAAATCGTCACTTCCTTAAAAAAATCATTATCCTACCAAAAAGACGCTCGTTTCCTCATTGAAATAATTGGGTATGTAGACTACAATTACTCATAGTCAGTAGAATGATTTCTAAGAGAAACGAACCGTTTGGAGGGTTATTATCATGGCAAAATTTACAATCGTCGATAAAGATACATGTATCGCATGCGGAGCTTGCGGCGCGGCAGCACCAGATATTTACGATTATGATGATGAAGGTCTTGCGTTCAACTTAATGGATGACAACACAGGTACTGTTGAAATCCCAGATGAGTTATACGAAGACATGATGGATGCATTCGAGGGTTGTCCGACAGACTCGATCAAAGTAGCGGACGAGTCGTTCGACGGGGACGCTTTAAAATTCGAATAATCGTGAAAGACATATCGGTCCTTTGACCGATATGTCTTTTTTATGTTTCTCGCATGTAACCTAGTCTAATCATGACATCTCTAGGCAAGTATATCAAAAAAGGTTGTTTGGCTTAAGCACCAAACAACCTGGATGAAATGGACATATGTCCTATCTCGAATTAACGTTTCCCTTTAATATAAGGAATACCGACCGACTTCGGCGCATCCGCACGACCAACGAGTCCAGCGAGAGCAAGAATCGTGAGCGCGTATGGCGCAATCAAGAGCAAGAGCTGCGGCACGTTGTTGATGACCGGCAAGTTGCTTCCGATAATCGAAAGGGCTTGAGCGAATCCAAAGAACAATCCGGCACCAAGCGCACCGAGCGGATTCCATTTACCGAAAATCATTGCGGCAATCGCCAAGAATCCTTGACCAACGATTGTCGTTCCACTGAAGTTCGTCGTGACCGTTACAGCATAAACCGCTCCGGCAAGACCACCAAACGCACCAGAGAGCATGACGCCCATGAAGCGCATTTTCGTGACGTTGATTCCCATCGTATCAGCGGCCATCGGATGTTCCCCTACCGAACGAAGACGAAGTCCAAACGGTGTCTTGAAGATGACGAACCAGACGACGAACGCCAAGGCGATTGCAACGAACGACGTGTACTGAACGTTAATAAAGAACATCTTTAACACGGGAATATCTGATAAAAAGGGTACATTCTCTTTTGCGATCCGGTACTCGATAAAGTCCGTCTGTCCTTTGTTGTAAAGAACACGCACGACGAAGATGGCGAGACCGATGGCGAGCATGTTGATGGCAACCCCGAGAACCGTCTGGTCCGCACGCCAAAGGATGGCAGGAACGGCCAAGAAGAGGGAGAACAAAGCGCCGACTACCATAGCGACAAACAAGGCAATCCATGGGCTAGAGGCGCCAACACCTAAATCAGTCAAGGTGAGCGTCGTGATGATTCCTGTCGCGGCACCGATGACCATGATTCCTTCAAGGGCGATGTTGACGACACCAGAACGTTCACTGAAAATTCCACCAAGTGCTGCGATAATGAGTGGAGTCGCATAGGCAAGCGCAACCGGTACGACGATATAAAGGACTTCTAAGAAGTTCATTTTTTCTCCACTCCTTTCTTACGATTTCCTTTAAGTTTCTCAACGACATAGTTGATCGCATATCCAGACGCTACAAAGATGACGATGGCTGCGATGATGACTTTGACAAGCTCTGACGGTACGTTCGCACCAAGTTGCATCGCCAATCCGCCGATGTTCAACCCTGCGAAGAGAATCGCTGCTAAAATGACTCCAATCGCGGTGTTCGCACCAAGAAGGGCAACGGCGATCCCGTCAAATCCGACACCGGTGAACGATGCCGAGAGGGTCATACTACCGAATGTTCCAAGACCCTCCATCGCACCTGCGAGACCAGCGAACATACCGGAGATGACGAACGACAGGACGATGTTACGGTTGACGCTCATCCCTGCGTACTGTGATGCATGTTTGTTGAATCCAACGGCACGTAACTCATAACCGAGTGTCGTACGTTGAAGGATGTAGTAGTACACGATTGCTGCAAGCACAGCGACAAGCACACCCCAGTGAAGACGTGAATACGTCGTCAACTCTTGGAGCCATGGCGAAGCAAGTGACGCTGAATCGTTGATTGACTCCGTACGCTCGTTCGTTACGCCGATGACGTTACGTAAAATCGCGTTTGTCGTGTATAAGGCAATATAGTTCATCATGATAGACGTAATGACTTCATGAACATAAAACTTCGCTTTCAAGAACCCAGGAACGAACGCCCAAATTGCTGCTGCAACCATTGCCGCTAGAAGTGCGAGCGGTAAATGGATAAACATCGGCAAGTCGAAGTTAATTCCTACATAGACGGCTGCGACCCACCCAATTAACACTTGTCCTTCTACCCCGATGTTGAATAGCCCTGTACGGAAGGCGAACGCAACCGCAAGACCTGAGAAAATAAGTGGGGCTGCAGCACGCAATGTTTCACCGACGGCATACGGACTACCGAACATGCCTTCAAATAACGAGATAAACCCTTGAACCGGGTCGTATCCACCAATCAACATGACGATAGCACCGACGAGTAGTCCTAAAATGATGGATAGGAATGGAATGAGAAGTTGGTTTAAACTTAATTTTTTCATTCTGTTTCGTCCCCTCTCTTACCGCCGGCCATCAAGAAGCCTAGCTCTTGCTCCGTCGTCTCTTTCGGATCACGAATCCCTACAATTTTTCCTTCGTAGAGAACAGCGATACGGTCGGATACGTGTAAAATCTCATCAAGTTCAAACGAGATGAGTAAGACGGCGCGTCCTTTTTCACGTTCTTTAATAAGCTGCTCGTGAATAAATTCAATCGCACCTACGTCGAGACCACGAGTCGGTTGAGCGGCGATGAGTAAATCTGGTGAACGATCGACTTCACGTGCAATGATTGCTTTCTGTTGGTTCCCTCCCGAGAGAGCACGCGCTGGAACATCAATTGATGGAGTTCGGACGTCAAACTTCTCAATCAACGCCTTCGCCTTCTCAGCCACAGCTTTATAGTTCATGAGACCTCGTTTCGAGAACGGTTCTTTATAGTACGTTTGAAGTACCATGTTGTCACGAATCGAGTAGTCAAGAACAAGTCCGTGTTTATGACGATCTTGCGGGATGTGTCCGATCCCTGCCTCGGTCATCTTACGCGGCGTGTGTCCTGTGACATCTTTTCCGTTGAGCAACACTTTACCAGACTCCGGCTTTTTCAAACCTGAAATGGCTTCAATCAACTCCGTCTGACCATTCCCGTCAATCCCGGCAATTCCAAGTACTTCTCCAGCACGAATCTGTAAATCCAATCCTTCAACGACTTTCAAACCGCGACCATCTTTGACGACGAGGTTTTGAACGTCCAGAACGACTTGTTGTGGATCGGCTTTCGAATATTCTGCATCAAAGTTTACTTCGCGACCAACCATCATTTCAGCTAAACTGTCTTCATTTACCGTCTCGTCGACCTCGACCGTTCCAATGTAGCGTCCACGACGAATGACAGTACAGCGGTCCGCAACTTGCATGATTTCCTTCAGCTTGTGCGTAATCAAGATGATCGACTTACCTTCAGCAATCAGACGTTTCATAATTTGGATAAGTTCTTGAATCTCTTGTGGTGTCAACACTGCCGTCGGTTCATCAAAAATCAGAATATCTGCTCCACGATAGAGCGTCTTCAAGATTTCAACACGTTGTTGCATGCCGACTGAAATATCTTCAATCTTCGCATCCGGATCAATTCTAAGTCCGTATTGCTCCGAAATCTCCATGACCTTCTTCCGAGCAGTGGCGCGATCGATTGTGATGCCACTCTTTGGCTCAAGACCAAGAATGATATTTTCAGTGACCGTGAATTTTTCAACCAACATAAAGTGTTGATGGACCATTCCGATCCCAAGTTCGTTGGCGATGTTCGGATTTTCAATATTCACTTTCTTTCCGTGTACGCGAATCTCTCCGCCTTCAGGCTGATAGAGACCAAACAACACGTTCATGAGCGTCGATTTCCCGGCCCCGTTTTCTCCTAAAAGTGCATGGATTTCTCCTTTACGCAATTGGAGCGTGATATTGTCGTTCGCAACGAACGTACCGAACTCTTTTCGAATATTTAGCATTTCAATTACATATTCCAAGGAAGTTCACCCCTAACTTTAAGTAAAGGGAGACCACATGGGTCCCCCCTCAACTCAAACAAATTATTTTACGTTTTTCATGAACTCTTCGAACTCAGCGTCAGTTGCTGGTGCAACAACATCACCATCGATGATTTGTTGACGATACTCATCAACTTTAGTGAGCACGTCTGCAGCAACGTTTTCTTCAGAAGTTGGTGCGATTCCTACACCTTCATCTTTAAGTGAGAATTCAACCACTTCACCAGCTGGGAACTTACCGTCCATTGCCATTTTCGACACTTCGAGTGTCGCTGTATCTACACGTTTAACCATTGACGTAAGAGTAACGTTCTCTGGAAGACCTTCTTCGTACTGGTCACGGTCAACCCCGATGACCCAAACTTCTTCACCGTTTTTCTTACGGTTTTTCGCTTCAGTGAATACACCTACACCTGTACCACCAGCTGCATGATAGATGATATCAGATCCTGATCCATACATACCTGACGCAATTGCAGTTCCTTTTTCAGCTGAGTTGAAGTCTTCAGCATATTTTACGTCGATTGTCGCATCAGGGTTTACAGCCATGACACCAGCTTTAAATCCATTTTCAAACTTCTTGATCAAGTCTGATTCTACTCCACCGATGAAACCAACTTTATCAGTCGTCGTTGTAAGACCAGCTACTACACCTACGAGGAATGAACCTTCTTGTTCCTTAAACGTGATTGAAGCAACGTTCGGTGCATCTACAACCGAGTCAACGATTGCAAAGTTGTTATCAGGGAATTGTTCTGCAACTTTTCCGATATCCTCTGCCATCAAGAAACCGATTCCGTAGATCAAATCAAATTGATCACGTGCCAATTGTTGCAAGTTAGGCTGATAGTCTGCTTGTTTTGCTGATTGAAGATATTTATATCCTTCGTTTTCAGTTAAGCTATTTTCTTCACCAAACTTTTTCAAACCTTCCCAAGCTGATTGGTTGAATGACTTGTCATCAACACCACCAGTATCCGTGACCATTGCAACTTTGAAGTCGCTACCTTCTCCGCCTTCACCGTTTGAAGATGAGCCTTCGTTGTCATCTCCACCGCATGCTGCGAGTACTGTAGAGAGTGTGAGTCCTGCTGCTAAAGCTGAGAGAATCGTTTTCTTTTTGTTCATCATCGTCGTGTTTCCCCTTTCGGTTCATAACAATTTTTGTTGTCATGTTATCAGTAGTCTTTACACCGGTATAAGAAAGCGCTTTCACGCTATTCCCCAAAAATAACTCTTCCGTCCAGAAACTGCTCGTTTAAACTCGTTTACGTACGACATGGAAGTCGAATCGATCAGCACGGAAAAAGTTGGCCGAATCGAGTAATGGTAAATCACTCTCATCATAATGCAATTGTTTTAAAGCGAGTAACGGTTGGTCCGTCTGAAGTTGTGACGAGATTTCAGCGCTGACACTCGGTTCGATGTGCGTGATCGCATAAGCGACTCGACGTCCTACCTCTTTTTCGAGAGAATCAAACAAAGATTTCCCTTCAGTCAATGCCTCAGGATTCGAGACGAGATGGGCCGGCACTTTATCGACACAATACACAACCGGTGTGTCGTCCGCATATCGAATTCGTACAATTCGATAAATCGGTGAGTTCGGCTCAATCTTGAGACGCTCGGCTTCTCTCTCTGTTGCCAACACTTTCTCGGCCACCAATACTTTCGTTCCTGGTGTCATCTTTGCTCGTGTGATCATGTCAGTGACACTGAACAATTCTTCAATTCCTGACGTGAATGGCGGTTTAGAACTGATAAATGTTCCTACCCCATGCTTTCGCACGACAAATTTCTCATCTTCGAGAATCCGGAGCGCTTCGCGAAGTGTCGCTCGACTGACTCCAAGTTGCTTCGAAAGTTCAAATTCTGAAGGTAACTTCTCCCCTTCACGATAGACACCAGCGTCGATATCTTGCTTAATTTTCTCAATCACTCGAAGATAGAGCAATCGATGATCGAGCTTAATCGACATTGGCCTCACCACCTTTAATTTACTTACCAGTGCTCAGACATCTGACGTATGAATGTCCTTGCCAATATTAAGTATAGGGATTCGAGAATTAGAACGCAATAGTTTTTGTTCGGAATCAGGGAAATATTTTTTCGGAACATGCCGAACCGTACCTTTGAGTCCAATTTACTCATTTTCATCCCCATTGAAAAACTTTTGTAAAATGTAAACGTTATTAAAAAATGTAAGCGTTTCAGTAGTTTTTAAAAGTATGTACTAATTCAGTATATAGGACATATGTGCTATATTACATTTATATTATAGCGAACATCTAAGGATAGAGCGAATATTTCTATATCGTATAAATAGCATTAAAAAACGAACGATTATATATACTGATATATAATCGTTCGTTTTTTATTATTATTCTGTTTGCTCTTGAATGAGTACTTTCCTCGGTTTCGAACCTTCTGATGGACCGACATACCCGGCTTCCTCAAGTGAGTCAATCAAACGGGCGGCACGATTATACCCGATTCGGAATCTGCGTTGAATCATCGAAGTTGATGCCGTTTCTTGTGTCATGACGAATTGCACGACTTCTCCGAACAATGAATCATCCGAATCAATCGTCGTCACTTCCTCTTCTTTTGGCATCATCGCTTCCACATATTGCGCACGTTGTTGCGCGATGACATGATTGACGACCGTCTCGACTTCTTGATCGGAGACGAATGCACCTTGTACACGGACCGGCTTGTTCATTCCGTTTGCAAGCATCAACATGTCACCGCGTCCAAGCAACTTTTCCGCCCCGCCACCATCAAGGATGGTCCTTGAATCGGTTTGAGAAGAGACGGCAAAGGCGATGCGGGACGGAATGTTCGCCTTGATGACTCCTGTGATGACGTCGACAGATGGGCGCTGTGTCGCGAGGACCATATGAATACCCGCAGCCCGTGCCATTTGTGCAAGTCGCATGATGGCATCTTCGACATCATTTGATGCCACCATCATCAAGTCCGCCAATTCATCGACGATTACGACGATGAACGGTAAACGTTTCGCATCCTCGTCATCCGACTGATCGACGAGTTCATTGTAACCTTCGATATTGCGAACTCCATATCGACTAAACAGTTCATACCGCCGTTCCATTTCTGCGACGACCTGCTTCAGTGCCTGGGCGGCTTTTTTCGGATCCGTGACGACCGGTGTCAACAGGTGTGGCACTCCGTTATAGACGTTCAACTCGACCATCTTCGGATCAATCATCATGAGTCGGACCTCATCCGGACGAGAACGCATCAAGAGTGACACGATCATGCCGTTGATACAGACAGATTTACCTGATCCTGTCGATCCTGCAACAAGCAAATGCGGCATTTTATTGAGAGAGATCCCAACCGTCTCGCCACTGATACTCCGACCGAGTGCGACGAGCAACTTCGAGTCATCTTGTTTCACCGGCTCCGCTTCCAGTACTTCACGTAAGCATACCGGTGCGACCTCCTGGTTCGGCACTTCAATACCAATAGCGGCTTTACCCGGAATCGGAGCTTCAATCCGAATATCTTTTGCAGCGAGCGCCAATGCCAAATCATCACTTAATGAGGTGATGCGACTGACTTTCACACCGATATCCGGTTGTAGTTCATATTTTGTGACGGTTGGACCAAGGTGAATCTTTAACACTTTGACACCGACCCCGAATGACTTAAGCGTCTTTACAAGTTTGGATGCATTTTCTTTCAATCGTGCATTCTCACCAGACAAATCCGTAATGACGGGCTCTTTCAAATTCGAGAATGGCGGAAGCTCGTATGTATCCGAGACATCTTGGGCCGCAGTCATCATCATCTCCTCGGTCGTGATTGTGGAATCGACTTCCGAGGAATCCGTTCGAGGTTGATCTTCCGTCTCTCTTTTTTCTGCTACGACTTTCTCACTAAATCCGACGATTGGAATGTCTTGCATCGTGACCACGTCTGACTCTACTTCCGGGTCCGATTGCGCTTCCGTTAATTTTGGACGAGGTGAGGTCTTGCGCGTTCGTTTCGCCTCTTGCTGCTTCTCCACTTTCGGTCTGGCTCGCCATTCGTTTCTGACTGCTGTGACGGATTCCTGCATGCGATGAAAGAGTGTCCCCCAAATAGTCGGGGCATAAAACGAGACACCGACGAGGAAGCAGACGATCCCTAAAAAGATAATCCCGAAGTCTGAGAATAAATATTGGTTCAAGTTATAGAAAGTGGCATTGATGCCGCCCCTTGCCTCTCCCCAAAGTAAGTCCCCGAATAGTAAGAATGAGGCGAGCATTGCGAATAATCCCGCTCGTCGCATCGGTTTCATCGGAGTGAGAACAATCCATAACCACACAGCCATCATCAAGTAAGTGAGCGCACCCCATCCTCCAAAAAGATAGACGGATAAATCAGATAACTGTTTACCGATCCACCCTAAATCAAAAAAGGCAAATACGAATGCGACGATGGCGAGGACAAAGAATCCCCACCCATATGTACGTGGCGCAATCGGTTGTTTTTTACGGTTCCTCGTATTTCGCGTCGCTGGGCGCTTTCGCTTTACGGGAGTCTTTCTTGTTTTTTGAGCCACATCAGTTCCTCCTAAAAAAAGAAGGCAAAAGTCAGATGACTTTTGCCTCACTCTCATTCCATTAAATCTCCATAATGATCGGCAAGATCATCGGACGACGTTTCGTCTGCTCGAATAAGAAGACGCTAAGTCGCTCGCGGATATTTGATTTCAATTCGGTCCAATCACTGCCAGCCTGCAGACTCTTTTCAATCTGTTTCGTGACAATACGGTTTGCCTCTGAAATCATTTCCTCCGATTCGCGCATGTACACGAAACCACGTGAGATGAGTTCAGGTCCTGAAATCAATTTCTTCTGTTTCCGATTCAACGTGACCACGCAGAGGACAACTCCATCTTGTGACAACAAACGACGGTCCCGTAAGACGATGTTTCCAACGTCCCCAACACCGATTCCGTCAATCAAGACGTTACCTGCAGGGACTTTTCGGCTCATGCGGGCTTTTCGACCTGTGAACTCAACGACGTCACCTTTTTCAACGATGAAGATGTTGTTCGGTTTGACACCCACTTGTTCTGCGAGTTTCGAGTGTGCCATCTGCATACGATATTCGCCGTGAATCGGTAAGAAGTACTTCGGTTTGACAAGGTTGAGCATCAACTTCAATTCTTCCGCTGAACCGTGTCCAGATACGTGGACTTTTCGCTGATTATAAATGACGTTCGCACCCGAACGGAACAATAAGTCAATCGTTTTAGAAACCGACTTCTCATTCCCTGGAATCGGTGTCGCCGCAATGACGACCGTGTCATTCAATCGAATGTTGACTTGCTTGTGGGCATTACGTGCCATGCGAGTCAACGCCGCCATCGGCTCCCCTTGCGAACCTGTCGTTAAAATGACGACCTTGTTATCCGGTAGACGGTTAACTTGGGACAACTCAACGAGAGTCTTCGCCTTGAAGCGCAAGTAGTTTAATTTTTGCGCAACTTCGACGATGTTGACCATACTACGACCGACGACCGCGACTTTACGATCATTCGCTTCTGCTGCTGCAAATACTTGTTGCAAGCGATGGACGTTCGAGGCGAATGATGCCACGATAACCCGACCTTCCGCTTGATAGATGACATCGTTCAATTCAGCTCCAACGATTGACTCTGAACCGGTTTGCCCCGGTCGCTCGGCGTTCGTCGAGTCGGAAAGAAGCGCAAGAACGCCACGTTGTCCGATTGCTGCTAATTTATTGAAGTCAGATTGTTTACCATCGACAGGCGTGTAATCAAACTTGAAGTCTCCGGTATGGACGATCGCACCTTGAGACGTTTGAATACATACGCCGACGCAGTCGGGAATCGAGTGATTGACGCGGAAAAACGTGATGAAATGATCAGCGATAGTCAATTTCGTTTTGGCATCAATCATGCGAAGGTCGACTTCTTTCAACAAACCGGCCTCTTTTAATTTCAATTCAATCAACCCGAGGGTCAATTTCGTCCCGTAAACTGGGACGTGTTTCAAGTCGCGTAAGACGTAGCTGAGTCCACCGATATGGTCTTCGTGACCATGGGTGATGAAAATCGCCCGTACACGATCTTTATTTTCTTTTAAGTATGTGATGTCTGGGATGACGATATCAATCCCGAGCATCTCATCGCCTGGAAACATTAGACCGGCATCGATGACGAAGATGTCGTCGTCTAGTTCCACGACGTACATGTTCTTCCCGATTTCGCCTACGCCTCCAAGCGCAAAGACGCTAATATTCTCTGTCTTCTTTTTTGACACTAACAAAAACCTCCTAAATGATTCATATTCTGTTTCGTCCCCTTATCGCTACTGAATATTGTAGCGGAAAACGGCTTCATTGCCAACATTTCCGTTTAATCTAATAGAGGTTTTAGTGCATCGGCAAGAGGTGCCGTCTCTTCTTTGTCAGGTCGTTTCCCTGCAACAAGTTGACGAATCGACAAACCGAAGTCCATCTGGAGGTGAGGATAGTCCGGGAATGAGTTCCAGTCTCCGCCCCATTCAAACCCGAGCGCCTTCCCTAACTCCCCGAGTTCTTGCCAGTCAGGAATGTCATTCCGATTACGATCCGTATTCAGGTCATAGTCGGTCTTATTGTTATGGATGATGACGAAATCCACAGCAAGACCGTAGTTATGATAGCTCTGACCCGCCTTAGCATTGGTCACCACTTGCCCGGGTTCAGACCGTCCTTGCGCATACAGTGCATTCTGTTCCTTGGCAGAACGGTATCCAGAAGTGAGGCGTACTTCAAGGTCTAGACAAGAATGGGCTAATCGAATGAACGATTCTCCCCGATTGGCGACTAACGGATGCAACCGGTCAAAATCAATCTTCGACCTTGTCAAGATCGCATTTTCTTCCTCCACGTCCCGCACACACATATCCGCTTCAAACGTCGGTTCATCTACCCAAGGCACCGGTTCCGGTTGCATATAAAAGTAAGCGAGCGTAATGCCAATCAGAAAGGCGATCATTGCAAGAGATAACACGCCTGTCCACCTCATCTTCTTAACCGTTTACGCAGTCCTTTTAAGAGTGGCAATCCTTTTTCGAGAGCCATATACAAAGGACGATTCAAGACGAGGTCGAATTCCCCGACCTTTTCAATCATGTCGCTTCCCCATCCCGATTTGAATGCGTATAGACCAGCATACTCATCATCCGGGTCCGTACTTCCTGATACCCCGCCGAAATCGTATCGCTCGGCGCCACTCTCTTTGGCCGCCTGCATCATCGTCCACTGCATCAAGTGGTTCGGCATAAATTCACGGAATTCATTTGACGAGGCTCCGTATAAGTAATAAGAGCGCCGTCCTGCGAGTGTCAACAGACCACCTGATAAGACGAGCCCGTTCGGATAGGTCTGATCAAGTTCGACCAGCTCAGGGAGGGCTTGCTCCGCTTTCTGAATTTGTGCTTCCGTCTGTTCCTTGCGGTTCAAAAGACTGTTACGCTTCTTCTCAATCGTTTCTTTCTCAAGACCCCGTTCAATCTTCGCCAACTCTTTCTTCGCTTTTTCTAGCGTTGCCTGTTGCTGTTCGAGTGCGATTTTCGGTTCGAGGGTTGTCAAGAAGAGACGGGCATCGTTCGGTTGCAGACAATCGTATAGGTTCTCAAAATAATCGAGCCCTCGCGTAGCGAATCCGTCACGTTCCCCTGTTACTTTCATCAAATCGGCGAACGTTTTGAGTCCGTCACGACCGACCTCCTTGCAGACAATTCCCTTTTTCTCCGCGAGGCGGACGTTGTAGCGGAACTTATGATGGAATTTCGTAAAAATATCTTTCTCACTCGGGCGCAAATCCGTTTCCATGGTAAAACGAGGTTGGGCGTAATCAAATCCACCGCCATATCCCTTATGTTTAAACCCGATGGCAGCCATTTCGGTCAATAGCCCTGGCATCTCATCGCGATCAATGTTTGGATCGATTTTTACGACGATGGCTTTATGTGCCACCGCGACACGTCTCGCTTCTTTCACGAGCGCCTGCAGCGATGCCAAATCTTCGTAGTCCACGACAAATCCGCGTGGGGCATAACACAATGTGTATGGTAATTTCGGGACACGTTTAAACAAAAGTAAAGCGACACCGGACGTCACGCCGTCTCGCGCAACCGCGACACGTTCTGAAGTCCAGCCATTTTGGCGCTTCACATCTCCCCAACTCGATAGTTGCAACAAATCTCCACGGTCGTGTGTTTTGACGAAGTCGTCATGTTCTTTTTCTGTCAACGTAATTGGTTGTACTGCCATAAATCATGCTTCCTCCGTATTCAAAATGGTCGCTCGTACAATCGCCTCTTCGTCGAGCGGCAATTTTTCATTTCCGATAATTTGGTACTTTTCGTGCCCTTTCCCTGCTAGCACGATGATGTTGTCCGGTTTCGCTAAACGGGCCGCATAACGGACCGCTTCTTCTCGATCCCCGATTTCAACAAAGTTGTCATGGGTCATCCCGGCCGCAATCCCTTTTGTAATGGACTCATACGCTTCGAATCGTGGATCATCTGTCGTGATGATGACGGTACCGGCATAGGACGAAGCCATCTCGCCCATTGCCGGACGTTTTGTGACGTCACGGTTTCCACCTGTCCCAATCAAAAAGATAATCTTTTCTTTTGGTACGCCGACGAGCGACTTCAGACACTGTTCGATGCCATCAGGTGTATGAGCATAGTCCGCATATACGTTGTAACCTGGGACGTCTAAACGTTGCATCCGTCCCTTGGCCGGATGAATCATCTCAAGTGCTTTTGCAATTCGCTCAAGCGAGTAACCGGCAGCGAGAAGACAACCCGTCGCCAACAATAGATTGTACACGTTGAAACGACCGATGAACTGGACCGTTACCGGAAGTTTTGCGCCTTGGTAATTCAATGTAAAGCTGGTCTGAGACAACGTCTGTTCAATGTCCGTTGCCATCAAGTCTGCTTGCGCATCAATCCCATATGTTATTACTTTCGCACCGGTCATCGTCTCATAAAGAGGCGTTTGTGCATCGTCCGCGTTCAAGACGGCTACTTTTCCACGTGAGGCCATTTGACCGAGTTGAGCGAACAATAACCCTTTTGCACGTGCATAGTTTTCAAACGTTCCATGAAAATCTAGGTGATCGTGTGTCAAGTTCGTGAAGCCCACGATGTCAAAATCAGTTCCGATGACACGTCCGAGCTCAAGACCGTGTGAGGACACTTCCATCATCACGTCCGTCACGCCCTCATCACGCATTTGTGCCAACAACTGTTGAAGTTCTGAACTTTGAGGCGTCGTATTTTTACTTGGAACGATTTTATCGTTGATGCGTACTTCAACGGTCCCAATCAAACCGGTCGAATGACCGAGGACATCGAGGACGTCTCGTAAAATCGTCGTCGTCGTCGTTTTCCCATTCGTTCCCGTGATCCCGAACAGTCGCATCTGTTCAGATGGATACGCATAAAAGGCCGAAGCCAACAACCCGATTGAACGCGAGCTGTCACGCACAATCAAGTTTGGCACTGACAGGTCGAGCGGTCGTTCGCTAACGACTGCCACCGCGCCTCGCGCTACCGCTTGTGCCGCATATTCATGCCCATCGACCGTATAGCCTTTGATGGCGACAAACAGCGTTCCCGGCACAACTTCTCGCGAGTCCGTCGTCACATGCGTCACGACGATGCCTTCTAGATTTGGTTGATTAATTAGTTGTATCGTCTTCACTAAATCCGTTAAGTTCAAGTCTTTCCCTTCTTTCACCTGTATCCTATCCAAACTAAAGAATACCTCTTAATCAGTGTAGAGAACTTACAATTCGGTTTCAAGTCACGCTTCGTTTGGGAGGACATATGACTTCGCCGGGCGATGGTTCAACACCTCACGAATCAATGCATTGACCTCATCGCGTTCAATCCGTTCTACTTTCTCAATCACTTGTTCAATCGGCTCGACTTCGTCGAGCAATAGCAAGTTCCGTCCGTTCCGGTTCATGCGGGCACTCGAACTTTCATTCCCGAGGGCGATCGACCCTTTCAATTGTCGCTTGCCTTTGTCTACTTCCTCAGCAGTCAAACCTTCTGCGACAAGTCGCTTCATCTCTCTCTCAAGGATGACTTCGACTTGTTCTAACGTATCCGGTGACGTACCGACATAAATGGTAAACGTACCGTGATCGGAAAACGTCGTGTAGTAAGAGTAAATGGAATAAGCTAACCCTTCTTCTTCACGGATGGACTGGAATAAACGCGAAGACATCGTCGCGCCGATTGCGTTGTTCATCAATGCCAAGTGAGGCAAACGGTCATCCGTCGCGGGAATCGCTTCGTAGTTCCAGCAGAGGTGGGCTTGCTCCGTTTCTTTTTGTTTCGACAATGTGTCATGGAACAGTTCCGGTTGATTGATTTCTTTCGACGATTCCCTAGAAGGGATGTGAGCAAACCTACGTTTTACCGCCTCAATCAATTCTTCAGAAACATGACCTGCAATCGAGACGACAATTTGCTCGGCCGTATACTGTTCCTGTAAGTATTCGACGAGCTGGTCACGTGTCAATCGATTGACACTCTCCTCCGTCCCTAAAATAGGTTGAGCGAGGATATCGTCACGATACGCCGCAATGGCCAATAGTTCATGAACGAGATCTTCCGGCGTGTCCTCATACATTTTAATTTCTTCCACAACGACACGCTTTTCTTTTTCCAACTCCTGTGCATCGAGCACCGACTCAAACAGCATATCTGTCAGTACGTCGAGCGCCATGATCGCGTGTTCATCGAGCGTCTTCACATAAAAGCATGTATGGTCTTTCGAGGTGAATGCGTTGACGCTTCCACCGAGCTCATCGAAAAAGGAAGCAATCTCTTTTGCGCTTTTTGATGCGGTGCCCTTGAACAGCATATGTTCAATCAAATGGCTGATGCCGATGTTCTCAAAAGTTTCTGTACGTGTTCCGGCTTTAATGAATACCCCGGTTGAGGTGCTGAGTGAACCATCGATTGGTTCGATGATGATTCGAACACCGTTCTCTAGTGTCATCCATTCCATATTCTCACTCCTATGAAAAAGGCCATCGCACCAAGACGATGGCCAGAATAATTAATTTGTCGAGCGCGGTGGACGACGGTCCCCGTCACGACGTGGCGGACGGCTTTCGCGAGGTGGACGGCTTTCACGTGCTGCCTTCCGTTTCGCTTCGTATGCCTCACGCTCTTCAGGAGACAATCCTTCTAAGATGAGCGCTTTTCGTGATGCGTTGACACGACCTTTGTCATCGATTTCAGTGACTTTGACTTGAATCGAATCGCCAAGCTTCACAACATCCTCGACGTTTGCGACACGCTCAAGGCTGAATTCGGATACGTGTACGAGTGCATCTTTCCCTTTGAATAACTCGACGAATGCGCCGAATTTCTCGATGCGACGTACGGTAGCATCGTATACTTCACCGACGACGACTTCACGGACAATGTCACCGATCATAGACATGGCAAGATCGATTCCTTCTTGGTCCGTCGAGGCGATGAAGACCGTACCATCTTGTTCGATGTCGATCTTGACGCCCGTTTGGTCGATGATGCTGTTGATCATCTTCCCACCTGGTCCGATGACGTCGCGGATTTTATCCGGATTGATTGTCATCGTCACAATCTTCGGTGCGTATTTCGACAATTGTGTACGTGGTGTATCCAACGTCTCAAGCATGTGGTCAAGAATGTGCAAACGACCGACACGTGCCTGTTCAAGCGCTTCTTCTAGAATTTCACGCGTGATTCCGGCAATCTTGATATCCATTTGAAGGGCAGTGATCCCGTCTTTCGTTCCAGCTACTTTGAAGTCCATATCCCCAAGGTGGTCTTCAAGTCCTTGAATATCTGTCAAGACCGTGTAATGCTCACCTTCCATGATAAGACCCATGGCAATCCCAGCGACTGGCGCTTTGATTGGCACACCTGCATCCATCAATGCGAGTGTCGACCCACAAATCGAAGCTTGTGAACTTGAACCGTTTGATTCGAGTACTTCTGAAACGAGACGAATCGTATACGGGAAGTCTGCTTCTTTCGGAATAATTGGAAGAAGTGCACGTTCACCGAGTGCCCCGTGACCGATTTCACGACGACCTGGTGCACGGACAGGACGTGCTTCACCGACTGAGAATGGCGGGAAGTTATAGTGGTGCATAAAGCGCTTGTTCTCTTCAAGACCGATTCCATCGATGATTTGTGCGTCTCCGATGACACCGAGAGTCGCGACCGACATGACCTGTGTTTGACCACGTGTGAAGAGACCGACACCGTGTGCGCGTGGGAGTAATCCGACTTCTGACGCGAGCGGACGAATCACGTCTGGACGACGTCCGTCTGGGCGGACTTTTTCGACCGTGATCAAACGACGGACTTCATCTTTGACGAACTTGTTCAAAATCCCTGAAACTTCACCGAGTTTCGATGGCTCGTCAGCAAGACGTTCTTCATACATCGCAACATATTTCGCAATCACTTCGTTGATGGCTTCGTCACGAGCATGTTTCTCTTCCACTTGAACCGCTTCTACGATTTCAGGACGAGCTGCTTCGAGTTCAGCAGTAAGCGCCTCATCGTATTTCGAGACCGTGTATTCGAATTTAGGTTTTCCGACGGCTTCTACGATTTCTTGTTGGAATGCGATCAAACGCTTGATTTCTTCATGTCCAAACAAGATCGACTCGAGCATGATGTCCTCAGGCACTTCGTTCGCACCTGCTTCAACCATGTTGATGGCTGTCGATGTCCCTGCAACTTGAAGTTCAAGGTCCGTTTTCTCCAACTGAGCCGTCGTCGGGTTGATGACGAACTCGCCGTCTACACGTCCGACTGTCACGCCAGCGATTGGACCGTCAAACGGTACATCTGAAATCGAGAGCGCGATCGATGTTCCTAGCATACCCGCCATTTCAGCCGAGCAATCTGGGTCGTTTGACATGACGTAAATCATGACTTGAATGTCATGACGGAATCCGTCTGGGAAGAGCGGACGAATCGGGCGGTCGATGAGACGTGATGTCAAAATCGCGTTTTCACCCGGGCGACCTTCACGGCGAAGGAAACCACCTGGAATTTTACCGACCGAGTAAAGTTTCTCCTCATAGTTGACCGTCAATGGGAAGAAGTCTAAATCTTTTGGTGCTTTTGAAGCCGTCACTGTCGCAAGGACAACCGTATCTCCATAACGCACGAGTGCCGAGCCGTTTGCTTGCTTCGCAAGTTGGCCGACCTCTACAGACAGTGGGCGTCCGCCCCACTCTGTAGAGAATACTTGTTTCGTACCTAACATGTACATTCTCCTCTCAAACCTTATCTAGTTTATTATGTAACTCATTCCAACGAATGTCTAATCATTTTCCTTAAAAAAGAAGAAACGGACTAGGACGTTGTCCCAGCCCGTTAAACAGTCTCAATCGATTAACGACGGAGACCGAGGCGTTGAATCAATTCACGGTAACGTGTAACGTCCTTGTTACGAAGGTACGTAAGCAAGTTACGACGACGTCCAACCATTTTCAAGAGACCGCGACGTGAGTGGTGGTCTTTCTTGTGTGTACGAAGGTGGTCGTTCAATGTGTTGATTTGTTCAGTCAACACAGCCACTTGTACTTCCGGTGAACCTGTGTCACCTTGTTTTGTCGCGAATTCCGCGATAATTTCGTTTTTACGTTCTTTTGAGAGTGCCATTGCCTCTCCACCTCCATTTAATGAAAAATTGCCGCGTTGCCGAGCCGACGTTGGTGAATCGACCAGCCAAGCGAAGCGGTGTACTTTGCGTACTTGACAAGGATAGCGTACCCGCTCTTGAAAGTCAAGATAGGATTGAACGAGCTGCCACCTCATCTTCTTTTAGTTGAGCGACCAATGCATCCAACCCATCGAACGCGCGTTCATTCCGAATATATTGGATCCACTCGATTTCGATGACTTGTCCATATAAATCCTCGGAGAAGTCGAAGAGATGGCTCTCAACAGAGACCAATCCCGTCTCATAAAACGTCGGACGACGTCCAACATTCGTCATCGCGTGGAACATCCGTCCGTCCGGTAGCGTGACTCGAGTCGCGTATACGCCCAATCGTGGCATGACGTACGAAGCGTCCATCAACACGTTCGCAGTCGGGAAACCGATTGTACGCCCTCTCGCATCACCGTGAATGACTTCGCCACAGATCACGTATGGCGTACCGAGGAGTTCATGTGCGGCATCGACCTGTCCCTCTGCCAAGAGTTTACGGATGCGGGTAGATGACACTTTTTCCCCATCCATCGTCTGCTCTGTGACGACAGACGTCGTGAATTGGTCACGCGCATGGTACGGAAGTGTCTCCATCGTCCCTTCTCCAAACTTTCCATACGAGTAATCAAAACCAGCTGTCACGTGCACGGCTCCGGCACCGATCAAATAATCATCTACAAACTGTTGCGGGGACAAATTGGCCAATTCTTTTGTGAATGTCAAGACGAGGCAACGCTCTACCCCGAGCGCTTCGATGCGCTTCAGTTTCCGGGACAGCGGTGTAATATAGCGGACCGCATCCGGTTTATTGGAGAGTACTTGTTTCGGATGAGGATCGAACGTGACGACCGTCACCGGCAGGTTGTGCTCAGCTGCCACGCGTTTGGCATGATTGATTACAGCTTGATGCCCTTTATGAACACCGTCGAAGAAACCGAGTACCATAATGGATGGATACACGTCGGGTGTTTCTGGATAAGTGAGATGTTTTGTTTCCATACTGTCAAATTCCCCCTTAGTCGATAGCCAACATGACCTCGACTGTAGCGTCTGTCGTTCCTTCTTGTCTTCGATATAAAGCAAGAGGGATTCCTTCTTCATTATAGACAGTAAATAACTCAAATTCGAGCGAAACGCCGTTCAGCTTCCCACCGTTGCGAATATAGCGTTCCCGATTCTTTGGAATGGTGATCATTGGCCAGCGTTTGATCACATCTTCGAGAGGAATGACATACGCCATTCGCTCCTCGACCGTTTCAAGTGTTTGAAGCGTTCCGAGTGTTACCGCGGTCGCTTCATCAAACGTTCCTGAGCTCGTCCGTCTGAGTTCGCTCATATGGGCAGGGTAACCGAGTTTCTCCCCAATCTGAACGGCGAGCGTTCGAATATACGTCCCTTTCCCACAGTCGATTTCCATTCGGAATCGACAGACGTCCGCTTCGAATATCAATTCACTCGTCCGCTCCAGACGATGAATCTCGACCGTCCGCCGAGGTCGTTCGACGGTCTGCCCTTTCCGAGCATACTCGTACAACTTCTTCCCATTTACTTTGACCGCCGAGTAGTACGGCGGGATTTGTTCAATCCTCCCTGTCAATTGGCGCATCGCCTCGTCAATCTGGGTTGCATCCAAATCGTTCGGTGTGACTGACTTCTGCGCGACGACCTCGCCATGCGCGTCCTCGGTCATCGTGGCGGTACCAATCGTCACCTCGGCCACGTAACGCTTCCCTTCATCTGTGATAAAACGCGATAACTTTGTGGCGCGTCCTAAACAGATGGGCAATATGCCTGTCACTTCCGGGTCAAGCGTACCCGTGTGACCGACCTTTTTCGTCTGGAATAATTTTCGTAATTTAAATACGCAGTCATGACTCGTCATGCCAGCATCTTTATCGAGTACGAGCACTCCGTTCGGTTCCAATTTCATCCCTCCATATAAAAAAAGGGAGAACGACGTCTCCCCTTTCAAATTATTAATCTTTGTTCAAATCACGAATCAACGAATCGATATGGCTACCATATGCGACTGAAGAATCATATTCAAACGAGATCTCTGGTGTTTTCCGAAGACGGATGCGATTCCCGATTTCGCGACGGATAAACCCTTTCGCCTTATCGAGACCAGCTTGCGTTTCTGCTTTCACATCTTCCTCATCACCAAGCACCGTATAATAGACTGTTGCTTGCTGTAAGTCACCTGTCACATCAACGCTCGTAATCGTAGCGTTTTTTGTACGCGGGTCACTGACTTCCCGTAACAAGACATCTGTTATTTCTTTACGCATTTGCTCGGCAACACGTTGGGCACGAATTTTCATACGTGATCCCTCCTCACATTATTTACGTTCGACTTCTTTCATGACGAACGCTTCAATGACATCCTCTACTTTGATGTCATCAAATTTCTCTACTTTAATCCCACACTCATAACCAGTCGCAACTTCTTTCACGTCATCTTTGAAACGACGAAGCGTATCGAGTTTACCTTCGTAAATCACGATTCCGTTACGAATGACACGGACACCGGCGTCACGTGTGATTTTACCTTCTGTCACATAACAACCTGCAATCGCACCGACTTTCGAAACTTTGAAGACGTCACGGACTTCGACTTGACCTGTGATTTCTTCCACGAACTCTGGGTCAAGCATCCCTTTCATCGCGCTCTCGATTTCTTCGATTGCGTTGTAGATGATGCGGTGGAGACGCATTTCAACGTTCTCTTGTTCCGCCATCGAACGTGCGTTTCCATCAGGACGGACGTTGAATCCGATGATGACAGCATTCGCAGCTGAAGCGAGGATGACGTCACCTTCCGTGATTGCACCGACACCTTGGTGAACGATGTTAACTTTGACGCCTTCGACATCAATCTTGCGGAGTGAACCAGCCAATGCTTCGGCTGACCCTTGAACGTCTGCTTTGATGATGACGTTCAAGTCTTTCACTTCACCTTCTTGAATGCGGCTGAACAAATCATCAAGACTTACTTTCGCCGACTCACGACGCTGTGACTCAAGGTAACGTTGGTAACGTTTTTCCCCGATTGCACGTGCTTTCTTCTCATCTTCGAAGACGATGAACTGGTCACCCGCTTGTGGAACGTCGTTCAAACCAGTGATTTCAATCGGTGTAGATGGTCCGACTTGTTTCACACGGCGACCGATATCGTTGACCATCGCACGGACACGACCGAATGTGCTACCGACGACGATTGAGTCTCCGATTCGAAGTGTACCGTGTTGAACGAGAAGTGTCGCGACCGGTCCACGTCCTTTGTCGAGTTTCGCCTCGATGACTGAACCACGAGCTGGCATGTCTGGTGTCGATTTATATTCTTCGACTTCAGATACGAGGAGAATCATCTCGAGCAATTCATCGATCCCTTCGCCTTTGATGGCAGAAATCGGAACGAAGATTGTTTCGCCGCCCCACTCTTCAGGGATGAGACCGAACTCTGTCAACTCTTGTTTGACACGGTCAGGGTTTGCCCCTTCTTTGTCCATTTTGTTGACTGCCACGATGATTGGAACGTTCGCTGCCTTGGCGTGCGAGATTGCTTCCTCTGTTTGTGGCATGACGCCATCGTCAGCCGCAACGACGATGATCGCGATATCTGTCACTTCGGCACCGCGGGCGCGCATCGTTGTGAAGGCTGCGTGACCTGGTGTATCGAGGAATGTGATTTTCTTATCGTTGACTTCAACTTGGTAAGCACCGATGTGCTGCGTGATTCCGCCCGCTTCTCCTGCGACGACTTTCGTGTTACGAATCGAGTCAAGAAGTGTCGTTTTCCCGTGGTCGACGTGACCCATGATGGTAACGACAGCTGGACGTTCTTCCAGGTCATATTGTGAGAAGTCGATCTCAACTGTTTCAAAGTCTGTCTCATCGACAACAACTTCTTTTTCAACCTCAAAGCCGAATTCTGCAGCGAGTAATTCAACCGTTTCATCATCAAGCGTTTGGTTGATGGTTGCCATGACACCGAGACCCATCAACTTCATGATGATTTCATTTGGCTTTTTATTCATTTTTGAAGCAAGGTCAGACACGCTGAGTACATCGTCATACTTGATGACGTTGCCCATCTCTGCCTCTTGCGCGAGACGTGCTGCTTTACGCTGACTTGTCTTCGAGTTTGGATCGGCTTCTTGTGGCACAGCCGCTTTTACCGGCTTGCCTTTGCCTTTCCCTTTTCCACGTTTTTTATTGCGTGGGTCGTTGTTTCGGTTGTCGTTACGATTTTGTCCACCGCGATTGTTTTGACCGCCACGGTTCTGTTGTCCCGCTTGTGGACGTGGCGATTGTGCTTCTTTTTTCTCTTGCTTCGGCTCATTCGATGTTGACGTCGCTTTCGCTTCCGCTTGTTTTTCAGCACGATATTTTTCAGGATTGAACACACGGTCCAATTGTTTTACCGTTTCCTCATCGAGGACGGCCATATGGTTTTTCACCGGTTTGTTCAATTTTTCTAATTGAGTAATGACTTGTTTACTCGTTACATTCTGTTCTTTTGCAAATTCATAGACGCGTTTTCCCAAAGCATCCACCTCCGTTAATAGTTAAGAGAGAAGTTGCTTAAGCTTGTTCGCAAATCCGGATTCTGTCACCGATACGACGACACGCATGTCTTTACCGAGTGCAGCCCCGATTGTATAGCGATCGCTCACTTCAATCAATGGCACTTGATAAGACGCACATTTGTCAGTGACTCGTTTTTTCGTCGAGGCACCTGCATCTCCGGCTAGAATGACGAGCTTGGCACGACCCGCTCGTACATCCTTTAATACAAACTCTTCTCCCATCGTTACTTTCCTCGCTCGAGCAGCAAGGCCTAACAATGATTCCCACTGGCTCATGATTCGCCACCTGCGACAGCTTTCAACTGTTCATACAAGTCGTCGCTCGTCTTTACTTTCAAGTGATGGTCGAGCGTCCGTTTTTTCTCTGCTTGACGGACGACTTCGATATCTTTTGATAAGTATGCGCCACGACCGTTCACTTTACCCGTCTGATCGATGACCACGTCACCTTCAGGCGTACGAACGACACGAATCAATTCTTTTTTCGGGAGCATTTCTTGTGTGACCACACACTTACGCAAAGGAAGTTTCTTTTGCTTCATGGTCATTCCTCTTCTTTCACCGCAGTCGTTTCAACTGTAGCATCTGATAAGTCTTGTTCTACTTCATTTTGAACAATTTCTGGTTCTGATTCAACTTTTTCAGCGAACGTATCGAACAAATCAAGTGCTTCGGCATCCGTTTCACTCTTGATATCGATTTTCCATCCTGTCAATTTCGCAGCGAGACGGGCGTTTTGACCACGTTTCCCGATCGCGAGTGACAATTGATAGTCCGGTACGACGACTGTCGTCGATTTTGCTGGCTCGTTGACATATACCGCAACGACCTGAGCCGGGCTGAGTGCGTTACGAACGAACTCTTTCGGGTCTTCAGACCAACGGACGATATCAATTTTCTCGCCGTTCAATTCGTCGACGATCGTTTGAACACGTTGTCCTTTCGGTCCGACACAAGCGCCGACTGGGTCGACGATATCCGAATGTACAGCTATTTTCGAACGGTCACCCGCTTCGCGTGATACTGACATCACGTCCACTGTTCCGTTTGAAATCTCTGGAACTTCGAGTTCGAACAAACGGCGCAAAAGTCCCGGATGCGTACGCGAAACTTGAATCGCTGCACCTGAACCTTTCGTCGTTGAATCTACTTTTGTCACGTATACTTTGATGCGATCATGAATTTGGTATGACTCGTTCGGCATCTGTTCATTCGGTGTCAATACAGCTTCAATGTTGTTTTCGAGACCGATATAAAGGTTGCGTGGGTCAAAACGCTCCACGATCCCTGTCATGATTTCATCTTCTTTGTCAGCGAAGTGGTTGTAGATGCGTTCGCGTTCCGCTTCACGCATCTTCTGTGTGACGACTTGTTTTGCCGTCATCGCCGCGACACGTCCGAAATCACTCGGTGTGACTTCTTCTTTATGGAAATCGCCGAGCTCATAGTTCGGATCGATTTCATGTGCTTCTTCGAGTGAGAGCTGTTGGTCCGGTTGCGTGAGGCGCTCTACGACTTCTAACAAAGCGTAGACACGGATATCCCCCGTCACCTGATCAAACTCGACTTTCACGTGCTCGTTCGGGTTCGCCACGTTGCGGCGATACGCAGAAATGAGCGCTTGTTCGAGTGCATCGATAATGATATTTTTGTCGATTCCTTTTTCTTTGGCAATCTGATCGATTGTAGTGAGTAATTGTGGACCCATCTTCTTCCCTCTCCTTAACTAAACGTGACCGCTAAGCGGGCTTGTGCAATTTTGTCAACCGGTAGCGATACCGCTTTTTTTCTTGTCTTGATGCGTGTCTCGATCACGACCGTTTCCCCATCATATGCCGTCAAAATTCCTTCAAACTCTTTGGCACCATCGATCGGAGCGAACGTTTTCATGTAGACATTTTTGCCTACCGCACGTTCAAAATCGCTCGGCTTTTTCAGCGGACGCTCCGCACCAGGACTCGAGACATCAAGATAATAAGCCTGTTCAATCGGATCGGTTTCGTTTAGTTTTTCCGAGAGCTGTTCATTGATATTGACGCAATCGTCCAAATCGACGCCCCCCGGCTTATCGATATAGACGCGCAAGAACCAGTCTGGACCTTCCTTAACAAATTCCACATCGACCAATTCCATGTTTTCTCGTTCTACGATCGGCAACGCAATCGATTCAACGACTTCTGTTATTTTGGACACTCTCATCCCTCCTTCTGGCTTTTACATACAAGAAAGGAGTAGGGTTCCCTACTCCTTTCCGTCGTAGTATCCAACTTTGTTCGATACTAATATATCATATTTTCCCGATAAATCGCAACTTACACCCCAAAATCAAAGAATGAGAGTTGGTTCTCATCAGGCAGACCTTCGAGACATTTCATCGTATCGAGTGTCTCGATGACCGTTTTCGAAAGTTTCGCACGTTTCCGCAAATCTTCTTTCGAAAGGAACTGTCCTTCTTCCCTTGCTTCGACAATCGCTTTTGCCGCATTCGTTCCCAGTCCATCGACCGCGTTGAAAGGTGGAATCAGCGTATTGTCTTCAATCAAGAACTCTGTCGCACTCGACCGATACAAGTCGATGTTTTGGAACTTCATTCCCCGCTCGAGCATTTCGAGCGCAAGTTCGAGGACCGTGTGTAGCCCTTTATCCTTCGCTGTCGCATCGAACCCTTTTTCTCGAATATCCGACATCGCCTTACGAACGGCCTGGGGACCTTTGATCATCGCGGATAAGTCAAAATCTCCCGCTCGAACGGTAAAGTACGTCGCGTAGTACAGAATCGGATGATGTACTTTAAAGTATGCAATCCGGACCGCCATTAACACGTAGGCAGTCGCGTGTGCTTTCGGGAACATGTACTTGATTTTCTTACAAGACGAGATATACCATTCCGGCACGTCATTCTCTCGCATCTCGGACTCCATCTCTTCCGTAAGCCCTTTCCCTTTCCGGACGGATTCCATGATTTTAAAGGCGAATGACGGTTCGAGGCCCGCGTAAATCAGATAGACCATGATGTCATCTCGACAACCAATCACATCCTTCAGTTCGCACGTCCCGTTATAAATCAATTCGTTCGCGTTCCCGAGCCAGACGTCTGTTCCGTGGGATAGACCGGAAATTTGAACGAGCTCCGAGAACGTCGAAGGTTTTGTCTCTTCAAGCATCTGACGAACGAATTTCGTCCCGAATTCTGGAATCCCGAGCGTCCCGGTTTTCGATTCAATCTGTTCTGGTGTCACCCCAAGCACTTCTGGTGAAGAAAAAATCTTCATGACTGTCGGGTCATCTGTCGGAATCGTCTTTGGATCGATACCAGACAAATCCTGTAACATCCGGATGACGGTCGGGTCATCATGCCCGAGAATATCAAGTTTCAATAAGTTGTCATGGATGGAGTGGAAGTCGAAGTGAGTCGTCTTCCATTCAGACGAATTGTCATCCGCCGGATATTGAATCGGGGAGATATCCGCGATGTCCATATAGTCCGGTACGACGATGATACCCCCTGGGTGTTGCCCCGTCGTCCTTTTTACACCGGTGACCCCAGAAACGAGACGGTCGACTTCGGCGTTCCGATAAATCTTATCGTTCTCGGTCGCATAGCCTTTCACGTATCCATAAGCCGTTTTGTCGGCAATCGTTCCGATTGTCCCGGCACGATAGACGTATTCTTCTCCGAACAGTACTTTTGTATAGGCGTGGGCATGCGGTTGATATTCACCTGAGAAGTTCAAGTCGATATCCGGTACTTTGTCCCCTTTGAAACCAAGGAATGTCTCGAACGGAATATCATGACCGTCTTTTTTGTACCACGTGCCGCACTCCGGACACTCCTTGTCTGGCAAGTCATACCCCGAACCGACCGATCCATCATTAAAGAAATGTGAGTGCTGACAGTTCGGACAGACGTAGTGAGGCGGTAGCGGGTTGACTTCGGTGATTTCCGTCATCGTTGCGACGAGACTCGACCCGACCGACCCCCGCGAACCGACCAGATATCCATCATCGAGTGATTTTTTAACGAGTTTATGCGAAATCAAATAAATGACGGCGAACCCGTGACCGATAATCGATTTGAGCTCTTTCTCAAGACGCGCCTCCACGATTTCAGGCAACTCGTCTCCATAGATGGAGCGAGCCATGTCGTAGCTCATATTCCGAACCTCATCATCTGCCCCTTCAATTTTAGGTGTGTACAAATCATCCGGGATGATTTGAATCGACTCAATCTGATCGGCGATTGCATTCGGATTCGTGATGACGATTTCACGCGCTAAATCGTCACCTAAAAACTTGAACTCTTCCATCATTTCTTTTGTCGTCCGGAAGTGCGCATGTGGTAATTCCTTACGCGTATTGATGAAGTTTGCCCCACCTTGTGTACGAATCAAGATTTCGCGATAAGACCGGTCCGACCGATCTAGATAGTGCACATTCCCTGTCGCACAAACCGGTAACTCGGCCTTCTCGGCGACACGAATGATGCGCTTAATGATTTCGCGGAGTTCTAATTCATTCGTCACAATCTCTTTATCAATCAAATGGTGGTAGAGTGCCGGGGGATGAATCTCGATAAAGTCATAAAATGACATCATCTTCTCGAGTTCATCATCCGACTTGTTCAAGGCGGCGTCAAAAATCTCCCCGTTATCACAAGCCGAACCAATCAATAATCCTTCTCGCCGTTTCACAAGCTCGGAACGTGGCATGCGTGCCATCCGATACAAGTAATCGATGTGAGATAAGGAGATGAGCTCGTATAAATGACGAAGTCCTGGCTTTTTGTTTTTCGCGTAGATGGTCGCATGGAACGGACGAATCTTCGACACGTCACTGCCGACTTTCGCGTTCAACGAGCGATGTGTCGTCATTTCGAACATCTGCTTAGCGAGATCGAGTAACTTCATGAGCAAATACGCCGTTGCTTCCGCATCGTAAATGGCACGGTGATGTTGTGTCAGTTCGATATCGAATCGCTTCGCGAGTGTATTGAGTCGATGATTCTTCAACGTCGGCATCAGCGTTCGAGCAAGTTCGAGCGTGTCGATGACCGGGTAATCGTCCGGTTCATGCCCACCACTACGGAGTGTCGCCTCGAGGAAGCCCATGTCGAATGACGCGTTATGGGCAACGAGAATGCTGTCGCCACACCACTCGACGAACTGTTTCGTGATCACTTCCGGGTCCGGTTGACCTTGGACCATGTCATCCGTGATCCCTGTCAATTCGATGGTGGTCGCTGACAAGGCATGTTTCGGGTCGGCGAACGCTTCAAACCGGTCAATGATTTCTCCGTCCTTGATTTTAACCCCAGCGAGTTCGATGATTTTATTGTAGACGGCAGAAAGTCCCGTTGTCTCGACGTCGAAGACGACGTATGTCGCATCATCCAATGCCACATCGGTCGCATGATAAGCGACAGGGACACCATCGTTGACGACGTTCGCCTCGACTCCGTATAACACTTTGATATCATTTTTCTTCCCGGCGTAATAGGCTTCCGGGAACGCCTGAACTCCAGCATGGTCGGTAATGGCAATGGCACGGTGTCCCCATTTTGCGGCACGAGCGACGAGCGACGAGACATTTGTGACGGCATCCATTTGGCTCATCTGTGTATGCGCGTGAAGTTCGACGCGTTTCTCACCTTCCCATTCGTCACGTGGTGGTTCTACTTTCACTTCTTGAAGTTGAGATGCCATCATACATAGTTCGCGCATGAACGAATCATCTTCGACCCGACCGGCCGTTTGAATCCACATCCCTTTTTTGACGGCACTAAGCATACGGTCGTCATCGTCATCGCGTGCAAATACCTTCACAATCAATGAGTCTGTGTAATCCGTCATCTTGAACGTGAATAGTTTCTTACCACTCTTCAACTCTTTGCGCTCTGCTGAGAAGACGAGTCCACGAATCGCGACACGTCGTTCTTCCTCGATAATCGTCTTGATTGGGACAATCTCATCTTTAATGAGCGCACCCATCCGGATTTCTGTAATCGGTTCGTCGTTCGTTTCTGTTGCCTTGGCGAATTGGGCAGCCAGTGCCATTTTCGCTTGTTCGATATCTTCTTGAACGACCTGTTCGCGAAGGGCTTGATTTGCCTCAGCGTCTTCCGAAAATTGAGCCTGACACGGTTTTTTTGTGAACCCATAGGCACTATAGAGCGCCTGTACTTCTTGACAGAGCTCTTTGTCCACATAACTCGCCTCAGGTGCGGAACGCACCGGAATCATAAGTTTGTTCTGCTCGAATCGTGGCGAAACGGAGCCGAAATAACTGCGCATCGCGCCAGATACTTGGCTCAACTCGCTGACGATTCGTGGCCAATAGTCGATATAGTCTTGCTCGCTCCCACCCGCTACTGTCGAGAACCGAGCGTACACCTCATCCGCAAACGTTGCATAACGGCTTTCTAGTCGACTCATGAACAATTGATGCACGTCGTATGGCAATACTGCTGGAAATGAAAAATAGAACGTCCACGTCCGTCGCTTCTTATTGACGACGAGTCGTGAGAGTTCGGCCTGATCAAACAGGTCCGTCTCGGTCGTGATCCCAAGGTCACTTAATAATAATTGCATCTTTTGATTTGCTTCCACGGGTCCGTCTTTCCCCCTTTATGCCAATTCGACAAATGAAGGTGACCGCTTCCGCTGTCACCTTCATCCATTAATGAACTTCGCTAAATTTTGAAGCGATGACTTCTTTCAATTCATCGATTGATGTTTCAATCACTTCACCTGTTGCACGTACTTTCACTTCAACGATGCCTTCGCCAGCTTTTTTCCCGACGTTCACGCGAATCGGGAGTCCGATCAAATCTGCATCGGCAAACTTGACGCCCGCACGTTCTTTCCGGTCGTCGAACAAGATATCGTATGTTTGACCGAGCTCTTCATAAAGACGGTTCGCCAACTCGACTTGCGTCTCATCTTTTGCGTTGATTGCAATCAAATGGAGATCGAACGGCGCTACGTTACGTGGCCAAATGATTCCACGGTCGTCGTGATGTTGTTCGACGATGGCTGAAAGTGTGCGTGACACCCCAATGCCGTAGCAACCCATGATGAGTGGTTCGGCACGACCCTCTTCGTTGAGGAATGTCGCACCCATCGCTTCTGAATATCGTGTTCCGAGTTTAAATACTTGTCCCACTTCAATCCCACGAGCAAAACGAACCGGACCGGACTCATCCGGTGCCAAATCGCCTTCGACAACGAAACGTAAATCGTGGTATGTCATCTCGGCAAGGTCGCGCGCAGCATTTACACCCGTGTAGTGTGTGTTCGCCTCGTTAGCACCACAGACAGCATCCACTAAGTATTTGACCGCATAGTCGGCAACGACTTTGACTGGAGCGTTAATCGGTCCGAGTGTACCTGGTGCACAGTTGAACAACTCAACGATTTTCGCTTCTTCTTCAAGTTGAATGTCGAGTCCACCGAGTGCGTTCTTCACTTTGACTTCATTCGCTTCGTGGTCGCCACGAACGATTGCCATGACGGTTTCGCCATCCACGTTAAACAAGACAGATTTGATTGTCGTCTTCGGGTCCACATTCAAGAATGCCGCCACGTCCTCAATCGTACGATTTTCTTCCGTGTTCACTTTTTCGAGGGGACGAACGTCAGCTTGTTGCATCTCATAACGGTCGAGCGTTTCGGCCATCTCGATATTCGCCGCATAGTTCGACGTGTCCGTGTAGACAATTGTATCTTCACCAATATCCGCAAGCGCTTGGAATTCATGCGTGTCTTTCCCGCCGATTGCCCCAGAGTCTGCGACGACCGGACGATACTTCAGTCCTGTACGGTCGAAGATACGTGAGTAGGCATTATACATGTTTGTATATTCTTCATCTAAGTCTTCTTGTGTCGCGTGGAATGAATAGGCGTCTTTCATCAAGAATTCGCGTCCGCGCAGCAATCCAAAACGTGGTCGACGCTCATCACGATACTTCGTTTGAATCTGGTACAAGTTCATCGGAAGTTTTTTATACGAGTTGAGCTCATCTCGGACGATCGATGTAATCAATTCTTCGTGTGTCGCACCGAGTGCGAAGCGACGGTCATGACGGTCCGTCAAGCGCATCAACTCAGGACCGTAAATGCCCCATCGTCCTGTCTCTTCCCAAAGTTCTGCCGGTTGGATGGCAGGCATCAATAGCTCTTGAGCTCCGGCACGATTCATCTCTTCGCGGATGATCGTTTGGATGTTGTGTAACACTTTATGTCCGAGTGGAAGATAAGAATAAATTCCTGCCGCATTTTGACGGATGAATCCTCCACGGACGAGGAGTTGATGGCTGACCGCTTCCGCGTCAGCCGGCACTTCTCTCAATGTAGGCATGAGCAATCTAGATTGTTTCATACAGTTCAACGTTTCCCTTCTCTACAAACAGCTTATTTAAAGAATGATTGAATGTCGTTCCAAGTGACAATCAACATTAAAATCATCAAGAGTGCGAATCCGATAAAGTGGACGAATCCTTCCTTTTTCGGATCGATTGGACGTCCGCGTACCGCTTCGAACAAGAGGAAAATCAAACGTCCTCCGTCTAACGCTGGCAATGGGAGCAAGTTGAAGATGGCAAGGTTGACGGAGAGAAGCGCTGTCCAATTCAACAGCATGATCAAACCGCTCGCCGCTACTTCATCTGTCATCCGTACAATCCCGACCGGACCTGCTAGTTGATCGACACCGACTTGTCCTGTCACCAAATCACCGACCGCAGAGAAAATCAGCGTCGACATCGTCCATGTCGTTTCCGCCCCCGTCGTCACGGCTTTGACCGGTGATCGTTCGAGCGCGTTCGTGACACCAAGAATCCCGACCGTCTCTCCGTTTTGTTCGACTGCTTGTGGTGTAAGGGTGACAGTTGCTTCCTCTCCATCACGGACATACGTGACTTCCGTAGGGGTGTCCGCGCGGTCTTCTAAAGCAGATCGCAAGTCGAGCCAATCGGTAATCGGCTCGCCTTCAATCGAGACGATTTCATCCCCACTCATCAAACCAGCCTCATCAGCGGCTGAATCCGGTTGAACCGTACCGATTTGACCATCGTTCGTTGGGGTTCCTTGAACGAGCCCAACAATAATGAGCAAGATGAACGCCAAGACAAAGTTCATCGCCGGACCGGCTGCGATGGCCAAGACACGCTTCCAAACCGACTGGGCCCCAAACGTTCGATCATACGGTGCAATTTGAATTTCCATCCCTTGGTCGACAAGGAGTGTGTCTCGCTCTAATGAATAGACCCGCACTTCCTCATCGATGAGAAGTTGAACTTTCAACTCATGTGTCGAATCGAACTTATCGACGGTTCCGACGACATGGACATCTTTAGCCGTGTCCGGTTGGAAGTAGACACGATCGACCGTCCCCTGTTCAGTGAGACGAAGTCCGACATGCTGACCCGCTCGGACTTCAATCGGTTCAAAATCTTCTCCGGCCATTTTGACGTAGCCACCGATTGGTAAAAGACGAATGGTATAGAGCGTTTCATTTTTACGGAATGAAACAATTTTTGGACCGAATCCGATTGCAAACTCGTGACAGAGAATGCCTGCCCGTTTCGCCATGACGAGGTGTCCCCATTCGTGTACCGAAATGAGAACGCCAAACATCAAAACGATGGCGATAAAAGTCGTCATGATTTATTCCCCACCTTCAATTCCTTGCTGAATCTGTTGACGTACTGCTCGGTCAACTTCTAGAATTTGTGCGAGCGTCGGCTCGGCAATGACCTCATGTCGAGCCATCGCTTCTTCGACGAGTCGTTCAATCTCTAAAAACGTGATCTGACCGTTCAAGAATAGGTCCACTGCCACTTCATTGGCTGCATTCAAGACGGTCGGCATGGAACCACCGGCTCTTCCTGCTTCGAACGCTAACCGGAGTGCCGGGTAACGATTGAAATCAGCCTCTTCAAAATGCAGCTTTCCGATTTCCTTCAAGTTTAACCGCTTATTCCCCTCGATTTCAAGCCGCTTCGGTCCCGATAGCGCATAAAGGATCGGACCACGCATATCCGGGTTTCCAAGCTGGGCCATCACGGCAGCATCTTTAAATTCGACCATCGAATGAATAATCGATTCACGATGCAAGATGACTTCAATATCATTATAATCGATATCGAACAGCCAGTGTGCCTCGATGACTTCCAAGCCTTTGTTGAACATCGTCGCCGAATCGATTGTGATTTTTGCTCCCATTGACCAGTTCGGATGATTCAGTGCGTCTTCAACAGTCACATCAGCCAGCTCATCACGTGAACGATCACGGAAACTACCGCCTGAAGCCGTTAGAATAATCTTTGATACATCTTCTCTTCGTTCCCCGTTCAAACATTGATAAATCGCGGAGTGTTCACTGTCGACAGGCAATAGGTTGACCCCATGTTCTTTCACGGCCGCTTTGACAAGATGTCCTGCGGTAACGAGTGTTTCCTTGTTGGCGAGTGCAATATCTTTCCCTGCTTGAATCGCCGCAAGCGTCGGTTCGAGTCCAACTGCTCCAACGACTGCCGTCACGACGATGTCAGCCCGTTCTGCCGTCGCACACTCTTTCAGCCCCTCCGGTCCAATAAAATAGAGAGGTTCATATGTAAGACGTGGCTTCAACTGTTCGAGTACTTCGATACTCGTTGCCGACACATATTTTGGTCTAAGTCGATTGATCCATTCCGTGGCGACATCGACGTTCGTTCCGAACGCATACGCCTCAAGTTCAAACAGGTCGGGGTGCTGTTCGATGACGTCACAAGTTTGAACGCCAATCGAACCAGTCCCACCAATTAAGCTAATTCGCTTCATTTCGACACTCCTTTTTAAAGCAGATTAAACACCCAAATGACGGTAAAGACCGCAATCATACTATCAAACCGGTCTAAAATGCCACCATGTCCTGGTAACAGGTGACCCGAATCTTTGACTCCATACTGGCGCTTATAAGCAGACTGCACCAAATCTCCGAGCTGTCCGACTACCGCCACGACAATCGCTAAAATGACGACCTCAATTATCGGCAAGATCGGATCAATCCAGACGAAGATGATACCGAGTACAATCGCAGACACAATGCCCCCAATCGCCCCTTCAATCGTCTTGTTCGGACTAATCGATGGCCATAATTTGGCTTTCCCGAATGCCTTTCCGGTAAAATATGCTCCCGAGTCCGTCGCCCAAATCATAAACAAGATCAGCAACACTTTCGATAGACCGTCCTCAGAGAGCCGGACTAACGCAAAACTAGAGAAACCGACGACCAAATAGACCGCTGAGACGAAGTAAAAACTAGCGTCTTCATACGTGAACCGATTTTTCGTGACCACTGTCCAAAACAGCAACAGCACGAGCCCTAAGACGAGCCATTGTTCAATCGAGAACGGAAGTTCATCCGTGACAACCTGATTCTCAATCAATAATAAGAGGAATGGGAACGCCACGAGGAGCGCTGTCACCAAGAACGGAAACGCCAACAGCTTATGCTGTCGCATCAACGTGAATTCACTCAATCCGATGAGTGCTAAAATCCCCATCAATGAAACAAATGCATTTCCTCCAAGCGCAATTACCGTGATGAAGATGGCTCCTGCCCATAGTCCTGTAATAATACGTGTCTTCATGTTACACCCCACCAAAACGTCGCGTGCGCGCGTTGTATGATTCAATCGCTTCTACAAAATGCTCACGCTTAAATTCCGGCCACAATACTTCTGTGAAATGAAGTTCAGCATATGCGCTTTGCCATAATAAAAAGTTAGAGAGTCGTTGTTCCCCGCTCGTCCGAATAACGAGATCCACGTCTTGAACGTGTGTCATGAGTCGTTCACCAATCATACGGTCATCGATATCGTCTGCCTGAACCAAACCGGACTGAACGTCTCCTGCAATGCTGCGCATCGCTTGAACGAGCTCATCCCGTCCCCCGTAGTTGAGTGCGAAGACAAGATTCAACCCTGTGTTCGCAACGGTCCGTTCTCTCGCCTCGTTAACGGCTTCTCGTGTCTCTCGTGGGAGTTTCGACGTATCTCCCGCAACGAGCACTCGTACATTCTGTTCGTGGAGTTCTTTCAAATCGGTCTCCAAAAACTGTTTCGGTAGTTTCATCAAGAATGAGACTTCCTCTTCCGGACGAGTCCAATTCTCTGTAGAGAACGCATAAAGCGTCAGAGACCGAATCCCGAGTTCTTGTGCTGTTCGTACCGCTTCCCGGATGGACTTCATCCCTTCCCGGTGACCCATGATGCGAGGGAGACCACGTTTTTTGGCCCAGCGTCCATTTCCATCCATAATGATGGCTACGTGCTCAGGAACACTTAACTCCGCCTCGATTTTCGTTTTAGGATTCACCCATTTAAACATTCTGTCATCCTCCTGATTGTATGAAAGAAGGACCCTCTCAGAAAAAGGGTCCCCACACAGCTTTTTGGTATACCACTTCCGTGATTACACTTCCATGATTTCTTTTTCTTTAATTGCTGCAGATTCATCAATCTTCTTGATATACGAATCCGTCAACGTTTGAACGTCATCTGCATATCCGCGGAGATCGTCTTCTGTTAACTCGCCATCTTTCTCGAGTTTCTTCAAGTTTTCATTTGCGTCACGACGAACGTTACGGACAGCAACTTTCGCTTCTTCTGCGTATTTTTTCGTGACTTTAACTAATTCTTTACGACGTTCTTCCGTCAATGCAGGAATCGCCAAACGAATGACCGTACCGTCAGATGATGGAGACAAGCCGAGGTCTGCCTTTTGAATCGCTTTCTCTACTTCAGAAACCATTGACTTATCCCATGGTTGAATCAAAAGTAGGCGCGCTTCTGGTGTATTGATGTTTGCCACTTGATTGAGTGGTGTTGGGACACCATAGTAATCAACTTGGACAGGATCCAAAATCGATGCGCTGGCACGGCCAGTGCGAAGCGTTCCAAAATCACGTTTAAGTGAAGAATGCGCTTTTTCCATTTTTTCTTCAGCTGTTTTCAATACTTCTTTGACACTCATGAATTGACTCCTCCTACTACCGTCCCGATATGTTCCCCGAGAACGACACGTTTAATGTTACCTTCTTCAAGCAATGAGAATACAATCAATGGAATGTGGTTGTCCATACAAAGTGACGTTGCTGTCGAGTCCATGACTTGAAGTCCATCCTTTAAGACGTCAAGATAAGACAACGTATCGTACTTCACTGCCGTCGCGTCCAATTTCGGATCAGCTGAATAGACGCCGTCCACATTGTTTTTACCCATTAAGATGACATCAGCTTCGATTTCAGCCGCACGGAGAGCAGCTGTCGTGTCCGTTGAGAAATATGGGTTTCCTGTGCCGGCCGCAAAGATAACGACGCGTCCTTTTTCAAGATGACGCATTGCGCGACGACGAATGTATGGTTCAGCAACTTGTCGCATTTCAATTGATGTTTGGACGCGCGTTTGGACACCGTACGTTTCAAGGCTATCTTGAAGAGCAAGTGAGTTCAATACAGTTGCGAGCATACCCATGTAATCTGCGTTTGCCCGATCCATCCCGAGTTCACTACCCGTCTTTCCACGCCAAATGTTTCCGGCACCTACAACAACGGCGACTTCTACACCCATCTCGATCAATTCTTTAATTTGACTTGAGATTGAGTTTACAATGTTAGGGTCGATCCCGTAACCTTGATCTCCAGCGAGCGCTTCTCCACTCAATTTTAACACAATTCGTTTATATTTCGGTTCCATAACTTTGCCTCCTCTTGCTTGAAAAAAGGGAACACGCTCCCTTAACGAACTAACTCAAGGTTATACAGACGTGTTCCCATTTTTAGTTGCATCACTGATTGTGACACAGATTATTTTTTAAGTTGGTTCATAACTTCTTCAGCAAAGTTCTCTTCACGTTTCTCCATACCTTCTCCTACTTCGAAGCGTACGAACGAGTTGATTTTTCCGCCTTTTGATTCTACGTACTTACCAACTTTGAAGTCGCTGTCTTTTACGAACGTTTGGTCAACGAGGCAGATTTCCTCGAAGTACTTGTTCATACGACCAGCAATCATCTTCTCAACGATGTTAGCAGGCTTGCCTTCGTTAAGTGCTTGCTCAGTCAAGACTTTCTTCTCGCGGTCGATTTCTTCAGCTGATACTTCATCGCGTGTCGCGTAAAGTGGACGTGCTGCAGCAACGTGCATTGCAACGTCTTTAGCAACTGTTTCGTCAGATGTGCCGTCGATTACAACGACTGACCCGATGCGACCACCCATGTGGAGGTACGTACCGAATACTGCATCGTCAGCTTTTTCAAGAACAGCTACACGACGGAGTGAGATTTTCTCTCCGATTGTCGAAGCTTCTTCTTGAATGTACGTTTCAAGTGTTTTACCTGCTTCGTACTCAGCCGCGAGTGCAGCTTCTGCAGTTGTTGCGCCTGATGCGAGTACTGCTTTTGCTACGTTGTTTACGAGTGTTTGGAACTTCTCGTTCTTCGCAACGAAGTCTGTTTCTGAGTTGATTTCGACGAGCACAGCTTTGTTGCCTTCAACTGCTACTGCTGTCAAACCTTCAGCGGCGATACGATCACCTTTTGCTGCTGCTTTAGCGATTCCTTTTTCGCGAAGGAAGTCGATTGCTGCTTGCATGTCACCGTCTGTTTCAACGAGTGCTTTTTTGCAATCAAGCATTCCTGCTCCTGTTTTTTCACGAAGTTCTTTTACCATTGCTGCTGTAACTGCCATCGGAAATTCCTCCTTGTAAAACTAACGAATTTTAAGAAAAAGCACAGGGCTTTTTGATTACATGTCCTAAAAAAAGGTGATAAAAGGCTTTCCCTTTATCACCTATTGTCTCACTGATTACTCAGCTTCTGTAGCTTCAGCTTCTGTCGCTACAGCTTCTTCAGCAACTTCTTCTTCACCTTGCTTCGCTTCGATGATTGCATCTGCCATCTTAGAAGTGAGCAATTTAACTGCACGAATTGCATCGTCGTTCGCTGGGATTACGTAGTCGATTTCGTCTGGGTCACAGTTTGTGTCGACAATCGCAACGATTGGGATGTTCAATTTGTGAGCTTCCGCGATTGCGATACGCTCTTTACGTGGGTCAACGATGAAGAGGGCGTCAGGCACACCAGGCATATCCTTGATTCCGCCGAGGAACTTCTCAAGACGAGTCATTTCTTTCTTCAAGATGATGACTTCTTTCTTAGGAAGTACTTCGAACGTGCCGTCTTCTTCCATTTTTTCGAGTTGCTTCAAGCGGTTGATACGCTTTTTGATTGTTGAGAAGTTAGTGAGTGTTCCACCCAACCAACGCTCGTTAATGAAGAACATTCCAGAACGGATTGCTTCCTCTTTGATTGTATCTTGAGCTTGTTTTTTCGTACCAACGAAGAGGACGTTTCCGCCTTCTGCCGCGAGTTCACGAACAAAGTTGTAAGCTTCGTCTACTTTTTTGACCGTCTTTTGAAGGTCGATGATGTAGATCCCGTTACGCTCTGTGAAGATGTATTTCGCCATTTTTGGGTTCCAACGGCGTGTTTGGTGACCGAAGTGTACACCAGCTTCAAGCAATTGCTTCATTGAAATTACTGCCATGATAAATTTCCTCCTTGTGGTTTAAAAAAGTCCTCCGCCTCGTTCATTGTTGTATTCCGACCTTTCGGCACCGAGGAATATCATCCCGAGACGTGTGTGATGTGTTTAACACCGAGAATTACTATAGCATATGTCACGAAATCCGGCAACTCTCACTTTTTACGAAGTTTCGCATAAAGCGCAAGCTCGCCCTCGCCTTTTCCGAGGATACGGGCAGCGTCCCGCACGGAATGTCGCAACAAGACATCGTCCACGTCGATTGACGCGGACGGGGTCGTCTCTTCTGTCGCCTCTACGACCGTTTGAACGGACTCATTGACAGGGAGCGATGAAGCTTCTTCCTGTTGAACCACGTTCGAACGTTCAACGGGTTCTTGAACAACGAGGTCGTTCATCGACTCCATGAATGAAAGAAGCAACGTTTCGGTCTCTTGCTTCTCTCGTTCGAGCCGTTCGACTCGTTCCTGAAGCGCTTGGACTTGTCGGTAGCCGAATAAAAAACCGTAAGCAACCAAACAAGCTGTGATCACATATACAATATACACTTGTTCATCTCCTTACGATGTCTTTTCTTCTAAATAGGACCGACCGAGCGCGTGTTTTAATGTCTTCAACGCTTTGGAATGAATTTGCGAAATCCGTGATGTTGACAGTTCGAGCACTTCCCCAATCTCCGTCAACGTCAGTTCGTCAAAGTAAAACAAAGAGACGACGAGTCGTTCTTTTTCGGATAAATGGTCGACTTCTGCTGCCAGCACATCAATCAATTCGCGTTGCAACAACGTATCTTCTGGCTTTTCAGAATCCGGGTCGAAATACGTGACAGACATGACTTTTCCTTCTTCTTGCAACGTCACGGCCTCATCAATCGACAACATATTGGCAAAGTACCCTTCCGCCATCGTTCGTTCGATTTCTGCAATCGGTAAGTCGCATGCCGAAGCTAACTCGCTCTTCGTTGGAGCACGATGTAACGACTGTTCAAGCTGTTCTGCCACCTGATCGATTTTTTTCACTTTTTCTCGAACCGACCGAGGTAACCAATCCACTTTTCGTAAACCGTCGATAATGGCTCCACGAATCCGAAACGCAGCATACGTATCAAATTTATTATTGTGCTCTGGATCATATTTCATAAGGGCATCGTACAATCCCATGTAACCCAAACTTTTCAATTCGTCGCGTTCGACGCTCTTTGGAAGCGTCACGATCATCCGTTGTACGTGGTAGTGGATGAGAAACTCGTAATGTGCTAGTAATTCGTTTGCTGTATCCATATCACGGTCCATATTCCAGCGATCCCACAACTGTGTAAGATGAGTCGTCATGTCGATCCCCCCTTATAGTTCTTTCGTACCCACGCTCACCGTCCGAATCGATAAGACAGATGTTGCGACATCAAACTCGATTGTCCGCCCGTTATGTCCGCCACAATCTTCTGCCACGAGCGGAATACGATGGACTTTTAATGCTTGGCGGATGGCCTCGGCGTTTCGCTCACCGATTCGCATCGCCTCGTTCTCATATTTAAACTGAAACATCTGAGCGCCGCCTGCCATCTTTGCTTGAAGCCGCGTGGCCCCTTCTCGTTTCAATGAATGCACGAGTGTATCAATGGCTGTATCTGCGTATTTTCCTACTTCAATCGTCTGGTTCTTACGAGCAATCGTCGAGTCCGGCAACATGACATGTGCCATCGCTGCCAATTGGAGGCGGGTGTCATATAAAATGACACCCACACATGACCCGAGTCCGGCTGTACGTAACCGATTTGGTGCGGTCGTCTGCTTCCATTCGGCAATGCCGATTTTTAATACATCAGCCATTGCCAAGCAACCGTTCTTGAATCCGTTTGAGCGACCCATGTGTTGGTAGGAACAACACATGTCCTGCACTTACTTTTTGATCAATCATAAATGTCGTGTCGATATAGAGCGCCGCGTCTTCCTCAGGTTGTACAGACGTGACGACAAATTCAACAATCGAACCTGCCATATCGATGGCCGTTGCCGGCACTTGAATCATAATCGGTGTCTGTAACCAGTCACCTAGCGCTCGCGCATAAGCACCGCTCATAATATTCCCGACCTCTTCCCAAGCCGATTGGCCGAGCTCATCAAAAGAATCAAATGAATATGGCATCCCAATCAAGGTCGAAACCATTTGCTCGGCATCTTCCACGGCGAACAAAATGAGGATCATTCCACGAATATCACCATCTAATTCCAACAAGACCGAGGCAACATGTCGTTCCGGACCGCCGACTCGCTCTGGTAAATAGGTGATCGGTTCCATTTCGGCAGAAGACACGGTAATGTTCACCGGTTTCGAAAGCATTGCCGACAAGGCAGTCGCCGCATGTCCAGACCCTATATTTCCCAGTTCCTTTAACAGGTCTTGTTCAAACTCACTCAGCATACTGTTCCTCAAACAACGCATTCGCATCGAGTAAAGAGAAGAGTTTATCTTCTCCTTTTGCGATGGCTGTCAGATGTGCCGAGAGCATATCGCGGCTCGATTCCGGAATCGGTTCGATTCGTACTTCGTCGCTTTCCACGACCTCATTCGCACGGTCGACGATAAATCCGGCATCTCCTTGATTCAACGAGGCGATCAGGATGCGCGTTTCATCCGTTGGTTCGATTTCTTCGTAGCCGAGTCGCAAGCGAAGGTCGATGACCGGCGTGACGACACCACGAAGGTTGATGACCCCTTTCACATGTGACGGTGCGTTCGGCACTCGTGTGATCGGCTGAAGTCGCTCGATTGAACGGACCGACTGTACGTCGATCCCATACGTATTTTCTTCAAGTGAAAAGACTACCCATTTCTGTTCCATCAATATTCCTCCTTAAAAGAGATCGTTACTATCTACGATAAGGGCGACGCGACCGTCACCAAGAATGGTCGCACCAGAGATAGCTGGAATCCCTTCAAGATACGTACCGAGCGGTTTCATGACAATTTCTTGTTGACCGATCAAATCGTTGACGACGACGCCGACGAGTTTGTTGCCTTTTCGAACGACGACGACCGGGAATTGCGACTTCGTCTCTGATTCGATGCCAAACATTTCTTTCATGTAGACGAGTGGGACCAGTTGACCACGGAAGTCGAAGACTCGCTCACGGTGTGCTGTCAAAATGTCCGCTTCATCAAGTAATGTCGTCTCAAGGATCGATGTCAATGGAATCGCATACGATTCCTCTCCCACTTGAACGAGCATCGCCGAGATGATAGAGAGGGTGAGCGGTAAGCTGACCTGGAACTTCGTGCCTTGTCCCCCAACCGTCTCTAGAGAAACGACCCCACCGAGTGACTCGATTTTATTTTTGACGACATCCAGTCCGACACCGCGTCCTGACAAGTCAGTGACCACGTCTGCCGTCGAGAAGCCCGGAGCAAAGATCAGCATCGCCAATTCGTTCTCAGACATCGTCGTCGCTTCTTCATCTGTGATCACGCCGCGCTCCAACGCTTTCGAACGAACCTTGTCGACGTTAATGCCGGCACCATCGTCCTCGATTTCAATGAAGACTCGGTTTCCGCCGTGATACGCACGGAGTGCAAGCATGCCCTGCTCCGGTTTTCCGGCTTGAAGACGTACTTCCGGACGTTCGATGCCGTGATCGATGGCGTTACGGATCAAGTGGACGAGCGGATCGCCAATTTCATCGATGACCGTGCGATCGAGTTCTGTTTCAGCACCTGAAATGTCCAACTGGACTTTTTTATGAATCTCTTTTGCGACCGAACGCACCATTCGTGGGAAGCGATTGAACACTTGTTCGATTGGCATCATCCGGAGGGTCAAGACGAGTGATTGTAACTCGTTCGTTCCCCGCTTGATTTTTTCGACCGTTTCATTCAATTCTGGTTGACCGACTTCGTCCGCCAGGCGCTCAAGGCGTCCACGGTCGATAATGAACTCTTCAAACAAGTTCATCAGACGATCAATTCGTTCTAAGTTGACGCGAATCGTTTTTGCTTGTGCTTGAGCGGCTACTTGCTCTTTCGTATCTTTCGCTTCTTCCTTGTCCGAGGTAGCTTGAACGACAGGTTCAGGTGCAATCGTCTCCGCTGTCACAGCGACTTCTGGCTCACTGACCGCTGTTTCTGTAAACGCATTGACTTCGACGCGCTCCACTTCCGATACTTGAGCGATGGCATGTTCAATCACTTCTGCCGTCTCTTGTGACAAGAATAAGACGTCGAACGACAAGTCAAATTGCTCTTGTTCGATTTCTTCTGTCTCCGGATGTGTGCTGACGACCTCACCTAGTTCTTGAAGGCGATCGAATACCATATACGCACGGGCCGCTTTCAAGACGACCGCGTCAGACAGTTTGACTGTGATTTGATACGCCTCAAAGCCTGTCTGTTTGGCTTGCTCGATGACCGAGTTCGTATATAAATCAATCTCAAACGTGCTCGTCTCTGAAGTTTTTTCGACTGCGACTTCTTTCCCACCGATGAAGGATTGGAATGCGGCGACCGTTTCTGATACATCCACGTTCGCGCCTTGTCCTCCGCTTTCGATGTCCGCAATCATGTCTTCCATCTGTTCCATGGCGATGAACATCGTATCCAACAAGAGTTGGTTACTTTCCTTTTTGCCGCCACGGACGAGGTCGAGCGCGCTCTCCATCTCATGTGTCAAGTTGGCAACGCGTTCGTACCCCATCGTCGAAGACATCCCTTTTAGCGTGTGTGCCGACCGGAAGATCTCCTGTACAACATCCGCCCCACCCGATTGTTCTAATTTAAGTAACTGTGTGTTGATCGATTGGATATGTTCTTGGGATTCATCTAAAAACAACCCTAAGTATTCATTCACGTCCATCTCATTTGCCTCCCTGTCGTTATACTCGGTTCCACTGTTTTCGTAAGTTCCCCATCAAACGGTCCATCAAGTGACGTGGTTTCGGAGGCGTACCCGTAAGCGTTGTCAAAATTCGTTCGAGGCGCCAGCTAATATCACTCTTTCGGTTGTATTGATAAAACGGGACTTGGGCGATGACTGCCTTTCTGACAGATGAGTCGTCTGGTAGAAAGCCGAGGAATCGAATCGTCTTATTTAAAAACTGTTTACATGCGACTTCCATCCGTTCGAAACATTGAAGGGCTTCCTCACCGGACTGGGCTCGGTTGACGATGACGCCAAGCGGTAAGTCCGGGTACTGATGGTGCACCAGTTTCGTATATGCATAACCGTCCATTAGCGAGGTAGGTTCTGGAGTCAAAATCAAGAACATCTCATCGCAACCCGCGATGAATTGGAGTGAGGTGTCCGTCGCTCCAGCCCCCATATCGAACAGGACATAATCATATTCGGTCAATACTTCGAGTTCTCGCATGAGAAATTGCATGTCATCATCTGAGAGATGGACGAGTTGGTCCTGCCCACTCCCTCCATGTAATATATCGACACCATATACATTTTTCTGAACAGCTGCAGCCAATGGAATACGAGCTTTGACGGTCTCGATCATCGTTCTGGACTTCATGGCATTCATCAAGATGTGCACATTGGCCATTCCGATGTCGAAGTCGACAATCAACACTCGTTTTCCGAGTTCAGCTAGGGCGATGGCCGTGTTTACACAGACGTTCGTCTTTCCGACCCCACCTTTCCCACTCGCAAAGGCGATTGTCGTCGGATGGGCATCATTGATTGCTCTTAAACGCCTTGCTTGGTCCATCTTGCCCACCCTTCTTTCTCAAACAGTCGTTTCGTCAGTGCGTCCGCATTCCCCCGAATCAGATCGTCCGGCACTTCTTGGCCGTCTGTCATCCAGGCGACCGGAAGACCGCTCTTTTTCACCATGCGGTACATCGCGTGGATATCACTTGTCTCGTCCGCCTTCGTAAAAATGAGTGAGCTAAGAGGCAATGATTCGAATTGCGAATAGATCATATCCATGTCCTTCGTTTTGGATGTCAAACTCAAAACGAGCGAAAGGCTTGTTTCAGTGAAGTCGTGATGTTCATGAAACTGTTCGACGTAAGCCGGATCGCGGAAATTTCGTCCCGCCGTGTCGATTAGCACGATGTCTTTACGAGCAAACAATTGCTTGGCACGCTTGAAGTCATGAAAGTCATATGCCACTTCCACCGGAATACTCATGATTTCAGCATACGTCTTCAGCTGTTCGATGGCAGCGATTCGATACGTGTCGGTCGTGATCAATCCGACCGTTTTGCCTTCCGTCAGTTTGAAGTGCGCCGCAAGTTTGGCGAGCGTGGTCGTCTTGCCGACACCCGTCGGTCCAACGACCATAACATATCGTCTAGCTTCAGGCGGTTCAATGAACGACGATTTGACTTGTTCGTACACGAAACGTTCAGCTTCTTCTACAGATTTTGTCGTGTAGTACAGTTCGTTCAGCGTTTCCTCCCACGACTCATCCGCAAAGGATTCAGTCGAGAGCAGCGATTCGACGTGTTGCAACGAGGCGTGTAGTCTCGGTCCCGCTCCTCCGATCACACGTGGTGGCGTCTGCGTCACGACTGGTGGTGTTGGTGCTGTCCGAACAGGGACAGGCTGTCGTGGCTTTGTGACGACTTGCTCTTTTTCGAGGGCTGCGATGACCTCCACTTGCTTTGACGCAAAGAGACCGAACCATCCTGTCTTCACTTGTCGTGAGTTGAGGATGACCGCTTCGTCTCCGAGCTCTTGCTTCACTTTCGCCATCGCATCAGCCATGGTCTTCGCCGTAAACTTTTTAATCTGCATGTTAAATCACCCCAATACTTTTCACTTCGACAGAACTGAGTAATTCGTTATAAGCCAATACCGGCACATCTGGATAATACCGTTCGAGTAATTGACGAACGAACAGACGAATCGTTGGGGAACATAAAATCACAGCCGATGCCCCATATCGTTCAAACATCGACAGTTGTTCGCCAGTGCGCTCGATAATCTCTCGAGCTTGCTCTGGGTCGAGCGCCAAATAGTTCCCGAACTCCGTTTTCTGAACCGCGTCTTGCACCGTCTGTTCCGTCTGTCCGCCGAGTGTCACGACGTAAAGCGGACCTTCAGGTGGTTTGACTTGATCGGTCAATTGACGGGACAAGCCTTGACGGCAATACTCTCCTAAGATTTCCGCGTCTTTCGTCACTTTTCCGTAGTCTGCCATCGTCTCGAACAGAAGCGGCAAGTTTCGAATGGAAACACTTTCTTGGAGTAAGTGGCGTAACACTTTCTGAATTTCGCCAATCGAGAGGACTGACGGCGTCACGTCCTCGACGAGAACCGGATGCGTCTCTTTCAGGTGCTCGACGAGTTGTTTCGTCTCTTCCCGACCGAGTAAATCTGCCGCATGTTTCTTCAACGTCTCGGTCAAGTGAGTCGCGACAACAGAAGGCGGATCAACGACGGTATACCCGCTCATTTCTGCCCGAGTTCGTGTTTCTTCATCAATCCAAAGGGCAGGAAGACCGAATGCTGGTTCCGTTGTTTCAATTCCATATACCTCAGGGTCTTCGATGCCCGGGCTCATCGCCAAGTAATGATCCAGCAATAGCTCTCCCTCTGCAACGACGTTCCCTTTGACTTTGATTCGGTACGCGTTCGGTGATAACTGCAAGTGATCGCGAATCCGGACCGTCGGTAAGATGAAGCCAAGCTCGAGTGCGAGTTGACGACGAATCATGACAACGCGGTCTAACAAGTCACCGCCTTGAGACTCATCTGCAAGCGGAATCAAGCCATATCCGAATTCAAATTCAATCGAGTCAATCTGCAACAGCGAGACGACTGATTCTGTCGGCGCTGTCGATGGTTCCTCTTCGAGCATCGGCTCTTCCGTTGCCTGACGGATATTTCGACGCATCGTGTAGGCGCCGAAGAATGCCGTTCCGGCAATGATCATCGTCACAGGAAGTAGGGGCGGTGATACAAAACCAAGCATGAAGACAATCGACCCGGCGATATAAAGGAGTGATGGGTTTTGACCGAGCTGGTCGATTACGTCTTCCCCTAAGTTTCCATCCGAGACGGCACGGGTCACGATGATCCCGGTCGCGGTCGAAATCAAAAGTGCTGGGATTTGACTAACCAAGCCATCCCCGATTGTCATGAGTGAGAACGTTTGAAACGCTTCTCCAACTGGTAATCCCATTTGAACGACACCGATGATAATCCCGAAGATCAAGTTGATCGTAACGATGATAATACCAGCGATGGCATCTCCTTTAACGAACTTCGATGCCCCGTCCATTGATCCATAGAAGTCCGCCTCGCTTTGAATTTTACGGCGACGCATCTGGGCTTCTTTGTCGTCAATTAAACCAGAGTTCAAATCGGCGTCGATGGCCATCTGTTTCCCTGGCATCGCATCGAGTGTGAAGCGAGCAGACACTTCCGATACACGCTCTGCTCCTTTCGTGATGACGACGAATTGAATGATGACAAGAATCAGAAAGACGACAAATCCGACAAGGACATTTCCGCCGATGACGAAATCACCGAACGTCGCAATGACTTCCCCACCATAACCGTTCGATAGAATCGAACGGGTCGTCGATACGTTCAAACCAAGACGAAACAACGTCACAATCAATAAGAGAGAAGGGAATACGGAGAAGTCGAGTGCTTCCCGGGCATTCATCGCCACAAGTAGAATCATGATGGCGATCAAAATATTTACGATGATTAAAAAGTCTAATAAAAACCCCGGTAGCGGGATGATCAGCATGATGACAATCATCAACACACCAATCAAAATTGCAAAGTCTTTCGCTTTTACTGCCAACACATACTCCTCCTCAAGACGGTTGCTTCATTTGATAGACGAATGCCAGTACTTCCGCAATGGCTTGATAAAACGATTCGTCTACCACTTCACCGATGTCGATTTGCGCATAGAGCGCTCGCGCGAGTGGTTTATTTTCAACAATGGCCACGTCATGTTCTTTTGCGACATCTCGAATATGAAAGGCGACCCGGTCGACCCCTTTAGCGACCACGAGCGGCGCAAAATCTTTCGTGTCATCATATCGAATGACGACCGCGTAATGGGTCGGGTTCGTGATGACGACATCGGCATTCGGTATTTCTTGCATCATCCGTCGCATCGCCATTTCCCGTTGTTGCTGTTTGATTTTAGATTTGATGAGTGGGTCACCTTCAGTATTTTTGTACTCATCTTTTATATCTTGCTTAGACATTCGGATCGATTTCTCAAAATCAAATCGTTGGTAGAATAAATCGAGTAGTGCAAGTGCGAGCAAGGCGACACTTACCCAAAGACCAAGTTCGATTGTGATACTCGCGAGTGCGACAATCGATTCACGAACTTGTTCGACGGCCATCCGAGACAGTTCTTTCTGATTTTTCCAAAGGACAGCGACAGCGGTTGTCAGGATGATTAACAATTTGAATAAGGACTTTAAAAATTCGACGACCGCTTTCATACTGACGATGCGTTTGACCCCCTTGATCGGGTCGATCCGCTCAAGCTTTGGTTGAATGGCTTCTAAAGAAAATAACGTTCCGATTTGTAGGTAATTGATGAGAATCCCAAACACGACGGCGACGATAAAGAACGGAGCCAAAATCAAACCGACACGGAGCATTAAGTCGACGACCATATCCGACATGCCGCCCGTCACGTTAAACAATAAATACTCTGGGCTGAGTAAATCGCTGATTAAAGAAAGCAATTGTTGCCCAATCACGGGACCGAAAAAAGATAACATAAGAAACATCGCAAAAAGTGCGAACGCTCCAGTCAAATCGGCTGACTTGGCGACCTGCCCCTTCTTTCGGGAGTCTTCCCGTTTACGTGGCGTCGCTTTTTCTGTCTTTTCACCTGCAAAAAACTGTAGATTGACCGATAAAGGATATAGAGGCTTCTTCATGAGGCGTCTCCTAATATGAGCATAAAGTCGTGCATCACTTCTTGTAATAGCGGGATGAACTGGCTGATTCCTGTCAATGTCAGTCCCATCAATAAAACCATGACGGCAAAACCAGCGATAAGTTTAAATGAAAATCCGATGGCAAAGATATTGAATTGCGGTGCTGACTTCGCTAAAAAACCGAGAGCTAAGTCCACAAGCAGTAAGGAAGCCATCATCGGCAACGCCAATTGCAACGCGACCATCATTGTCATCGTGACGACTTTTACAGCCATCATCAATGAAGCTTCAGTAAAGTTGATCATCGGTTGGCCAGGCGGATAGATTTGAAAGCTATAATAAATGCCGTCAATCAGCAGAAGATGCAGGTTGCTCGTCAACAAAATGAATAGCGTAAAAATATAATAAAATCGTCCAATCAATGGTGATTGACCGCCAAACATCGGATCATATGCGGATGCCATCGCTAATCCGAGCTGTAAATCGATGACCCCACCGGCAATTTGCGGTGCAAAAAATAGGATGTTGATTAACAGTCCGAGTAAAAGTCCGATCATGACTTCATAGACGACTTGCAGGACAAACGCATTGGTCATTTGAATTGGCTCGGTCAGTGTGAACATTGCATAGTATGCTAAAAACGCACTGAACGCGACGCGGTGCATGACCGGTAATTGTCTCGTCGAGAACAACGGGACACTGACAAAAAAGCCAGACAGTCGCGCGAACGTTAATCCATACATACTGATGAAGTCGACTGCATTCATTTCGAAGCAACCTCGACCATCAACTCAAAAATCAAACGCGTGAACCCTTCAATCTGTTGAAGCATCCACGGTCCAAAAATGACGAGACCGATGAAGACCGAGATAATTTTCGGAACGAACGATAACGTTTGTTCTTGAATTTGAGTCGTGGCCTGTAAAATCGAGATCACGAGACCGACGATCAGTGAGATGAGTAGAAGTGGCATTGATATTTTTAATAAGGTCCACACACTCTCTGTCGCCAAATAGATGACCATTTCTTGTGTCATGTCCGTTCCCCCTACATACTTCTAAGCAATGATTCCACAATCAAGTGCCAGCCATCGACCAATACAAACAATAATAATTTAAACGGCAGTGCAATCATGACTGGAGGAAGCATCATCATCCCCATCGACATGAGGACACTCGCGACTACCATATCAATGATTAAAAACGGTAAGAAAATCATGAAGCCGATTTGGAAAGCGGTCTTCAACTCACTGATCGCATAAGCAGGAACCAAAGCGAGGAGAGGTACATCATCAAGTGTCTCCGGCTGCTCGTAATTCCCATACTTTAAGAACAGTTGTAAATCTTCTTGTCTTGTATATTTCGACATGAACTCTTTCATCGTCCCACTTGCCTCATCGAACGCCTCATTTTGTGAGATCTTGTCATCGAGGTATGGTTTTAATGCGTTCTCATTTAAGTCAGAGAGAACTGGAGACATGACGAACAGTGTGATGAACAGTGCCAATCCGACAATCAATTGGTTCGGTGGCGTTTGCTGTGTACCGAGCGCCGGTCGAATGAATGACAAGACGACCACGACACGGGTAAAGCAAGTCATCAAGATTAAAAAGGATGGTGCGAGCGTCAGCAATGTCAACAAAATCAATAGCTTGATGGATGTCGATGTACTGTCCGGTGTTTCTAAATTGATCAATTGCTCAAACGTTGTCATGATTTCTTCCTCACTTCTTCTAGCTGAGCGAGTTGTTTCTTAAAGGTGTCTAAAAATGCATTCGAATTTGACGTTCGGAGTGACAAGGTTTCCGTTTGCTCTTCCTCCATCGTGTCCGCATCAAGTCGATCGATCAGTTGAATCGAATCGCCGACACCGAGTACATATACCTGGTCACCGAGCTTCACGAGCTGAACAGAGCGGTCTTTCCCAAGAGGGACGCCTCCGAGATGTTTCATATGTTGAGTCGCTTTCACGCCTTGTGTTTTGGAACCGAGCCAACGCATCAAAACGATAAATCCGCCGACCACGACCACGAGACTTAACACGACTTTCACGCCATTGCCAATGGTTGACGCTGTCGTTGGAACGTTACTTTCCTGTTCATCTGTCTGTTGTTGCTCGAATTGTTGGTCTACGGTGGCGGCCTCAACCGTGGTTGGACCGAAGAGCCCAACCACGAGAAGAATAATCAACCACCATTTCTTCATTGTGCGACCGTTTTAGAAACTGCTTCGATGACACGCTCTGCATTGAAAGGTTTGACGATAAAGTCTTTTGCACCAGCTTGAATGGCATCGATGACCATCGCTTGTTGTCCCATCGCTGAACACATGATGATTTTCGCATTCGAGTCGAAGCTACGAATTTCTTTCAATGCTGCGAGTCCATCCATCTCAGGCATCGTGATGTCAAGTGTGACGAGATCCGGTGTGAGTTCACGATATTTCGCGACAGCGTCCGCTCCGTTTTCCGCCTCACCTACTACGTCGTACCCGTTCTTTGTCAAAATGTCCTTAATCATCATACGCATGAACGCTGCGTCATCTACTACTAATACTTTTGCACTCATTCTAAATTCCTCCTTAAACGATTCCGATCCGCTCATGCGGTTGAATAATTTCTGTTACACGTACCCCAAAGTTTTCTTCAATGACGACGACTTCTCCTCTAGCGATTCGCTGTTGGTTGACATAAATGTCTACCGGCTCACCTGCTAATTTGTCGAGTTCAATGATGGAGCCTTGTGATAACTCAAGTACTTCCCGAACGGATTTTTTCGTTCTTCCTAACTCTACTGTCACGTTTAACGGGACATCATACAGCAACCCAAGATTTGCTGGGGCCGTTTCTTGTGACGCCGGTGATTGGAGTGGCATGAATTCCGCCTGGCTCACAGCTACTTCCGGCATAGATTTTTGCTTGTTTGGTTGTGGGGCAACGGACTGTGCTGGTTGTTGTGCTTGCGGCTGTGGTTTCGGTGCTTCCGCTTTCGGCTGCTCTTTTACCGGTTCTGATGCCGCTTGGACCTCTCCAGTCGCTTTCATCAACTCGTCGACTAACTGCTTTCCAAACTGAATTGGTGCAATCTGGACAATCGTTGAATCAATCAACGTGCCTACTTTGAGATTGAACTCAATGAGTACCATCGTCTCCCATAGTTCAAGGCGATCGATGATTGTCTGATTCTTTGTTGCATCAAACACTTCGACAAGCGGTGGCGAGATGTCAATTTTCTTCGAAAATACCGTCGATAAAGACGTTGCTGCCGCACCCATCATTTGATTCATCGCTTCTTGAACAGCTGATAAACGAATCTCATCAAGGCTCTCCGGATCAACATTCTCTCCACTTCCACCTAACATGAGGTCGGAGATGATTGCCGCATCTTCGCGAGTCAATACGAGAACGTTTTCCCCTTGGATTCCTTCTGTATAGCCAACTCGAAGTGCCACGTGAGGAGTGGGATAGCGTTCGCGTAACGCTTCAATTCTCACTTCACTGACAACCGGTGTCGTAATTTCAACCTTCTGTTGTAATAATGTTGACAAGGCTGTTGCCGAGTTCCCGAATGAAATATTCCCAATTTCTCCGAGTGCGTCGCTCTCCATCGAATCTAAATGTTCTTCTTTTGCTTCGACTTCTGGCGTCGGCGTATTGTCGCTTGTCCCACGTAATAACGCATCAATTTCATCTTGTGACAGCATCTCACTCATTGCTCTTCCTCCTTCACACGGTGAAGCACTTGAACCGCCATTCGCTTCCCGCTCACACCGACTTGCCCTTTAAATACTTTATTTTCCCCCACCATGACGGACAGAGGTTCTTTTGCTAATTGATCGAGTGCCAAACAATCTCCGACTTCTAGATGCAACAAATCTCCAAACGTGATTGTCGTCCCACCGAGTAAGGATACAACTTCGACTGTCGAGTTCATCAATTGAGCTTTAAGTGGCTCTTTACTCGATTGACTTGCATTCCGTCGATTCGCTTCTTGCATCCAATAATGACTTGATAGTTTGGACAATACCGGTTCGATTGTCACGAATGGAAGACAAACGTTGATGGTTCCGCTCACTTCACCAATCGTCACACCAATCGAAATCAAGACGACCGTTTCGTTTGGTGAAACGAGTTGCAGGAACTGCGGATTCACTTCAACAGCTGACATTTCTGCTTTAATCTCAGCAATCGATTCCCAAGCATCCCCATAAGTCGAAAAGGCTCGTTTGTACAATTGCGTCAAAATCCGCATCTCAATTTCGGTGAACGATTCGATTTTATCCATCTCGACACCAGGACCTCCGAGTAACCGGTCTAGCATCGCGTATGAGATGTTCGGATTGACTTCGATGATGAATCGTCCGTTTAACGGTGGCGCCTCAATCAAGTTGATCATCGTCATGCTCGGAATGGAATGAATGAATTCATCGTACGGTAATTGTTCGACCGAGTTGACCGAAAACTGAACATATGTGCGAAGTTGAGCCGAGAAAAATGTCGTGAGCATACGCGTGAAATGTTCGTGAATCCGAGTTAAGCTGCGAATTTGGTCTTTTGAAAATCGAACGGCTCGCTTGAAGTCGTATTGTCGAACTTTCTTCTCTTCCTCTTGCGCGAGAAAGGAGTCCGCTTCGACATCCCCACTGCTTAAAGCAGATAGTAAGGCATCAATTTCTTGTTGAGACAGTACTTCTCCCATGATGCCACCTCACTGAATAATTTTCTTCGTCATATAGACGCGTTGGACTTCACCTTCTTCAAGCAGTCCGTTAAGTTGTTCTCGTAATGTTTGTTCGAACTTTTGCATATCTTCTTTTGTTGCCAATTGGGCTTTCGTCATCCCGGATAAATCACCCAAAATGACGTTGTGAACTTGGAACTTGCGTAGTTCTAAATTCTCTTTCGTTTCAGCCGAATCTGTGACAATCGTAAATTGAACGTTGATGAAACGCTCGTCTTGAATGTTGGTCGTCATGTCATCAGTCATGAAACTCCGTTCTGCCAACTCTTCAGCTGTGACAGGTTTCGTTTTAGCAGTGACGTTATCACCAAAGACATATTTGTAAGTCATGAATCCGGCACCGCCCATGACGAGCAGGACGACAAGCAGGATGATTACGACTTTTAGGCCGCCACCTTTTTTCTTTTCTTCTTCACTCATCTTCTTCACCTCTTCTGAACATCGTTCCGACTAAACCGATTGAGCGGTAAAAGGCTTCAGTTCGTTCAATGATTTGACCTTTCGTTTCTTTTACGAGATACGTTTTGCCATTAAACAATTGGATGATCGTGTCGGGCTCTGCCTTCACCGTTTCGATGAGCAAAGCGTTCAGCACGAACTCCTCACCGCGAAATGCCGTGACGCGAATCATCAGCGTTTCAAGTTGACGAGCTCTTGAAGGATCTCGTCCGATGTTGTGATAATGCGTGTGTTCGCCTGGAATCCACGCTGTGCCACGATCATTTCTGTGAACTCTTCTGAAAGGTCAACGTTTGACATTTCGAGTGCGCCTGAGACAAGTTCTCCACGACCAGCGACTCCCGGTACACCTGGATTCGGTGCGCCAGAGTTTTGAGATTGAATATAGTTGTTTGCACCAACCTTAGACAGACCTGCGTTGTTAGCAAATGTAACGACTTGAATTTGACCCAAGTTCACAGAAGCCCCTGCAGCATTTACATAACTGACTTGTCCATCTTTACCAATTGAAAGAGATTTAGCACCGGCCGGAACAGTGATTTTTGTATTTGTTGTACTAAGGACATATGCTCCATCACCGTTAACGATATCTCCAGCATTATCAGTATAGAAGTTACCGGCACGTGTATATTGTGTTTGCCCGTTCACATTAATTGCGAAGAACCCTTCACCTGAAATCCCGACGTCAAGGGCACGTCCCGTGTTTTGCATCGCTCCTTGGTTGTATACGTTATCGACCGTAGCCATCGTTCCCCCGAGACCGACTTCTTTCGGGTTGACTCCACCGGCTGTTGTCCCGTTCCCACCTGACGCACTCCCGACTTGTTGACTGACAAGGTCTTTGAACGTGACGCGCCCTTTTTTATAACCAAACGTATTGACGTTGGCGATGTTGTTCCCGACGACGTCTAGCTTCGATTGGAAGTTCTTCAATCCACTGATTCCTGAGTACATTGCTCTTAACATAATGCATTCCTCCTATGCTTATTTGATCGATGTGATATCGTACACGCTGACGGATGTTCCGTCTTCAAGATCGGCCATATATCCGGTTAAGTCGTTACGAGAAATGGAAACGACACGACCTGTGCCTTTCGTCGTCTCTTCACTCGTTTCGGTTGTAAAGTTGATTGTTTTCCCAATCATGCTACTGTATTCAGAAATCGAAGACATGTGACGGTCAACGAGAACAGAATCGAGTTGTTTCGAAATCGTTTGCATTTGTTCGAGCGATGAGAACTGTGCCATTTGTGCGATGAATTCTTTATCTTCCATCGGTGACATCGGGTCCTGGTTCGCGATTTGAGCGAGAAGCAACTTCATAAACATGTCTTTATCGTATTGATTTGTCGCTTTTGGGAGCGACTGATCTGGCAATGTATAATCATTCGTCTTCGGTTGGATGCTCGTCATCTTCAGACCCTCCTTTAGGCTGTTCTTGTGGTTGTTCTTGTTCCGGTTGCTCGGAACCATCGGACAAGGCTGATTTTGAATCGAGCGCTTGCTGTGTCAAGTTGACCTCGATCCGAACGTTTTGCGAATGGGGTGTCAACGTTTGTTGCAACTGTTGAACCTGTGACTGGATCAGTTGCTTCGCCTCTTGATTGCTGGCAAACATCTTGACGACAAGTTCTCCATTCTTCCGCTCTAGCTTGACGACGAGTTCCCCTAACTGCTCCGGATACAATCTTACAGTGAAGACTTTTGAACCATCTGCCCCACTTTTGAACGGTGCCTTTTGCAAAGCCGCTTCAATCCGAGCTTGTAAATTTTCAGGAAGGGATCCTTTCGAAGCATACATGACCGTGTCCACGTCAATCTGTGGTCTTGACCAGTTCATCCCTTTCGGCATCCAGTCTACGTTATTTGGCTGTAGCGCAGGTTTTGCGATTTTTACGGTTTCAACATTTGGCAAGACGGGAACTTCTTTCAATGTACCTTCTATTGGTCCTTTATACTGTGTGATGATCCGTTGCATCGTTTGAACCTGTTTGGCAAGTTCTTGGTTTGGAACTTGTTGAGTCAGTGCAATGTTGGTCGTCTGAGTATTTCCCTCTGTTTGCTTCGTAGTATGGACTTTCGGCGTAGTCGTCGTCTGTACAATCGCCGGTAAAACCGAAGACGGGATTTCAGTCTCAGGCGAAGGATTAGACAATTGACCGAGTAAACTTACATATGCATCCATAAACGTCCGATACGCATCTTGTGGCAGTGATTTTAGCCACTTCAATGTATCAGGCTTTTGAAACCATGTTTCGAGTTCCTGTGCCACTTTTTCAAAATCGACTGATCCTTCAGGAAGCACACCTTCTTCAAGTTGAGGAAGTTCTGCCTGCTCCCCTGAGCCTTGCATTGGGGCAAGCATCGCAGAAAGGAGGCTTAAAAATCCACCTGCTCCCTTTGATTCTCCCTCCACTGCTCCAGTACGAGCCATCGATCCTTGAATGGCTTGCGTCAATAAAGCGATATTCAATGTTGGCCCTCCCTTCTTGTGTTCATTGGAGAAGCTGCGTCACAACCGCAGCCTGTTGCGCATTCATTCGTCCTAAGATGTCTGCCTGTTGCTTAGGTGATAGCTCCTTCAACAGTTCAGCAACTTGAGGGCTTTCGAGTTCACCCATAATAGCTGCCGCCTGTTTGGCTGACATTTCTTCATAAACGCTGGCGACATCAGATGAGGTCTCCTCTTCTTTTGACGCTGCCTCTAGTTCCGAGACGAGTCGATCTCGTTCACGAATCAAATCGGTGATTTCTTCTTGTCTAGCCTTTACTTCGTTCGTCAATTCAACATTTTCGTTGCGAAGTTTTTCAATCTCACTGTTCGCTGCTTTTAATCGGTTCGCTGCGTCCGAATCGATTCCCGTCACATTCACCTGCGTCTCCGTTTTTTTTGATTCTTCCGTTTTCTCGTCCTCGTTCACTTCTAATAAGGGAACGGATAAGAGCGGACGGTCCATCGCATAGTTCATGACGACAATCCCACCGACTAAGATGAAGATTGCTGGAATGAGGACCAACGCCACAATCATTTGCTTGCCTCGTTTATTGTTCTCTTTTGCCATGCTACTTCCCTTTCCCATGATGAATCACAGCAAGTTCATCCATCATTTGTTGCTCTGTAAGTTTAGCTACCGTCATCTCTTGCATGCTGACCTTTTCATGAAGCGTCACGTATTTCTTTTCTTCCACCACTTTACCGAGCAATCGTTCTTGCGACGCATGATAGCGATTGCGGGCCTGTTGTACGACGAGCTGTTGCGTTTCGATTTGACGTTTCACTTGCTCTCGCGTCTTTTCTCGATACTGCGACATGAGAAGGTCGATGTTTCCAGATTGTTCGTCTTGGTGTTTGATGAGCGACTCATACATGAGAAGAAGGTCATATAGCTTCTCCATCTCTGTCTCAAGTCTTGCCTTAAATCCTCTGACTTCTATGGCGGCATCTTCTTTTTCATGTTCCGCAATCGGCATGATTCGTTCTAATATGAGTCTATTCATGATTCACCTCGTGCAATATGTGACAAGTGGGTCATCGTCTGTTCGAAAGCAGCATCTTCTTCGATCGATTGTTTCAAAAACGTCAACAAGTATGGATATTTCTCCACAGCGGTATCAATTGAAGGATTGGTGCCTTTTTTATACGCTCCGATATTGATTAAATCTTCTGCGTCAATATAGGTCGCGAGCCAACTGCGGAACGTTTGAGCTGCATCTCTGTGTGAAGGGGAAGCGATTTGGTTCATGACCCGACTGATGGATTTCAGTACATGGATTGCCGGGAATTGCCCACGGTTTGCGAGCGCCCGGTCCATCACAAAGTGTCCGTCTAAAATCCCCCGCACCGCGTCGGCAATCGGTTCATTCATATCATCCCCGTCGACGAGGACCGTATAGAACGCAGTGATTGAACCTGTCGCCGCTGTTCCACTTCGCTCTAATAGTTGAGGTAGCATGGCGAATACGGATGGGGTGTACCCTTTCGATGTTGGGGGTTCGCCCGTCGCAAGACCAATCTCACGCTGTGCCATCGCAAAACGTGTCACCGAGTCCATCATCAAGACCACTTCTTTCCCTTGGTCCCGGAAGTACTCGGCAATCGCGGTCGCCGTGTAAGCTCCCTTCAACCGGACAAGCGGGGGTTGGTCGCTTGTCGCTACAATCACGACGGAACGAGCCATGCCTTCTGGTCCGAGTTCTTTTTCGATGAACTCTTTTACTTCCCGACCCCGTTCTCCAATCAAGGCGATGACGTTAATATCTGCCGAAGATCGTTTGGCAATCATCCCGAGCAAGGTCGACTTCCCTACACCGGAACCAGCAAACAAACCGACCCGTTGTCCTTTCCCTACAGTCAACAGTCCATCAATCATGCGTACACCGGTCGACAGCGCATCTAAAATCCTTGGTCGATTCAAAGGATTCGGAGGTTTACGTTGAACGTCATAACGCTTACCGGTCACAAGACGCTCACCTGAAAGTGGACGTCCCAAACCATCGAGCACTTGACCAATCAACTCTTCCCCTACAGGAACTTGAAGCATTTTTCCCGTTCCCTTTACAAGACACCCTGGCGCAATTTGCGTAGTTTCACCGTATGGCATGAGCAAAACACGCTCTTCATTGAATCCGACAACCTCTGCTTCAACCGTTTCATTCGACGGAAGGACAATCAAACAGCGTTCTCCGACAAATGCACTCGGCCCATTCGACTCAATCATCAATCCGATGACACGGCAAACTCGACCGATTTTTCGTGTGAACTCGCCGTCCGAAGACTGCTTGATTGAGTCAAGAACCTGCTCAATAAGCACCATCCGCTAAAACCTCCTCGATTTTAGCTTGAATCCGTTCGAAACTATACGTTAAATCGACTTCATTCCCACGATGTGGCGACTCGATTCGGACTGCCGTTTCATCCAATGATCCGTCCCCACGATATTTCAAAGGGGGTGTCTCTTCTGTCCGCCACATCGCTTCGAATTGCTGAATCGAGGCAAGACGTGTCGGATGAACAAAGATTGTGATTGCTTCGGCATCGATCCAATGTGACATTTGATCACGGATCATCGTCGCAAAGAGTTCTTCATCTTTCCGAACAAGTTCCGTTGTCACATGTGCACTGACCGAGATTGCCAGCTCAATGAGTTGTTCTTCCGCTTGTCTCCATTTTTCTTCAAATAAGAGTTCAAGTTCGGTCGAAACGGAATTTAATCGTGTGGTGATGTCCTCGAACTCAGCCAATCCGTCCTGTCTACCTTGAAGGAGACCTTCCTGATACCCTTCTGAACGCGCCTCCTCGAACACCTGTTGTTTCAACCGCTCCAACTGTTCGACTTCGGTCAACTGAAACTGTTGAAATGCTTCTTCGTCCTGCTTCAACTTCTCATAGCGCGACTGAATGACATCGTGATGATTGATTCCGTCATTCGGTTCTATAATGGGTGTTTCTAAGCGCTTGGATTCAATCCGGTGCGGAATATTCGATGTTGCACGTTGGCGTTTGATCACATTAGACAACGATGTCATCTCCTCCACCTCGACTGATTACAATCTCACCGACGTCCTCTAGGCGACGAATGATTCCGACGATTCGGCTCTGTGCCTCTTCGACGTCACGCAACCGTACCGGTCCCATGAATTCCATATCTTCTTTGAACGTTTCGACCATACGTTGTGACATGTTTTTGAAGATAATTTGTTTGACTTCCTCCGAAGAGACCTTGAGCGCAAGTAACAAGTCGTCGTTCGCCACTTCGCGAATGATTCGTTGAATCGCACGAGAATCGAGCGTAACGATATCTTCGAAGACGAACATCCGCTTTTTGATTTCTTCTGCAAGTTCCGGGTCTTCGATTTCGAGCGCATCGAGAATGGTACGTTCGGTCGTCCGGTCTACACCGTTCAAGACTTCGACGACTGCTTCGATTCCACCAGATTGAGCATAATCTTGCATATCCGTCTGCGACAAGTTTTTCTCAAGGATTTGTTCCACTTCATGGATGACGTCTGGATTGAGTCGATCCATCGTCGCAATCCGTTTTGCGACTTCCGATTGAATCTCAGGTGGAAGTTCCGAGAGGATTTGCCCTGATTTGACGGGTTCTAAATGCGCTAAGATTAACGCAATCGTCTGTGGGTGCTCGTTTTGGATAAAGTTCAATAACTGTTTCGGGTCTGCTTTTCGTGCAAACTCGAACGGTCTGACCTGTAAGGTGGAAGTCAGACGATGAATCAATGCCATCGCCTTGTCTTCACCAACTGCTTTTTCAAGGACAGTTTTCGCAAACCCGATTCCACCCTGAGTGATATAACTTTGTGCCATGGCGAGTTCATGGAACTCACCGAGAATACTATCCTTTTCTTCCGGGGACACTTTTTTTAACGCTGAAATTTGAAGCGTCAGTTGTTCCATCTCTTCTTCTGAAAGATGTTTGTAGACGTTCGCTGCCACTTCAGGTCCCAGGGAAATCATGAGCATCGCTGCTTTTTCGCGATTCGATTGTTTTGCATAGTTCACGTTACTCACTCCTCAGACATCCAAGTACGAAGCAGTTTAGCAAACTCTTCTGGATTACTTTCAGCTAATTTTTCTAACTGTTTCTTCTTCACTGCACCTTCGCCTCGCTCTTCGAGGTCTAGGTCAGGTACTTCATCTTCATATGGAACTTCCCATTCGTTCGTCTCTTCCACAACCTCTTGCTTCCGTCTACGCATCGCGAAGAAGATCAAGGCAAGAATTACGACTGCACCCGCCGCTGCCGCATACATCCACCAAGGTGTCGGTTGCTCTGTTGCTGCAACCTCTTCCACTTCAGCGAACGGTCTCGACACGACGACAACTTTCTGTTCGAGTTCAGCATCCGTGATGGCTTCATCCGTCTTCGCTAACGACGTCCGAATAATGGAATACATCATCGTCTCGAGGTCGCCTTCTAACTGCGGATCGATACTTGTTGCGCCATCTGGTGGTTCAACGATGAGTTGGACTCCGAGGTCACGAATCGTATATGGTGCGTTTTGAATCTGCTTCGTGATGCGGTTGACCTCGTAATTGATGATTTCATGATTCTTTTCACTTTCTTCTGTGCCATCGCCAGTCGCTGCCGGGAAGTTGATTGTGTCGTTCTCACCAGTTCCCGTCGCTTCTGTCGCCGTACCTGTTCCGCCAGTGTATGCTTCAGCAATCCGCTCGGCAGACGTGACGATGCCTTCCATGTTTTCTTCATCGACCGGCGTGACAAGATTCTGTTCTTCAGCCGTTTGTGTCGTGTCGATGTCTGCTGTGACGGAAACGAGTACGCTCCGTTCGCCGAGTAGAACCGAGAGCATCTGTTGGATTTGTTGACGTACGTCTTTTTCGACTTGTCGCTTCAACGCCAATGGATCTGACGAGGAACCTCCAGCAACAACAGTCTGGTCGAGATCATAATACGTGAAGTATTGGTCCATAATTGAAATGTTTTCCGGTTTCAAGTTCGGGACACTCTTACTAATCAAATGATAGAGACCTTTTACTGTGTTTGGTTCTAAATTCGTCCCCGCTCCGATGTTCAAGACGATGGACGCGGTAGGCTCACCTTGATCTTCTGCCAAGAAGACAGACTTCTCAGGAAGTGAGATGATTACTTTCGCTTGATTGATTCCTTCAATCTGTGTGATGAGTCGCTCTAGCTCCGTCTGCATCGCACTACGTTCGATGACAGCCATCTCACGGTCTGTCGTTCCGAACCCTGCGTTTTCGCTGAAGAAACTATAATCAATCGAGCCGGACTTTGGAATCCCGGCAGCAGCCAAACTCACTTTCAACTGATCGACCATTTCAGTCGGCACATACACGCTCACACCGTTCGAAGTCGCCTTGATTTCCGACTGTACCCCGTCTGCTGTCAACTTCTCTGTCACTTCGCCCGCTTCTTGAGCAGACAAGTTTGTATAGAGAGGTGCCATGTTTGGCCTTGAAAGGAAGAATGTGAGTACGAGGGCCGCGATTAGTATGACCGCGATCGAGATGCCCCATACGAGTTTACGTTTCGCTGGCATCGCCTTTAATGCACCGGTCATGGATTTGAATCGTTCTTTTAATTGTTCATTCATCGCAACTTGTCATCCTCTACAATTAAACTTGCATTCGCATCATTTCTTGATAGGCCTCAACAGCCTTGTTCCTCACCTCGATGGCAAGTTGCATCGCAATCGACGACTCTTCACTTTGAATCATCACCTGATGAAGGTCAGCTTTCCCGACCGCCAAATCTTTACGGGCTTGACTAGTCGCTTGTTGTGTCTCATTCAATGCGTTCATCGCTTCATTCAAGTATGACCCAAATTGAGATGGGTTCGTTTTATTCAGTGATGGCGTGAGTTCTGGGCTCATCAATTGAATTGGATTAATTTGCATCCGTTAACACTCCTTATCCTTTACCAATCTCCATCGCTTTTACGAGCATCGCCTTCGAGGCGTTCATCGCTGCAATGTTTGCTTCGTACGAACGAGTCGCACCCATCAAATCGACCATTTCTTTCAAGAGATCGACGTTCGGCATTTGTACGTACCCTCGCTCATCCGCATCGGGATGATTCGGGTTATAAGCCAATTTATACGGTGCATCGTCTTCGATGATTTGAGATACCTGCACCCCTCCATTAACGGCATCCATTTGCTTCCGGAATGGCGCTTCTTGCAACACGGTCATCTTTCGTGTGTATGGTTGCCACTCTCCGTCCACGAGTCTCCCGCGAGTCGTCTGAGCGTTGGCGATGTTCGCCGACACGGTATCCATTCGTAGCCGTTGTGACGTCAACGCTGAAGCTGAAATATGAAAACTATCAAACATTCCCATTGATTAACGACCTCCCCGAATAACAGATTTTAATCCCCCGAGCCTACGATTCAATTGCTCCATCATCGCCTCATACTGGAGTTGGTTTCGTGCCAGCTCACTCATTTCATAATCCAAGTCGACGTTGTTGCCATCACTCCTCATGGCGCCACCAGCTCGATCGATGACCTTCGACTGGGTCGAGTCACTCGGACGACCACCTTGCAGCTTGAGTCGCATCTCACTCTGAAGCGTCTGCTCAAACACAGCCTGTTTGGCTTTGAAATTCGGCGTATCAATGTTTGAAAGGTTATGACTGATGACCTTTTGGTTAAGGACTGAATGGTTGATGGCTTGCTTTAGTAATTGATAGTCACTACCAATCCAATTCACGGCGTTCACTCACTTTCATATAATGACTACTAAATATACCTCATTTGGAAAATCTACTATTTCATTGAAACAAATCTGTAACAGTTCTGAAAGATATTTTTTAAAACATAGGTAAATGGCTTAATATCTTTTTGTCGAAATCACGTCAAAAGGTGAAAATAATTACTTTTGTACTAAAAAAAACCGCCTCCTTATCAAGGAAAGCGGTTTTTTAGGAATAAAGTCCCTTTTAAAAGTGTTTTCAATGGAAATTACACATCGAAAGTTGTATTTCAGTTTGATTTCAGTTTTTGCAATTCAAACAAGAAGTTGTCATTTAATATCTTGATATACGTTCCTTTCATTCCTAAAGAACGTGATTCAATGACCCCTGCACTTTCTAATTTCCGAAGTGCGTTGACGATGACCGAACGCGTGATTCCCACTCTGTCGGCAATTTTGGAAGCAACTAGCAATCCTTCGTTTCCACCAAGCTCTTCGAAGATATGTTCGATTGCCTCAAGCTCTGAATACGATAACGAGTTAATCGCCATCTGGACGACTGCTTTCTTACGTGCCGACGTTTCTGCTTCCGCAGCCTTCTCACGAAGGATCTCCATTCCAACTACAGTTGCAGAGTACTCCGCGAGAACGAGGTCATCTTCTGTGAATTCATTCGCCAATCGACCGAGTACGAGCGTACCTAAACGTTCTCCTCCACCGATGATTGGAACAATCGTCGTCATGGAGTTGAGGAATAGATCGTGGTTCTCGACTGGGAACGCTGTATATTCACTATCGATATCGATGTTCGCTGTCGTTTCTTTGACATTGAACAAGTTCGAAGCATATGGCTCCGGGAACTGTCGATCGACTAAGAATGCTTTCATCCGGTCATTCTCAATCTGTTGTTTGATTGCAAAACCGAGAAGTCGTCCCCGACGACTCACGATAAACGTGTTGGACTCAAGGACTTCACGCATTTTGTCCGCCATTTCTTTAAAGTCAACGTGCGCACTTGCCTCTTGTTGAAGCATTGTGTTTAATTGGCGTGTTTTTTCTAGTAAGTTCATATTCTCTATTTCCTCCCTGTATGTGCATACAGAATCTTATAATATATATTGGCTCAAATCACGATCGTCGGCGATGGAACCGACTTTTGCTTGTACGTAAGCTGGTGTGATTTCTACGGTTGTTTGTGGCATATCTGCCGCTTCAAATGATAAATCTTCTAAAACGCGCTCCATTATAGTATAGAGGCGACGTGCACCGATGTCATCGGTCTCACGATTGACATGTGTCGCAATTTTCGCAATTTCTTCAATGGCCTCATGCGTGAAACGGACCGTGATTTCTTCAGATTCTAACAAGGCCGTATATTGTTTAATGAGTGCCTGTGACGGTTCCGTCAAAATCTTGACGAAGTCTTCTTCCGTCAAGCTGCTCAATTCAACACGAATTGGGAAGCGTCCTTGTAGCTCTGGAATCAGGTCAGACGGCTTAGCCATATGGAATGCACCGGCCGCGATGAAAAGAACATGATCCGTTTTAACCGGTCCATACTTCGTGACGACCGTAGATCCTTCTACAATCGGAAGAATGTCACGCTGCACCCCTTCACGGGATACTCCGGCGTGATCTTGTGATTTTGTGGCGATCTTATCGATTTCATCCACGAAGATGATACCCATCTGTTCACTGCGCCGCACGGCTTCATCGTGGACTTCGTTCAAGTCCAGCAAGTTCTCTGCTTCTTCAGCAATGAGAAGCGGTCTTGCTTCACGAACCGTCAGCTTACGTTGTTTCCGTTTCTTTGGAACGATTTGACCGAGCATATCCTGAAGATTCGACAAACCTTCCATCCCTTGACCCTGAAACAAATCCATCGTCTGCTTTTCTTCTAATTCCACTTCAATCACGCGTTCTTCGAGTTCACCGAGTTCGAGCAAGCGTCGAAGTTGCGAACGGTCATTATTGGATGTGTCCGACGTGGTTTCTGGCTGTTGTGTCTGTCCGCCGAACAACGCTTCGAACGGATTCGATGCAGTAGGTGTCGCTTTTGCTTTTCCTTGTAGCGCATCTAAAAGGCGTTCCGTCGCCGCACGTTCCGCTGGCTCCTTCACATCTTCTTTTTTCTCTTCTTTGACAAGACGAACCGATGCCTCAACGAGATCACGTACCATCGATTCAACGTCACGACCGACGTAACCAACTTCCGTAAATTTCGTTGCTTCTACCTTCACAAACGGTGCACCGACAAGCTTAGCTAACCGTCGAGCAATTTCGGTCTTTCCGACCCCGGTCGGTCCGATCATCAAAATATTTTTTGGTGTAACCTCATCGCGAAGGTCTGCACTTAACTTTTGACGTCGATAGCGATTTCGTAGAGCAATCGAAACTGCTCGCTTGGCATCCTTTTGTCCGATTACAAAACGGTCTAACTCCGTTACGATTTGTCTAGGTGTCAACTCTCGGTTCATTCAGCAGCGCCTCCAATCGTTTCTACAATGACTTGATCATTTGTATACACGCAAAGCTCACCAGCGATTTCAAGAGCGGCACGCGCGATTTCTTCAGCAGACTTTTCAGCAGAATGGCGTACGAGTGCGCGACCTGCCGCTAAGGCATAGTTCCCACCGGATCCGATTGCAAGAATTCCATCGTCCGGCTCAATCACTTCTCCATTCCCAGAGACGAGCAAAAGATGATCGGCATCCATCACAATCAATAGTGCCTCGAGTTGACGCAACATCTTATCCCCACGCCATTCTTTCGCAAGTTCTACCGCTGCTCGCGGCAAGTTACCGTTATACATTTCAAGTTTCGATTCAAACTTTTCAAACAATGTGAAAGCATCGGCTACGCTACCTGCAAAACCGGCAACGACTTTCCCGCCATAAAGGCGTCTGACTTTCTTCGCCTTGTTTTTCATGATGACGGCATTCCCGAATGTGACTTGGCCATCTCCACTCATCGCACATTGGCCATTGTGTCGAACTGCAAAAATCGTTGTTGCATGAAACATATCGTAACCTCCTACTTTCTTGGATGTGTCGCTTGATAAATCGACCGAAGTCGTTCGGTCGATACATGGGTATACCGCCCGGTCGTCGACAAGGACTCATGCCCAAGCAACTCTTGGACGGCACGCAAGTCCGCTCCCCGTTCTAACAAGTCCGTCGCAAAGCTGTGTCGCAACGAGTGCGGGGTAAGTGGTTTATGTACCCCACTGTCTTTTCTCAAACGTTTCATGACATAGCGGATTTGGTCTGTTGTCATCCGATTCCCTTTTTGACTCAAAAATAATGCGGTTTCTGTCGGGAGCCCGACACCTTTGCGTAATTCGATATAACGCTGCAAAGCATGTACGGCATATTGTCCGATCGGGACATATCGTTCTTTCTTCCCTTTTCCCATCACATGGACAAAGGATAAAACCTCATCGAACGAGGAAAGGTTCATCCCACACAGTTCTGCGACGCGGATTCCCGTCCCATAGAGCACTTCTACGATGGCGACGTCCCTCGCCTGTAAAAAAGGATCTTCCTGCCTCGAGGCAGCCTCCAACAGTTGCTCGACTTCCGTCGGGACGGCAAAGGTCGGCAAGGACTGTCTCTTTTTCGGTGAGGTCAGGTCGTGGAACAACGGTTCTCCACCTTGTTCTCTTGCCATAAACTTCCCGAATTGCTTGAAACAAGATACTTTTTGGGACACCGTAGACGCGGCCAATTGTTTCTCATAAAGGACATATAAATAACGCCGCGCCGTCTGAGCATCGTAGGGATCTTGATGCGTCGATTGGCAATATGCGGCGTACTGGTCGAGCGTTTGCTCGTAAGAGCGTTTCGTATGAGGAGACAGTCGACGTTCAATTTGGCAGTAGCGTAAAAAGGATTGTCGATCCTCTAAAAATCCCATTTTATCGCCTCCTCGATGACTCGTAAAAACGCATGTTCTCGTCAAATCGAAATTAGCATAGCATACAGAATGTAAGGTGACAATAGATAGCCGTTCAATAATCTGAAAATTTTCAAAGTATGAAACAAAATACACAATTGAAATTTTACTTCAAAACAAAAGAGCCAAAAAATGGCTCTCCTGTTCAAAGATCTTTATACTGTTGTATCGTTTCTAACGCACGGTTCGCGTAACGCTCGTACCGTTCTTGTTTCTTCATCTTTTTCGGAGCGTCTTCTAGTGATGGCACCAATCCGAAGTTTGCATTCATCGGTTGGAAGTGCTTCCCGTCGGCTGTCGTGATATAATGCGCCATCGAACCAAGCATCGTCTCACGCGGGAGAACGACGAGTTCTTCACCTGCGATCATCTTCGCCGCATTGATCCCAGCTAGAAGCCCGGACGCTGCCGACTCCACATATCCTTCTACCCCTGTCATCTGACCGGCGAAGAAGAGCGTGTCACGTGTACGCGCCTGATACGTCGGCTTGAGTAAGCTCGGTGAGTTGATGAACGTGTTACGGTGCATGACACCGTAACGGACGATGTCCGCATTCTCGAGTCCCGGGATGAGACGGATGATGCGCTTCTGTTCGCCCCACTTCAAATGTGTTTGGAAGCCTACCAAGTTATACAGTGTGCCCGCCGAGTTGTCTTGACGAAGCTGAACGACGGCATATGGACGTTTTCCTGTCTTCGGGTCTTCTAATCCGACCGGCTTCATCGGTCCGAAAAGAAGCGTCTTTTTCCCACGCTCGGCCATGACTTCAAACGGCATGCATCCTTCAAAGTAAATCTCTTTTTCAAACTCTTTTAGCGGAACGACTTCTGCCTTGATCAGCTCTTCGTAAAACACGTCAAACTCTTCTTCTGTCATCGGACAGTTCAAGTAAGCGGCTTCACCTTTGTCGTAACGCGACTTCAAATAGACTTTATCCCGATCAATCGTATCACCATCTAGAATTGGTGCTGCCGCGTCATAGAAGTAGAGATAATCTTCTCCTGTGAACGCCTTGAGTGATGCAGAGAGGTCAGGGGAGGTCAAAGGGCCAGTCGCCACGATGACGATCCCTTCAGGAATCTCTTTGAGCTCTTCGTTGTGCACTGTGACATTCTCGTGGTTCTTTAGCTTCTCGGTGATGAATCCGGCAAACTCATGACGATCGACGGCAAGGGCACCCCCAGCAGGTACACTTGCCGTGTCCGCCGCCTTTAAGATGAGCGAGTCAAGCGTACGCATTTCTTCTTTCAAGACACCTACGGCATTTTGAAGACCGTTCGCACGTAGCGAGTTCGAACAGACGAGTTCTGCAAATTGATCCGTGTGGTGCGCCGGTGTTTGACGAACCGGTCTCATTTCATACAAATCTACTTGAATACCGCGCTTAGCGAGTTGCCAAGCCGCTTCGGAGCCGGCCAATCCAGCTCCGATTACAGTTACACGTTGTTGCAACATTAATCCTCCTCTTGCTGATGTACCTCGGTGTGGGTACAGTTCGTACATTGATATTTCACGCCGTCTTTAATTTTTTTCTCGACCATCAAACTGTCGCATACTGGACACGGTTTCGCAACCGGTTTATCCCATGAGACGAATTCACATTCCGGATAGTTCGAGCAACCATAGAAGAGACGACCTTTTTTACTACGACGTTCTACGATTTGTCCATCCTTACAGTTCGGACACGGGACACCGATTTCGACTTGTACCGGTTTCGTGTTCGTACAGTTCGGGAAGTTCGAGCACGCCATGAACTTGCCGTAGCGTCCCATCTTGATGACCATTGGTGACCCACAGACTTCACAATCGATTCCGGCAGGTTCATCTTTCACTTCGATTTTCTCGATTTCTTCTTCAGCACGCTTCAATCGTTTCTCGAAAGAACGATAAATCGGAGCGACGACTTCCGTCCACTCGACTTCCTTATGCTCGATCGAATCAAGAAGGGTCTCCATGTCGGCCGTGAACTGGACCGTGATGAAGTCGTTGAAATACTCATCAATCATCTCGATGACGAGTTCTCCAAGTTCAGTCGGTAAAAACTTTTTCTCTTCGAGAACGACATAACCGCGTCGTTGGATCGTGTCGAGTGTCGGCGCGTACGTCGACGGACGACCAATCCCGAGTTCTTCCATCGCTCGAACGAGTCGCGCCTCTGTATAACGAGGTGGCGGTTGTGTGAAGTGTTGTTTCGGCTCAATCGTTTCAAACGTCACGGTATCATCCACTTCGAGAGGTGGCAATAATCCTTCCTTCTCTTGGTTCGTGTCCTCAATGTCATCGTCTTTCGACTCGATATACACTTTCATGAAACCAGGGAATTTGACTGTCGACCCGTTCGCACGGAAAATCATCCCGTTCGACTCGACGTCGATTTTGACCGTATCAAGAACAGCTGGCGCCATTTGGCTCGCAATCAATCGTTCCCAAATCAACTTATACAGTCGCAACTGGTCACGTGACAGATATGGCTTCAAGGAAGCTGGGTCGCGCAATGCTGAAGTCGGACGAATCGCTTCGTGCGCGTCTTGGGCATTCGCTGATTTCTTTTCTTTTTGTTTCTGTGAGGCGACATACTCTTCACCGAATGTCGATTCGATATATTCCTTCGCCTCCGTCTTCGCCAAATCAGAGATACGTGTCGAGTCGGTACGCATATACGTAATCAAACCGACTGTACCCTCTTTTTTACCGAGATCGATTCCTTCATATAATTGCTGCGCGAGCATCATTGTCTTCTTCGCACGGAAATTCAATTTACGGGCAGCATCCTGCTGCAATGAACTTGTAGTGAACGGTAGCGAAGCGTTCCGCTTCCGTTCTTTCTTCGTTACATCAATGACTTTAAACGTATCATCGATGGTATCAAGGACAGATTGCGCGTCTTCTTCAGACTTCAATTCCATCTTCTTCCCATCTTTTCCGTAAAATGAAGTCTCGAACGTTTCCCCATCATGATTTAAATCAAGTTTAATCGTCCAATACTCTTCCGGGTCGAACGCGTTAATTTCGCGCTCACGGTCGATAATCATCTTCACGGCTACCGATTGAACTCGCCCTGCAGACAATCCTTTTTTGACTTTCTTCCATAATAATGGGCTCATCCCGTATCCGACAAGACGATCTAAAATACGTCGGGCTTGTTGTGCATCGACGAGATCGTGATTGATCTTACGTGGATGTTTAAACGATTCTTTAATCGCATCTTTCGTGATTTCGTTAAAAACGACACGACATTCTGTCGTTTCATCGACACCGAGTGCGCGTGCTAAATGCCAAGCAATCGCTTCCCCTTCTCTATCGGGGTCGGCCGCGAGAAAGATTTTTGTCGCTTTTTTCGCTGCTGTCTTCAATTCTTTCAATACCGGTCCTTTACCACGGATGGTAATATACTTCGGTTCAAAGTCGTGTTCGACGTCTACACCGAGTTGACTTTTAGGCAAGTCAATCACGTGCCCCATCGAAGCTTTGACCATATAATTCGGACCTAAATAACGTTTAATTGTTTTTGCTTTCGCAGGTGATTCGACGATCACCAGATATTTTGCCATACATCTGCTCCCCTTTTAGAGGTCATTTAAATCCCTACCATAATATTCATGTTCTCACTGGTTTGTCAACGTACAATCTTGAGATCTCGAATAATTTGATCGGAATTCGTCAATGGAATCGCACCTTCTTCAATCAACCGGTTCGGTCCCTCCGCGAGTGGATCAAGGGGTGAACCTGGCACCGCAAATACCGTTTTCCCTTGCTCTAGAGCATGTCCGACCGTATTCATCGTCCCACTCTTTCGTCTCGCCTGTATAACGACCAACGCATCGCCAAGACCACTGACCAAACGATTTCTTTCCAAAAATTGAAATTTTTGAATCGGCGTGTTTGGTACATATTCACTAAGTAAGACTCCCTCTTGTGGAATCTGTAAAAGCATGTCTCGGTTCGCCTCCGGATAGAGCCGGTTCAGTCCAGCTCCCAGTACCGCCACGGTCGGTCGACGAGCGCGAAGGGCATGGGCGTGGACGAGCCCGTCGATTCCGAGGGCGCCACCTGAAACAGATACAGTTTCTTCTATTAAAGAGTGATAGTGATTCACGAGCGATTGACTGATACGATTCAACTCACGACTTCCGACCATCGCAGTCGTTCTTTCTTGTAGTACCTCTAAATCTCCATGATAAAACAAGCAATATGGTGGGTTGGGGATGTCGAGTAACCGTTTCGGAAACAAGTCGTCTTCCCATGTGACGAAATGTTTATACGACTCCGATGCGTGCCAGGCTCGTTCAGCCCGTCTCCAGACATGTTCAGAAAATTGTGTGCGATGTGCTCCGAGTGTCCCGTTTAAATAATGATGCACAAACTCAACTGGCATTCGTGCTGCAGCAAACCGAGCTATTGTTTGATTCATCACAAACTCTCCTTTAAAAAAATGAGGGATGCAAGCATCCCTCAAGATTCTCATGTCGTCGGTTGACCCGTGACACATGCTTCGTATAATCCTTGCTGTTTCAAGACACGAATCAACGTTTCACCGATAACCGCTGGTGTTTCAGCGACTTCGATTCCATTCGCGTTCAATGTCTTGATCTTCTCAGCAGCCGTCCCTTTACCACCTGAGATGATTGCGCCCGCATGTCCCATGCGCTTGCCTTCAGGAGCCGTCTGGCCGCCGATGAAACCGATGACTGGTTTCGTCATGTTGGCTTTTACCCATTCAGCTGCCTCTTCTTCAGCCGTTCCACCGATTTCCCCGATCATGATGACCGCTTTCGTGTCCTCATCTTCGTTGAACGCTTTAAGCGTATCGATGAAGTTCGTTCCGTTGACCGGGTCTCCCCCGATTCCAACAGCTGTCGATTGTCCGATACCTGCTGTCGTCAACTGATGAACCGCCTCATACGTGAGCGTCCCAGAACGTGATACGATTCCGACGTGCCCTTTCGTATGAATGTAGCCAGGCATGATGCCAAGTTTCGCTTCTCCAGGTGTGATGATACCAGGACAGTTCGGTCCGATTAAACGAGCCGGTTTGTCCTCGAGATAGCGCTTCACTTGAATCATGTCCACAACTGGGATTCCTTCTGTGATACAGATGATAAGCTCGATACCGCTGTCTGCCGCTTCCATGATTGAATCCGCTGCGAAAGCAGGTGGAACATAGATGATCGATGCATTGGCACCAGTTGCTTCGACCGCTTCAGAGACGGTGTTGAAGACTGGAACGTTGTCGAGGACCGTCGTGCCACCTTTACCAGGTGTGACACCACCGACTAATTTCGTGTTATATGCGAGCATCTGTTCACCGTGGAACAGACCTTGCTTCCCTGTAATCCCTTGAATGATTACTTTCGTATCTTTATCCGCCCAAATACTCATGTCGTTTCCCCCTTATCGAACAAGTGCTGCGATTTTTTCTGCACCGTCAGCCATCGAGCTGGCCGTCGTGATCGCAAGTCCAGATTCATCGAGAATGCGCTTCCCGGCATCAACGTTCGTTCCTTCTAAGCGAACGACGAGTGGTAAGTCGAGTCCGATTTCTTTCGTCGCAGCGACAATCCCCTCTGCGATGATGTCACATTTCATGATCCCACCGAAAATGTTAACGAAGATCCCTTTGACCTGGTCATCAGACAAAATCAACTTGAATGCTTCTGTTACTTTTTCTTTCGTCGCACCGCCACCTACATCGAGGAAGTTAGCGGGTTCAGCGCCGTAATGTTTGATGATATCCATCGTTGCCATCGCAAGACCGGCACCGTTGACGAGACAACCGATGTTTCCGTCGAGTGCGATGTAGCTGAGGTCGTGTTTTGACGCTTCTACTTCACGTGGGTCTTCTTCCGTCGTATCACGAAGAGCAAGGACGTCCGAGTGACGATAGAGCGCGTTGCTATCGAAGTTCAACTTCGCATCGAGCGCAATGACGTTACCGTCTTTCGTCGTGACGAGCGGGTTGATTTCCGCGATTGTGCAATCTGTCTCGACGTACACTTTATACAGCTTCATGACCATGTCACTGAACTTATTGACAAGTTTCGTCGGGACTTCCATTTTGAATGCGAGACGACGCGCCTGGAATGGACGTAAGCCAACGACCGGGTCGACGATCTCTTTATGAATCTTCTCTGGTGTATGTTCAGCGACTTCTTCGATGTCCATTCCACCTTCAGATGAACCCATGATGACAATTCGGCCGATCGAACGGTCAAGCACGAGTCCTAAGTAAAATTCTTGGTCAATCGCAGAACCTTCTTCGATATAGAGACGCTGGACAACTTTTCCTTCCGGACCTGTTTGGTGTGTCACGAGCGTTTTCCCGAGAATCTCTGAAGCATATTGCTTCACTTCTTCATCTGTCTTCGCAAGTTTAACACCACCCGCTTTACCGCGGCCACCTGCGTGGATTTGAGCTTTTACTACCTTCACTTCACCTTCAAGCTTCGCAGCAGCTGCAACAGCTTCTTCAACAGTAAAGGCCGGATAACCCGTCGGAACGGCTACCCCAAACTCTCTTAACAATTCTTTCGCCTGATACTCATGGATATTCATATGTTTTCCCCCTTAGTCCCCTTTAATATCGGCACGTCTATTGTAACGAAAAACTGAAAGCGCTGTCTATCGTTCTTGCTTTAAGTTTTCATCTTTTTTTCACATATATCCCTAGACAAATCAAATTTTATCCTGTTCCATCTGATAAAGAAACACAAAAAGTTCCGCAATGACTTGATAGACGTCCTCTGGAATCTGCTCTTCAATGTTCAAGGCCGACAGTAACGAGAGGAGCGCTGGGTCTTCATGGATAGGAATGCCGTTCGCTAAAGCAACTTCAAGCATCCGCTCGGCCACGATACCCGTTCCTTTTGCTACGACATGGGGCGCATCCATCGACTGCTCATAGGAGAGCGCCATCGCTTTCTTCTGGTCTTTCATATTTGGAGGTCCACCTTTCCGAGCGGCGCAAACGTTGCCGGAACGTGTTCACGCTTCGCTTCATACGAAAATGAAGACAGTTCGAATGACACCTTTTTTAAACCTTCTTTCAAAAGTGGTTCGTATGTACGGACGTATGGAGCCAAATCGTGTTGCTCATTGAATACACGTACGGACACGTAACGCTTTTGAATCAACACATCAATCCCGGTCTCACCATATCGCGGCGTTTCAAGAAACAAGACGATCCGCGCATGATCCGAGTCCATCGTCTCTCGTTTCGGGGCCTCTAGACGAAGTTGAACGTTTTCAAACGGACCCAATTGCGGTATGTGAAATGCTTGAGCGACGAACGGTGGGCTTTGGCTCGCGTTGAACGCTTCCTGCGCACGCACGAACTGCTCGAACTTCGGCTCACCTTTCGCTTTGAACAGTTCCCCGACGAGCGCTTTTACATCCTGACCTGCGCCGCTTTCTAACGCGGTTTTGCCGGCCGCCTTCACGGAGTCCGGCGTCAGCATCGGTTCTCGCATCAGGCGTCCGAGCTGTTCTCCTAACGCCTGCAGAGGCGACTTGGCCGCCATGAGCGATTCTGTCGCTTGCGTGACGACCTTCAAGACGAGCTTCGGTTCAACGTCCGTGACGACCAGCTTATACGTGACGTTCTCTTTCACGTTCGCATTGACACCGACCCGGAAAATCCCTTGGGGTAGTTGCATAACCGCCTCGTTGCCAGGTAAGAGCTGCAATACCTTTCCGACGACTGTGTTCCCTAGTAATAGCGGGCGTGACGTCTGTTCCGTCACTTTGAACGGCATCACCCCTTGATGATCGATCCGCAACGCGACCACTCCTTTCACATATGCTTGATGGGGGCGAACGTACGGCGATGAATCGGAGTCACCCCAAGGCGTCTTAACCCTTCTAAATGAGCCTCTGTTCCATATCCTGCGTTTTTCGCAAATCCGTATCCAGGATACGTCAAATCATATTCTTCCATCATCCGGTCCCTTACCACCTTAGCGACGACACTTGCCGCGGCTATCGACACACTGAGCGTGTCCCCTTTAATCAATGACTGTTGAGGGATGTCGAGCTCGAGTTTCATGGCGTCAATCAATAGGGCGTCTACTTCTCCGACTTGATGAATCGCCTCTGTCATCGCTAGTTTCGTCGATTCGTATATATTGATGACATCAATCGTCTTCGGCTCGACGATGCCGACACCGACCTCCGCGACCTCGATGATGTGTGCGTATGCTGCATCCCTCGCCGTTTTGGACATTTTTTTCGAATCATTCAATCCCGCGAGATAGAACCCATCCGGTAACAAAACTGCAGCAGCCACGACCGGTCCCGCGAGCGGTCCCCGTCCGACCTCATCGACTCCGACAATTCGAGTGAAGCCTCGCGCCTTCCATTCATGTTCATACGTCATGCGACGTTCGAAATCGACCTGTAACGCCCATTCTCGCTCGAATTGACGCTGTTTTTGCCGAAGCAACGTTTGCACGCCCGCTCGAGGGTCTCGTGACAAGGTCGGGAAGATTTGTACCCATTCTTCATATCGGATGTCCTCTAGTTGTTGTTTAATCTGTTGAATCGTCACGGTCTTCCTCCTATTCAAAAAAGCCCTGTGTGCACAGGGCTTTACGCCATTTCGTGATCAGCCGGTGTCTCAAGCGAGATCCGTCCGATTTTTTCATGTCGTAGTTCATTCAAAAGTAGTTCGCTCGCTTTTTCGAAATCGACGTAACCGCCACTGATGAGACCACGCTTTTTCCCGATCAACTCAAGGAGCTCAACGCTGTCCTCGGGTAACGTTTCAAGTTTGAATCGTTCCTTTAATTGTTCAGGATAACGAGCATGCAACTCGCGAACCGTATACAAGGCGATATCATCCAAGTTGAGAATCTCGTCTTTGATAGCGCCGGTCGCGGCTAGACGATATCCGACAAGTTGGTCCTCAAATTTCGGCCAGAGAATCCCCGGCGTGTCCAACAGCTCCATCTCGCCGCCTTTCATCTTGATCCACTGTTGACGCTTCGTCACACCAGGACGATCGCCCGTGATGGCGATGTTTCGTCCGGCGAGACGGTTGATGAGCGTCGACTTCCCGACGTTCGGGATTCCGATGATGAGCGCACGGATCGGTCCGGGGTTCCGCCCCTTCTCACGCATCCGGTCATGCTTTTCTTTCATCAACTTCTGAGCACCCGTGATGAGCTGTTTCAAGCCTTTGCTATGTTTCGCGTCGACAGCGACAACCTCGACTTCTTCGCGTTTCAAGGCACGTAACCACGCCTCCGTCACGACGGGGTCGGCCATGTCTGCTTTGTTCAAGACGATGAGACGGGGTTTTCCCGCTGTAATCTCATCGACCATCGGGTTGCGACTCGACTGAGGCACGCGTGCATCTACGAGTTCGATGACGACATCGATTAGCTTTAATTTTTCAGTTACTTGTCTTCTTGCTTTGGCCATGTGGCCAGGAAACCATTGAATTGCCAAAAAAGCACCACCTTAATCTTCTACCGTGCCAACATCATCGAGTGGCCAGAAGATGAAGTTCGTCTTGCCGACAATCTCCTCTTTCGACACAAATCCGATCTCACGGCTGTCTTTCGAGTTTTGACGATTGTCTCCCATGACGAAGTATGATTCCTCTGGAACGACCGACTCACCCGTCACTTGTTCGAGTGTGAAGTTCTCGGTCAACGGGAACCCGTTCATCTGGGCACGAAACTCGTCTAAATACGGCTCTTCTACCGCTTCACCATTAATATAAAGCACATCATCTCGATATTCGAGCGTGTCGCCTGGGATGGCGATGACACGTTTAATATAGTCTTTTGATTCAGTCGCATGGAATACGACGATATCACCTCGGTCTAGCTCCCCAACATAGTTCGAAATTTTACTGACGATCATTCGATCCGCATTGTGGAGTGTCGGCATCATCGACTCTCCTTCAACGATGACAGGAACGAAGATGAACGTCCGGATGACGAACGCGATGACAAGAGCGACCACGATGGCTTTTAGCCAACTAAACACTTCTTTCAACTTCACTCACTCCTCTATCCATTTGAACTTATTGTACTAGAAAAAAAGAAGCTTGTCGCAAGCGACAAGCTTAATTCCCATCTTAACGACGGATTTCTTTAATACGTGCTGCTTTACCGCGAAGGTTACGGAGGTAGTAAAGTTTCGCACGGCGAACTTTACCGTAGCGTACGACTTCGATTTGTGCAACGCGTGGTGAGTGAAGCGGGAATGCACGCTCAACACCTACGCCGTAAGAAATCTTACGGACTGTGAATGTTTCGCTGATGCCGCCACCTTTACGCTTGATTACAACACCTTCGAAGATCTGGATACGCTCACGCGTTCCCTCTACAACTTTAACGTGGACACGTACTGTGTCACCAGGACGGAAAGCAGGTACGTCCGATTTGAATTGTTCTTCTGTGATTTCACGGAACAGTTTTTGTGTGTTCATGAATCATATCTCCTTTTTCTTCAATGTTCATATCTTCATATGCCCAAGCATCCAATAGCGGAACATCGGTAATCGATGGGTTTAACCCACATGCTCAAACATAGCATATATTTCTCAATCGCGCAACGATTGCAGAAACTTTTTATCGACATCCGTCAACTCGACATGTTCGAGCAAATCCGGACGTCGTCGATACGTGCGTTCGAGCGATTGCTCTCGGCGCCATGCCTCGATCCGGGCGTGATTTCCCGACAAGAGCACTTCCGGCACGGTCAATCCACGAAAATCAGCCGGTCGTGTATAGTGAGGGTATTCCAAGAGACCAGTCGAGAACGAGTCATCTTCATGGCTCGCCTGATCGCCAAGTACATCCGGAATGAGCCTTACGGTCGCATCAATCATGACCATCGTCGCGAGCTCTCCACCTGTCAAAACGAAATCACCGATCGACACCTCGTCGGTCGCCAGTTCATCATGGATCCGTTGGTCGAACCCTTCATAATGTCCACACAGAAAGACCAGATGTTCCTCCTTGGCCCATTCTTCGGCCATTCGTTGATTGAACGGTTTTCCGGTAGGCGTCGTGAGAATGACCCTTGGGCTCTTCGCCTCAAGGGAATGAAATGCATCAAAGATCGGCTGCGGCGTGAGCAACATGCCCGCTCCACCGCCGTACGGATAATCATCGACTTTATGATGCTTGTTCGTTGAAAAGTCCCGAAAATTGAGGAACGACATCTCCACCTGTCCGAGCGCCTTCGCTCGACCGACGATGGAGTGATCGAGCGCATGAAACATCTCCGGGAACAACGTCAATACATCAATCTTCATCGTCAATCATTCCAGGGATCGGCGTGATGACGACACGCTTCGCATCGACATCAATCTCTTGGACGACCGATTCGATATAAGGGATGAGCGCGTCCGACTTTCCTGGTCGTTTGATGACCCATACGTCGTTCGCTCCATTCGTTTCAAAGATGTCGTCGACGACACCAATGACTTCCCCATCCACGACAGCCTCACAGCCGATGATTTCATGATAATAAAATTCGTGTTCGTCCAAGTCGTGGACGTGTTCGGCGTGGACATATAGTTTCAGCCCTTTATATTTTTCAATGAGGTTGATATTGTCAAACCCTTTGAATGTGACGAGGTGAAACTGCTTATGAGGACGATACGTCGTGATCGTCATTTCCTGTTTCGTTCCGTCGACATCAAGAAACAACGTGTTTCCTTTTTTAAATCGCTCTTCTGGAAAGTCTGTCGCCGCCAAAATCTTCACTTCCCCTTTCAGGCCGTGCGTATTGGCGATTTTCCCTACATATAACCAGTCCATCTTTTTTCCTCCTCAACAAAATAGGCCGACCTCAGAAAAGGTCGGCCACATCATTACTTCGCGTTTTTCGCGTTGTGGAATTTCTCCATGATCCCTGCTTTAGAGAACAAGTTGCGTACTGTGTCAGATGGCTTCGCGCCGTCTGCCAACCATTTGAGAGCGAGTTCTTCGTTGATGCGAACTTCTGCTTCTGGTTTTGCAACCGGGTTGTAGTGACCAACTTGCTCGATGAAGCGACCGTCACGTGGTGAACGTGAGTCTGCTACAACGATACGGTAGAAAGGTGATTTTTTTGCGCCCATGCGCTTAAGACGAATTTTAACTGCCATGGTAATATACCTCCATCATGTGTTTAAGAATTGACAACTTTTATAGTATACAGCTTTTTCGTTCGACTGACAAAAGATTTTGTTAGAAGAATGGAAGGCCGAGACCTTTTTTCTTCCCTTTCATTTGTCCTGACATTTGTTTCATCATCTTCTTCATGTCATCGAACTGTTTGATGAGACGGTTCACTTCTTGAATCGAGCGACCGCTCCCTTTTGCGATCCGCTTACGACGACTCGCGTTGAGCACTTCCGGATTGGCGCGCTCATGTTTCGTCATCGAGCGAATGATCGCTTCGACGTGATCGAGTTGTTTCTCGTCGATTTGGACGTTCTTCAACCCTTTCATCTTACCTGCACCAGGTAACATCGAAAGTAATTCATCAATTGGTCCCATGTTTTTCACTTGGGCCAACTGTTCAATGAAATCATCGAACGTGAATGACGCGTCACGAATTTTGCTTTCAAGCTCCTTCGCTGCGTCTTGGTCCATCTGTGTCTCGGCTTTTTCAATGAGCGAGAGCACGTCCCCCATTCCGAGGATCCGTGACGCCATGCGTTCCGGGTGGAATGGTTCGAGGGCATCCAACTTTTCTCCGAGACCGACGAATTTAATCGGCGCTCCCGTGACTGCCTTAATCGAAAGGGCTGCCCCACCTCGTGTATCTCCGTCGAGCTTTGTGAGCACGACCCCGGTGATTCCGAGTTTCTCATTGAAACTGTCGGCCACATTGACCGCATCTTGACCCGTCATCGAATCGACGACGAGGAAGATCTCATTTGGTTTGGCAATCGTCTTCACATTTTCGAGCTCGCCCATAAGCGTCTCATCGATATGAAGGCGACCGGCCGTATCGATCAACACGAAATCGTGATGATTTGTTTTTGCGTACTCGAGTGCCTTCGTCACAATCTCTTCCGGCTTCACTTGATCACCAAGTGAGAAGACTGGTAAATCGAGTTGTTTTCCGAGTGTCTCGAGCTGCTTGATTGCTGCAGGACGGTAGATGTCCGCCGCGACGAGAAGTGGACTTCGGTTATGCTTTTTGCGAATCAAGTTCGCTAGCTTCCCGGTCGTTGTCGTTTTCCCTGCCCCTTGCAGACCGACCATCATGACGACTGTCGGTGGTTTCTGACTGAATGAGATCGGGACGACATCGCTTCCCATCAAGTTCGACAACTCTTCGTGAACGATTTTGACGACTTGTTGACCTGGCGTCAATGATTTCATGACATCCTGACCAACCGCGCGTTCCTTCACGTCATTGACGAATTGCTTGACGACTTTAAAGTTGACGTCGGCTTCGAGGAGGGCGAGGCGAACCTCACGCATCATCTCTTTGACATCGGCCTCCGAAATTTTCCCTTTACCGCGCATTTTTGAAAGTGTCGATTGCAATCGTTCTGATAATCCTTCAAATGCCATGCTTCAGCCCCCTACTCTAAATTCTCAAGCGCAGAAATCGTGGCGCTCACGTCATCGGTGAGCTCGACTTGACGTTTGAGGGTCTGAAGAAGTTGCTGGCGCTGTTCGAACTTTTCGAATAGGGCTAGCTTTTCCTCGTACTGTTCAAGCATCGTTTCTGTGCGCTTTATGTTATCGTAGACCGCTTGACGGCTGACTTCAAACTCTTCCGCAATCTCTCCGAGCGAGTAGTCATCTAGGTAATAAAGAGACATATAGTTGCGCTGTTTCGGTGTGAGGAGCGCTTGATAGAAATCGATGAGATAGTTCATGCGATTCGTTTTTTCGAGCGTCAAACCTTTCACCTCCACATGTTAAGTGAAATCCCTTTACAACTACCTATAGTACAGCCGTGCCTACTACTTGTCAAGTTTTTTTCTTAACAGCAAAACTTAGGCGAGGTCCTCGTTTGTGTCCTCTTTTTCCATCGAGGCATCCTGTGTCTTGTCCTCAAAAACATCGCCGAACAGTCCAAGGACGAACTGTTCTGGATCAAACTCCTGTAAATCGTCAATCTTCTCTCCAAGCCCGACATACTTGACCGGGATATCGAGTTCGTTCCGAATCGCTAGGACGATTCCGCCTTTGGCCGTCCCATCGAGCTTCGTTAAGACGATTCCGCTCACGTTCGTCGCTTCTTTGAACGCTTTCGCTTGAACCATGGCGTTTTGACCCGTCGTCGCATCGAGGGCGAGTAACACTTCGTGCGGTCCGTTCGGAACTTCCCGCTCAATGACTCGTTTTACTTTTTCAAGTTCTTTCATTAGATTGACCTTATTTTGGAGACGTCCCGCCGTATCACAAATCAAGACGTCCATGTGACGAGACTTGGCGGCTTGAACGGCGTCAAAGACGACGGCAGCCGGGTCAGACCCTTCCGTTTGACGAATGACGGGAACCCCGACACGTTCTCCCCATACTTGAAGTTGCTCGATGGCGCCGGCACGGAACGTATCCCCTGCCGCGAGCATGACGGAACGCCCTTCAGATTTCAACTGGTGCGCCAGCTTGCCGATGGTCGTCGTCTTTCCGACACCATTGACGCCGACAAACAAGATGACCGTGAGTCCGTCTTGCATATTCAGTTCACGGTCCGATTCATCCTCTTGGAGGCGGTTCGCCACGACTTCGACGAGTGCGTCACGCACCGCGACCGGGTCCTTCAGATTACGTCGCTTCACTTCTTCTTTCAAATCTTCGACGAGATCCATCGTCGTCGTGACGCCGACATCCGCTTGAATGAGTAAATCTTCGAGTTCATCGAAGAACTCTTCATCCACTTCGCGGAAGCGATAGACGAGGTCGTTGACGGCACTTGCAAAGCCGTCACGCGTCTTCGTCAACCCCTCTGTAAACTTTTGTGACACCTCTTGGGTAGATGTCGTCAACTTCTCTTTTAATTTCTTGAAAAAGCTCAACGTGATTCCTCCATCTCTTCATCCATTTCAACGACACGTTTTGCTTCAGACAGTTCGACCGATAATACCTCGGATACCCCGTTCTGTTGCATCGTGACGCCATATAGTGTATCCGCCGCTTCCATCGTCCCTTTACGGTGCGTGATGATGACGAACTGCGTATCGATTGACAACGTCCGAATGTATTCTCCGAAACGATGCACGTTCGCCTCGTCAAGGGCCGCCTCGACCTCATCGAGAACACAAAACGGTACCGGACGCGTCTTCAAAATCGCAAACAATAAAGCGATGGCCGTCAGCGCACGCTCTCCACCAGATAACAGACTGAGTGTCTGTAACTTTTTACCCGGTGGTTTGGCGACGATTTCGATTCCTGTGTTCAACAAATCCGATTCGTCTACCAATTTCAAATCCGCTTCCCCGCCACCAAAAAGCTCGGTGAACGTCTGTTTGAAATGCGCCCGGACGCTCGTATACGTCTCTTTGAAGAGGCGTGTCACTTCGCGGTCCATCTCGGCGATGATCTCATATAAATCTTCTTTTGCACTGACGAGGTCATCCCGCTGTTCGGACAGGAACGTGAACCGTTCGTGGACACTATCAAACTCTTCGATCGCATTTAGATTGACCGGTCCGATTTCTTCGATTTGACGAACGAGCAACTTAAACTCCTCTTTCGCCTCTTCTAACGGGATTTCGAGTGCCGGCAATAGTTCTGCGACGAGTCCGTTCTCTTCTAACACATCGAGCTTCCATTGTCGTTTCAGCTCGAACTCTTGTTTCGCCGTTTCAAGTTTTCGAACGACAGCTTCAGCTTGACGTCTTGCCTCCGTTGCCTGATCGACCCGTTGACGTATGATCCGATACGCCTCTTCGTTCGTCTTGAGTGTTGTTGACGCTCCTTGAAGCCGCTCTTGAATTTCTTTGAAATCCAGTTTGGCAGTAGCAAGCGTCGCCTCGAGTTCTGCAGATGACACGACTTCTCCACTCTCGAGCCGCGTCAATTCACGCTCCATCTGATCGCTACGTTCCTGCAAACGACTTTGGTCGGTCATCAGACGGTCCAATTCATATTGGACCCGCTCTTCTTCGAGCGTGTGCCGCTGAAAATCGAGCTCGTTTTGACGCAGCAACGATTCCAGTTGACCCGTGCTCTCAGCACTTTTCGCCTGCTCTGCCCGAAGCGATTCGAGACGTGAACGAATGTCAGCTTGGGCGCGGTCCGTGTCGGCCAATTCAATCGTCAATCGCTCTAATTCAGCAGTCGAGGTCTCGATCGTCCGCTCATAGCGCATCATTTCATGATCGAACAGTTCCAGTTGTGACTTGGCATCGAGGGAGGCACGTTCCGCAGTACGGTAGGCCGACTCGACTTCACGGAGGCTCGTTTCAACGGAACGTTTCTCATCCCGAAGTTCAGACAACTGCTGCGTAATGTCCTCCAACTGTTCTGTGTACTCTTGAAGACGTGTTTTTTGCTCATGCAACATGGCGAGGCCTTGAGTGAGACCATGTTTCAAATCATCTAATTCGCGCGACTGAGTGAACAGGGCCACGCCCTGCTTGCGACTACCACCCGTCATCGATCCGCCAACGTTGACGATATCCCCTTCTAACGTGACGACACGGAAACGATATCCCGTCGATTGGGCGATACGGTTCGCGACTTCAAGTGTCTCCGCCACAAGCACGGAACCGAGCAACGACTTTTTCAACGTCTCGTATGATGCATCTGTTTCGACGAGTTCCGACGCCACACCGACAAATCCGTTCATCGAGTCGAGTCGATCTAACACCTCACTCGGCACGAATCTCGGTTTGATCGTCGTCATCGGCAAGAATGTCGCTCGTCCTGCGTTGGCTTTTCGTAATTTGTCAATTTCACGGCGTCCCACCGTCTCATCTTGTACGACCACATGCTGCTGTGTCTGCCCAAGTGCCGTTTCGATGGCCGCTTCATACGAAGGACGGACACGGATCAGTTCCGCGACAGCACCAAGGACACCTGATGAACGGTCTTTTAAGACGAACTTGACCGCATGGAAATAGCCTTCATACGATTGCTTCATCCGTTCGAGCATCTCGATTCGGTCTTCCGTCTTCTGACGGCGGCGTTCGAGGTCGTAGAAAGACGATTCGGCTCGTGTACGTTTTTCACGAATTGCCGTCTCTTCGTCCCGAAGTTGCGTCTCTTTTTGACTCAGTTGTTCAAAGCGACTTTGTACCGCTTCATACTGCTCTCGAGTCGCCAAAAGTGTCGCTTCCTGTGAGGAACGATCATCGAGACGATGTTTGTTCTCGCGTAGAAGGCGCTCTTTCGACTCGACGGCGACATCGATATCCCGTTGTTCCCGCTTTTGTTGGTTACCGATTGTCGCTTTCGTTGTCGCGAGTTCGAACGCCTCACTTTGTAACGCTTCGATTTCAGCATTGAAATCACGAGAGGCGGCTTTCAACTGTTGTTGAAGTGACTCTCTCGTCGCAGTCGTTTGTTTCAACGTGTTTCCTTTTTGGTCAAGTTCTTCATGAACGACCTTCAATCGCGCTTCAAGCTCGGTCATCTCTGCACGTACTTCTTCACGTTGTCGGATGAGTCGTTCTTTCATCTCGGCACCGTGTTCTTCTTGTGCTTTTGCGAGCTTGATGTCACCCGTCAAACGCTCGACATAAGTCGAATGCTCCCGTTCTTTTTGGTTCAGCTCTGTCAATTCTTCACGTAACTCGGCGAGCTTCGCTTCGAGCCCGCTACGTTCCTCCGTGAGGTCACGTAACGAACGGTCACAGTCAGATAACTGTTGAACAGATTCCACGTGACGTGCGGACACTTGCTCAATCTCCTGTTGGAGCAACTGAATTTCTGCGCCCATGATTCCTGTTTCGAGTTCATCATGTCTCGCTTTGGCGACTTTGTACTCCCGAGCGAGCGCCGCTTGTTCACGGAGCGGTTCGACTCGGTCCGCCAACTCGAATAAAATGTCATCGACCCGGGACAAGTTTAATTCGGTGTCCTGTAACTTGCGTTCAGCCTGTTTTTTCCGCTGACGATATTTCAATACACCGGCTGCCTCTTCGATGACGGCACGTCGATCTTCCGGTTTCCCAGAAATGACTTGTTCGACCCGCCCTTGACCGATGATGGCGAATGCATCTCGTGAAAGACCTGTATCCATAAATAAATCAATCACATCTTTTAACCGACATGGTTTTTTATTCATAAAATAGTCGCTGTCCCCACTTCGGGTCACGCGACGGGTCACACTCACTTCTTCATATGGGAGACGCAACTGTTCGTCTCGATTATCGAGAACGAGGGTGACCTCGGCGACATTTCGGTGATTCTCTCCTTCACTTCCGGCAAAGATGACATCTTCCATCTTGGCACCACGAAGTGATTTGGCCGACTGTTCTCCGAGTACCCAGCGAACAGCGTCCGATATATTGGATTTCCCGCTCCCGTTCGGCCCTACTACAGCCGTGACGCCGGGACGGAAATCTAATTCAATTCGCTTGGCAAATGATTTAAAGCCAGCGAGTTCGATTCGTTTTAAGTGCATCGTGACCATCCTATCCGCAGTAAGCATTCATCTGTATATTTTACCACAGTTAACAGTTCGTCAAAATGCCCGAATCATGCTATTCTAAAAAGAACTGTAGAAAGGGGAATACAGATGACGAATGAACAGATGATTGAAGCCATTTTGGATAAAATGAACATTATTAACCGCGGTGCAATCAAAGCGGAAGAATATAATGCGGCTGATCCGTCAGCGGTGAAAGAGATTTACGAGTACGTGATGACACGCTCTTCGCTCTCTTTGTCGGAAGTCGATGGTATCGTCGAAGAACTCGGTCAATTGACATGAAAAAGGAGTGGACCCCCAAGCGGTCCACTCCTTTCGTTTATAAATCTGCGTAGCGCCGATTAAAGGCAATAAGCGCTTCTTTAGCAGCCAATTGCTCGGCTTCTTTTTTCGAACGCCCAACTCCTTCACCGACGATGTCGTCGCTGAGGCGTGCATGTGCGACGAATTCCCGGCTATGCGCCGGCCCACGTTCCTCAATGATCTCATACGATACAGGTCCGAGCCCTTCCCGTTGGACGTTCTCCTGTAACTGGCTCTTGAAATCGGTCTGTTCTTCGAATACTCCCGCTAAGACTTTCGGAAAAACCGCTTCGGCGAGGAATCGTTCGACGGCCTCAATTCCTTGGTCCAAATAAAGAGCACCGATATAGGATTCGAACACATCGGCAAGCAGTGCCGGACGTTTTCGTCCACCGGTCAACTCTTCACCTTTCCCAAGCAAGATGAAGTCAGAGAAAGCATAAGCTTCCGCAAAATTCACGAGTGACGGTTCGCATACGATCGCCGCTCGTAATTTCGTCAATTCCCCCTCGGAGCGCTCCGGATAAGTCTCATAGAGGAAGCGAGATACGGTCAGTTCTAAAACAGCATCCCCTAAAAATTCTAAACGTTCATTGTCTTTTCGTAACCCGCGTTGCTCATTCACATAAGATGAGTGTGTGAACGCCTGCATCAACAAGTCGTGATTCGAAAATTGAACGTTCAACCGTTCTTCCAATGATTTAAATAGTTCCAAGATGCGTGCTCGTTCCATCTCCTGACGCCGACGCCGTTGCGCCGACCCTTGACGGTCAAACCGTCGTTTGTCTTTTGTCATAGTTCCCTCCATGAATAAGCACAAGCCCACCGCCCGGAACCGAGCGGTGGGATGGCTTGATTACAATTTTGTTTCGATGTAAGCCACTACGTCGCCAACAGTCGCAAGCTTCTCAGCGTCTTCGTCTTCGATCGTGATGTCGAATTTGTCTTCGAGGTCCATCACCATTTCCATTACTTCAAGTGAATCCGCACCAAGGTCATCCTTGAACGATTTGTCTGCTGTGATCTCAGATACGTCTTTCCCGAGTTTCTCAGCAACTGCTTCTTGTACGTCTACTAAAATTTGTTCTTTTGTCATGATAAAATCCCTCCAAAGGTAAGTATATTAAATGTCAGTCTGTTGGTAAAGTTCTCTTTTACGCCATCGTCATGCCGCCATCGACGGCAATCGTCTGTCCGGTCACATAAGCGGCTTGTTCCGAAGCGAGGAAGGAGACAAGGTTCGCCACATCCTCCACCTGTCCGAAACGGTTGAACGGAATCTGCTCGAGTGTAGCCTCTCGTTGCGCATCTGTCAAGGCATCGGTCATATCCGTTTGAATGAACCCTGGACAGACGGCATTGACAGTCACGTGACGTCCCGCGAGTTCGCGCGCCACTGATTTTGTCAATCCGATCAACCCTGCTTTTGCAGCCGCATAGTTCGCTTGTCCTGCATTGCCGGTAATCCCGACAACCGAGGCGATGTTGATAATTCGACCTGCTTTCGACTTGAGCAAAGGTCTCGTGACGGCTTGCGATGTCAGAAAGGCGCCTTTCAAGTTCGTCGACAGCACATCTTCGAAATCGGCTTCTTTCATTCGCATGAGTAACCCGTCACGCGTGATCCCTGCATTGTTGACGAGACAATCGACGCGTCCGAACGTATCGACTGTCGTCTTGACGAGCGCTTTGACATCGTCAGCATTGGATACATCTGCTTTCACGGCGATGGCTTCGCCGCCTGCATCCGTGATCATGCCCACGACATCATTCGCCTTTTGTTCACTACCCGAGTAGTTCACGACGACCCGAAAGCCGTCTTCCCCTAAACGTTTCGCGATGGCCGCCCCAATTCCCCGGGACGCCCCTGTCACGATCGCCACTTGATCATGCACGTACTTCTCCTCCTAACGAGGCGACTTCTTCCAACGTGGTCGCCTTTTGAATCGAAACGTTCGAGTCGATTCGTTTAATCAATCCTGAAAGCGGTGAAGATGGGCCGAACTCGATGAACGTGTCTACGCCGTCTGCAATCGCCTTGCGCACACATTCTTCAAAACGGACAGACGAATACAGTTGTTTCGTCAATAACGCCTTCAACTGTTCAGGGTCACGATGTACCGCCGCGTCCACGTTCGAAATCAAGTCGATGGAAGCCGCTTTAAATGGCGACGAGGCAAGAACGTCTTGGAAACGTGTTGCTGCCGGCATCATGTAGGAACTATGGAACGCTCCAGATACGTTTAACGGCAATACCCGCTTCGCACCGGCAGCCTTCAATTCCACGCTTGCTTGTTCGACCGCGTCGACATGCCCTGAAATCACGAATTGACCAGGACAATTCAAGTTGGCGATTTGAACTAAATTCCCACTCGCACTGATTTTTTCAGTGATATGAAGCGCTTCTTGAAGATCGGTCATCCCGACGACTGCTGCCATCGTTCCATCCTTCACTTCAGACATCAACTGTCCACGCGCCCGGACGAGAACGGTCGCTTCTTCAATATCGATTACACCCGCACTGACGAGCGCCGCATATTCACCGACACTATGCCCGATGACGACATCTGGTGCCGCACCGCTCTTCGCATAGGCTTGCGCGAGGAGCGAAGCGTGCGCCACGATGGCCGGCTGTGCAATTTCCGTTTCTTGTAGGTCTTCCTTCGACCCGGATGACATGACTTCAAGAAGGTCAAATCCGAGTCGACGTCCGATTGCTTGAAGCGTTTCAGGATGATCTAAAAAGGTTTGTCCCATCCCAATGGCTTGGGAACCTTGCCCTGGAAACACCCATGCTACTTTCCCCATATCTTCACCTGCTTTCGCTTAGTCTATCGCTTTGGCACGCTTGATTTTTTCAACGACATCGTGATCTACCATGATTTTCGCCTGTTTCAACGCACTCATGATGGCGAGTGCATCGCTCGACCCATGCGCCTTGATGACCGGTGCATTGATCCCGAATAATCCGGCTCCCCCGTGTTCGCGATAATCCAACGTTTCTTTTAATCGTCTCAATTTCGGTTTTAAGATGAGAGCGGCGAGTTTGGATACAAGGTCACTCGTGAATTGTTCTTTCATCATCTTCATGAGCATCGAAGAGGAGCCCTCCACACCCTTTAACAAGATGTTTCCGGCAAATCCTTCGGTCACGATGACATCCACATCACCTGACATCGCTTCACGCGCCTCGACATTCCCAACAAAATGGACAGGTGCCTGTTCAAGGAGGGGGAACGCTTCTTTTGTCAGCGCATTTCCTTTACCGGCTTCCGTCCCGATATTGAGAAGAGCGACACGCGGTGTCTTGATGCCACGGACATGTTCCGCATACAGCGAACCCATAATCGCATAATCCACGAGGTGTTCAGCTTTTGCATCCGGATTCGCTCCGACATCCAGTACGACGACACCACTACCAGTATATGTAGGGAACGTCGGAGATAATGCCGGACGCTCGATTCCTGGGATTCGCCCGATGATGAAAAGAGACGCCGCCATCAATGCGCCGGTATTCCCGGCAGACACGAGAGCATCCGCTTTTCCTTCTTTGACAAGCTGAGCTGCCACGACGAGCGAGCTATCCTTTTTACGGCGCACCGCCCGTACCGGTTCGTCTTCACCTGTGATGATTTCACTGGCTGGGACAACCGTCACACGAGGATCATCAAGACCGTATGAGGCAATTTTCACCTCATCACCAACTAAAAAGAGTTCCATCGGTTCATTCGGATATTGCGCGATGAACCGTTTCACACCTTCTACAATCGCCTTCGGTGCGTGATCGCCACCCATTGCATCAATCGCTAACTTCATGCTTACTCCTCCTCACCACGTCGGTAAATCGTGAAGTCGCCGTCAAAGACGCACTCCTCACCGACATAACTTTCAACTGTGACGTCCGTTCTCCCGTCCCCTCTTAGTTTCATCACACGAGCCTTGGCAACGACTCGCTCTCCAAGATGGACTTGGCGACTAAAGCGAATATCCGCTTTAGTGGTCAACGCCAATTCATCATTGATGAGCGCCACCGCTAACGAGTTGGCTTGCGCGAACAAGACGTGTCCACGGGCAATCTCGTTGCGGCTAAAGACGTGTTCTTTCTCTATATCGAGGACTGAGATCGCAGAGTCATCTAGCTTCAAGTCAATCATATCACCGATGACCTCGCTCATTGAAAGCGATTTGACTTCATCGAGATGTTCGGAAGCCACATGTTTGATTCGTTCCCGCACTTCTGGAATTTTTAATTCCATCCGGTCGAGTCGAATTGTTTGGATGCTGACAGAAAACTGCTTTGACAGTTCTTCGTCTTTGATGAACGGGTTATGCTCAATCGTTTCTTGTAACAAGCGTTGCCGCTCTTTCTTAGGTACCCGCATTCAGTTCCCTCCTAAACTAATCGCTAAAGAACTTAATACCTGGTACTAATAGCAGTATATATTCTTTAGTCGTCATTTTCAAGTATTATTCTAACCTTTCCCCAACGAGAAGGTCGAGTTGTTTCAAATAGCCACGTAACCCTTCATACTGGGCGTCATGCCAAAATGTGTCGCTTCCGAGAAGTTTCACGGCATCTTGCATGGCCACTTCCATCACTTTCAAATCGAGAACGGGATCGGCGACACGGAAACTCGGGAGACCGCTCTGTGCGGTTCCAAAGAAATCACCAGCCCCACGCAACTCTAAATCTTTTTCTGCCAATACAAAGCCATCGTTCGTTTCCGTCATCGTCTTCAAACGGACTTTCCCGACATCCGATTTCGGGTCTCCTACCAAGATGCAGAATGATTGATGCGCACCACGACCGACACGCCCTCTCAACTGGTGTAATTGCGCGAGACCGAAACGTTCGGCATCATGAATGATGATTAGAGAGGCGTTCGGGACGTTCACCCCTACCTCGACGACTGTTGTGGAGACGAGAATCTGTGTCGCATTATCGGCGAATGATTTCATAATCTCGTCTTTTTCTGTACTCGATAGCTTTCCATGCATCAGGCCAACGCCATAGTTCGAGAAGCGTTCTTTCAATAGCTCATACAGTGCCGTTGCACTCTCCACTTCTAATGTATCCGACTCCTCGATGAGAGGTGCAATCACATACGCTTGACGGCCGAGTGCGAGTTCCCGATCGACCATTGCATGCACACGATCGATTTGATCATGTTTCGCCCAATACGTTTCAATCGGCTTTCGTCCTTTTGGCATCTCATCAATCGTGGAGACATCCATCTCTCCGAACGCACTGATGGCAAGCGTCCTCGGAATCGGCGTCGCGGTCATATATAATACGTCGGCGAATTCAGCCTTGTCTCGTAGCTTCTTCCGCTGTTCGACACCAAACCGGTGCTGTTCGTCCGTAATCGCCAAATGTAGATTCGAAAATTCGACCGGTCCTTGGATGAGCGCGTGCGTCCCGACGATGATGTCGACGTTACCCGATCGAATTGCCGTCAGAAGCGCTTCGCGCGCCTTCCCTTTCACTGAGCTCGTCAGGAGGGCAATCGTGATGCCAAACGGTTCAAATAATTCCTGTAACGATGTCGCATGTTGTTCGGCAAGGATTTCTGTTGGCACCATCAAGGCCCCTTGATACCCGGCCGTTACAGTCGCATACAAGGCAATCGCGGCAACGACGGTCTTCCCGCTCCCGACATCCCCTTGTAACAATCGGTTCATCCGTTCTGGTTTTTCAAGGTCAGATACGATTTCACGGATGACCCGTGTCTGGGCTCCTGTTAACGGGAATGCGAGCCGTTTGACGAATTCATTCAATTGATGCTTATCGAGGTGAAGGGCCCGACCGTTTCCTGACCGCTCCATTTTACGAAACGCCTGTAATTTTAACTGATACATGAGACACTCTTCATAGACATAGCTTCGTCTCGCCAGTTTATAGGTCTCAACCGTATCCGGGAAATGCATCCCACGAAGCATCGTCATCCGGTCAACTAATCGATATCGGTCGCGAATAGTATGCGGGACCTGTTCGGGCAGATCGTTCACCTGCTCAAAAGCGAGTTTAACGATTCTACTGAAATTCTTTTGTGTCAGTCCGGCACGCAATGAATAAATCGGTTGCAGTCCGCCTGACGGGGCACCAAATTCAAGGTCGGTCGCGCTGATCGTCATCCGGTTCATGTCCCATTTCCCTTTGACCGTCACCGTCTCCCCAATCACCAATTTTTCTTTATAGAAGGCACGGTTGAACATCGTCACTTGGACGGCGTATCGGTCTTCGAGTAACAACCGGAACTGGAGACGATTTTTCCCTTTACTATAGTAACGAACGAGCGGTTCGCCTTGGACTGTCCCGCTCCATTTGACGAGGTCGCCGTGCACAGCCGTCGTCACCGTCCCACTATTATAATTCTCATAACGAAACGGGACGTGCTCAAGCACGTCCTCGATTCGAACAAGTCCCATCACTTCTAACTTTTTGGCCATCTCTGGCCCGACCCCTTTAAGCGTCGTCAGTTGATCATTGTTTTGCATCTTCTTTCGCTCCAAATATATTTCGTTCGAGGCGACGAGCCGTCGGTGTATTGGCAAGTCCACCTTTAGCGGTTTCTTTTAAGGCCGTCGGCATCATTTGGCCCACTTCATGCATCGCCGAGATGACCTCGTCACAAGGAATACGTGAGGTAATCCCCGCGAGCGCCATATCTGCTGCGACAATAGCGTTGGCACCGCCCATGGCGTTTCGCTTGACGCATGGAACTTCCACCAGCCCCGCCACAGGATCACAGACGAGACCGAGCATATTTTTTAGGGCTATCGCAAATGCCGTAGCCGACTGGTCCGGTGTCCCGCCAGCTGCTTCAACGATGGCCGCGGCTGCCATGCCCGTCGCCGACCCGACCTCGGCCTGACATCCACCAGCCGCCCCTGAAATCGAGGCGTTGTTCGCCACGACGAATCCGAACGCACCTGACGTGAACAAGTAACGGATCATCGCGTCGCGGTCCATTTCAAGGCGATCTTTTACCGCAAACAATGTTCCCGGTACGACGCCCGCGCTCCCCGCTGTCGGTGTCGCACAGATTCGTCCCATCGCCGCGTTCACTTCGTTCGTCCCGATCGCTTTCGACACCGCATCTAAAATGAGATCCCCAGCGAGCGACTTGCCCGAACGAATATACTCTTGCATGAGTACGGCATCATTACCCGTCAATCCCGTAACCGACGTGACACCTTGGAGTGCACGTTCGACCGCTTCTTCCATCACCTCAAGATTTCGGTCCATCATCCCGATAATGTCCTCGCGACTGGCGCGTCTGACGTGCATCTCTTGCTCAATCATCACTTCAGAAATCGGGATATTCCGTTCTGTTGCAATCGTCACTAATTCCTCTACTGATTTAAACATCACACATTCTCCTCATTCCCCAAAAATAGCTATCCGTTCGATTTGCGGTAACCGTTCCAGCTCTGCTAACACTTCCGCAGGAATGGTCTCATCAATCTCAATCGCCATCAACGCCTGCATCCCTTTTTCATGGCGGCTCACTTCCATATGACCAATGTTTAATTGGTGATTCGCCAACACACCGGTCACAGCCGCGATGGCCCCGAATCGATCATGGTGCAAGACGACGAGTGCAGGCCCCCCACCTGTCAGTTTCAACGGGAATCCGTTCAGTTCGGTAATTTCAATCGTTCCCCCGCCGATTGAGATCCCGACAATCTCAAATGTGCCCAATTCATCTTCGAGTAAGACCCGGGCCGTATTCGGGTGATCCGTCAACAGATCACTCGTCTCAAAAATGACCTCGATCCCTTTTTCACGGGCGATGTCTAACGCTTGTGGGATTCTCAGATCGAATGTATCGAATCCCATGATTCCACCGACGATGGCCACATCCGTACCGTGTCCCCGATACGTGTCAGCAAACGACCCATAAAATGTGATGTGCGCGGTACGCGGCGTTCTCCCGAACAACTTACCAGCCATCAAGCCGATGCGGGCAGCACCTGCTGTATGCGAACTCGACGGTCCGACCATGACCGGGCCAATAATGTCAAACACACTACGATATTTCATCAATTTTTCCCCCTTTCAAAAATCCCTACCTTCATTATACAGAAGGTAGGGATTCGAAACAGCTTATTCCACACTAAAAATATAAGAGTAAAGCGGTTGTTTACCGTCGTGAACTTCAATTTCAATCTCGTCGTTCACCGATTCGATATATGACGTCAACGCTTCTACGTCCGATGCAGAAGAGCCTTCTCCTGTTAAGATCGTGACGATTTCGTCGTCTGCGTCGATGAGCGCATCGACTAATCGTTTAGCCGCTTCTAAACTCGATGGAGATGAAGAAACGATTTTCTTCTCAGCAATCGCCATGTGCTCATCTTTTTTGATTTCAACGCCATCGATGCTCGTATCACGAACAGCGTACGTCACTTGACCGGACTTCACTGTCGCCGCTGCCGCTTTCATCGCTTGTTCATTCATCTCGACATCCGCTTCAGGATTGAATGCGATGGCTGCCGCAAGACCTTGTGGGACGGTCTTCGTCGGAATGACCGACACGCCGCACGGTGCGACAGACGCCGCTTGTTCAGCCGCCATGATGATGTTGGAGTTGTTCGGGAAGATGAAGACGTGTTCCGCATGTGCCGATTCAATCGCCTTGACGATATCTTCCGTCGACGGGTTCATCGTCTGACCACCTTCGATGACGTGGGCCGCCCCGAGTGAACGGAACAGTTCGCTGACGCCTTCACCCATTGCGACCGTTACGATGGCAAATGGTGCTTTCGGCTTCTCCGCTTGTTGAACACCGTGTTGGTTGGCGCCGTGTTCTTCTTCAAGAATCGTCGAGTGTTGTTGACGCATGTTCTCAATTTTGACTGCGACGAGTTCACCGAAGCGCTGACCTTTCGTGATGACCTCACCTGGCGTCTCGACGTGAACGTGGACTTTCAAGAGCTCCTCGTCCGCGACGACAAGAAGAGAGTCCCCGAGTTCAGACAACTCGTTGCGGAATGCATCTTCGTTGAACGGTGTATCTTTCAGCTTGTCCTCTTGGAAACGAACCATGATCTCCGTACAGTAACCGAATTCGATGTCCTCTGTCGACATGAATCCTTGCGCCGCATGCGCATGGTGTTCTGCTTCAATCAATGCATCCATCACCGGAGTATGTGGTTTTTCGAGTTCTTTTCCTTCAAGACTCGCAAGGAATCCTTCGTAAATGACGAGAAGTCCTTGACCACCTGAGTCGACGACCCCGACTTCTTTTAACACCGGTAACAAGTCCGGTGTACGGTCTAACGAAGCTTTTGCTTCGACGATGACACGTTTCATGAACTCTGTGAAATCACTTGTCGACTCAGACGCAAGGAGCGCTTCATCAGCCGCTTCACGAGCAACCGTTAAAATCGTTCCTTCAACCGGTTTCATAACCGCCTTGTATGCCGTGTCGACACCGCGTTTGAGCGCTTCTGCAAAATCAACTGTCGTGAGTTCCGTCTTACCTTCAACGGCTTTCCCGAAGCCGCGGAACAATTGGCTTAAAATAACGCCTGAGTTTCCACGTGCTCCCATCAGGAGTCCACGAGCGAACTTTGATGATACCTCTGCGATATCAGATGAGTTCATGGCTGCTACTTCTTTCGCACCTGACGTCATCGTCAAGTTCATGTTCGTTCCCGTGTCTCCGTCTGGAACCGGGAAGACGTTAAGCGAATCTACATAATCTGCGTTTTGGCTCAAGTTGGCCGCTCCGTTTGCGATCATGTTTGAGAGCGCCACGCCATCTAAACGATTTAAACCCACACCAAATCCTCCTCCGTTTTCGTCAGTCATTCGTCAGACGAACGCCTTGAACGAATATATTTACCGACGAAACGTTTAATCCTAAAGTTTCTCCGAGCGTATATTTCACTCGGCTTTGCACGTTGTATGCGACTTCAGATACTTTCGTCCCGTAGCTTACAATGATGTGCATGTCGATATGTACGTCCTCATCCTCTTGACGTACGACGACACCACGCGCGTAATTTTCACGTTTTAACAATTCAGCAATGCCGTCTTTCAATTGTGCCTGTGAAGCCATGCCGACCACACCGAAGCATTCCATCGCCGCACCACCTGCGAGTGTCGCGATGACGTCACTTGTGATGTCAATATTGCCATATGTTGTCTTCATTTCAATTGCCATATGGAGTAGCCTCCTTTATTCGGAATGATTCCTAATGTACATTCTACAATAAGTACCTAGTTATTAAAAGAACCTGCTCCAGAATCTCGGTCAATTAACGCGATAACCTCATTCATTATTCAAATCCTTGAGAGTAATGTCAAGTTTTTTTCTTGTCATGGTATGATTTTCTAGTTGCATCGGGAAAAAAGCCGTGCTAATATAAACGAGTGTCTATTAGGACGAACCCACATAAAAAAGGAGGGGAAACGCATGGCACGTAAATGCTACGTAACAGGTAAATCACCTAAATCAGGTAACAACCGTTCGCACGCACTCAACAAGACAAAACGTACTTGGGGTGTAAACGTACAAAAAGTTCGTATTCTCGTTGACGGTAAACCGAAACGCGTTTGGGTTTCAGCTCGCGCACTTAAATCAGGTCTCGTTGAACGCGTATAATACTTATACACGAACGAATAAATCCCAGCGGCATTCGCCGATGGGATTTTTTTTTGCTTATTTTTTGACGAGCATAACGAGGGCCATTCCTTCATGAACCGTCAACAAGGCAAGCTCTTCGCTCCATTCATTTGAAATGGTCAACGCTTGCGCGCTATGGACCGGATGACGCTCGAGTGGATATTTGACCCCATCAATTGAAATCGTAGCGGTTTTCCAAGGCATGAAAGACAAGTAATGTTCATCTAGTTTTTTAATCTCATAACTTCCTGGCCGAGCGAGAAAAATCGTTTGACCCGTCCCATGAAGAACCATCCCCGGATACGATTCGAGTAGACCGACGTTCGCGAACGTCATATCAACTCGACCACCGAGTGCCCCGTACACGTGCATCTGGGTCGCCCCTTGATCGATTGCCAACTGAAGCGCAATCTCGAGGTCGGTCACATCCTTTTCAGATGGATAACGTAGCGCTTCCTCAGGAGGTGTTCCGACAAACGAATCAAAGTCCCCGACCACGACGTCGACATCAATCCCTTCATCTAATAATCTCTGATATCCGCCATCGACTCCGATGACAAAATCGGCATCACGTGGTAAGTCCGGAATAGGTTCCGGACTCGCCGCGACGATCAAGATGTTCATTGACGAATGTCCCGTGTCGCGACACGCGTGAATCGCGGAGCTGTCGTGAAGAGTAAGACTAATACGATGGCTGAGATGACAAACGACGGAACCATATAAGTTGCGTTATAGCCAAGTGAATAAGCCACGACCGGACCCTCCGCATACTCAGCGAAAAAGACAATCCCTGAGATGACGTGAGCCGCATAACGCAACGCCGACCCGATCAATGCGCCGAGCACCAAATAGGTAGCGAGCGTCTTCGTCGCGCCTTGACCAGCGGCCTGTTTCACACGTCCGGCAAAGACGCCGGCCACGCCGACAAGTCCGTACGCGACCGTATAATCGAGCAAGAACTGAACTGGCGTAAAGATATAGGCTCCGAACAAGAGTTGAAGCGTCCCGACGAGCGCACCAGTCGCAAGTCCCCCTTTCAATCCGTGACGAAACGCCATCACAAAGATCGGGAGCATCGCCAGACTGATTGATCCCCCTTGTGGCAAACGATATGGGATGAGTAAATCAAAAACTAGCCCAAGCGCTGCGAACAATGAAATTTCGATGAGTGCTTGTAATTTAAAACGTGATTTCATCTTTCTTCCTCCTTTATTGTGTGAACGACAAAAAGCAGCATGACGTAAACGCCATGCTGCTTGGATTCGCAACGTGCATTTTCGCCACATCCCTACGTCCGTGTGAACGGAACAGGTTCAAAGGGTTAGCGTATGCCTCTCAGCCACATCATGTGACACCCCTTGCGACTCTATCTTGTTGTTCTACCGTCGATTATACACGAGATGCGCCACGAATGCTATCGATGGCTGCTTTATAATCCGGTTGATTGTAAATGGCCGAACCGGCAACTAGGACATCTGCCCCTGCATCAATGCAACGTTTCGCCGTCTCTTCGTTGACACCACCATCAATCTCAATTTCAAAATCGAGCTGACGGTCTTTGCGAAGCTGACTGAGCGCCGAGATTTTCGGTACGATGGATTCAATGAACGCTTGTCCACCAAACCCTGGATTGACGGTCATGAGCAATACCATATCGACATCTTGAAGGATATGTTCAATCGTAGAGAGCGGTGTGTGCGGGTTCAAGACGACCCCACATTTCGCCCCTGCCGCTTTGATTTGCTGCAAGACTCGATGTAAATGGTTCGTTGCTTCCACGTGAACAGTCACAATGTCTGCCCCCGCCTTGACGAAATCTTCGACATAGCGTTCCGGTTGATCAATCATCAAATGCACATCGAGAACCATGTCTGATTTTTTGCGCAAGCTTGCGAGGACTGGTAGCCCAATCGAGATGTTCGGCACGAACTGCCCATCCATCACGTCAAAATGGATATAATCCGCCCCCGCATCTTGAACGGCTTTCACTTCAGCCTCCAAATTGGCAAAGTCGGCTGCTAAAATTGATGGTGCGATTTTAATCATCTGTCAATACCTCCGTTTACGATCGTTTAATTCCTCCATAAAGGTAACATAATTCTCATAACGAGTTGAAGCAATTTTGCCATCTTCTACGGCTTGTTTAATGGCACAGCCCGGTTCATTGATATGGACGCATCCCCGGAACTTGCAATCGTCGTGACGTTCCACAAATTCTGGGAAGCACCATCTTAGTTCATCCGCCTCGAGTTCTTGAGGAAACTCGAGACTAGAAAATCCTGGCGTATCCGCCACAAGCCCGTCGGCCAATTGAATGAGCGTGACGTGACGCGTCGTATGTTTCCCACGACCGAGTGATTTGGAAATTTTCCCTGTGGCCAATTCGAGTTCAGGCGCGACTGCGTTTAAAAGCGAACTCTTCCCGACACCTGTTTGACCGGCAAACACGCTCGTCTTCTCTTTGAAGAGTCCCCGTACTTGATCGACCCCATCCGAAAGCTCCGTCGACGTTTCAATCACGTCATATCCGATGGCACGATAGCGGGCGACCGCTTCTTGAATCGGTCCGGTCTCTTCTTCACTGAGTAGGTCCATCTTCGTTAACACGATGATTGGATGAATCTGTTTGGATTCGATCAATACGAGGAATCGGTCAAGCAAATGATAAGAAAACGCCGGTTCTTTCACAGAAAAAAGTAGAAATGCCTGATCGATGTTGGCGATTGGTGGGCGGACGAGATGGTTTTGACGTTCCTCCACCTCTAAAATATAGCCTGTCCCATCTTCTTGATCTTGAATGACAACGTCATCGCCGACGACAGGTGAGATGTTTCGTTTCCGAAAATTCCCTCTCGCCCGACACCGAATCTCTTGATTCGACTCGGTCATCACATCATAAAACCCGCCTTGTAAACGAATAATCGTTCCTTTCAATATGACTACCTCCCTTAAAAAAGAGGTGACGACACCGTCACCTCTTTATTGTGCCTCTTTGGCCTGTGCATATGTGACTGAATCCGTTCGGACGATCTCACCATCGACTTCAATCGTTGCGGTCCCGACTTCGTCCGGAGCAATGACGAGCGTATACGAGTATGTTGTCGTCTCTGTGATTTTATCCCGTAACACTTCAATTTCACCACGCGCATCGACCGTACGAATCACGACCTCCACGGCTTTCGGTTTCTTGTCTTTTTCCGGTTGCTCGACTTCGACGCTCACTTCACGTTCGATGGAGACGTCCGTCGGTTCAACCCCTTCCGATACGATGACCGTAAGTTCCGTTCCCGGATCGACTGCCGTACCCGCCGTTGGAAGTTGACGGATGATTTGACCTTTAGGAACACTTGTCGAAAACTCATCCCGTCTCACGATTTTTAACTTGTTTTGATCGGCATAAGTCGATGCCTCATCAAACGTATATCCCGCGAGATTCGACAGTTCGACTTTGTTGCTTCCTGTCGACACGACGAGCGTCACCGTCACTTCTGAAGGAACGACCTCCTCGCCTGGGTCGAGCGATTGCGAAATCACATCTCCGCTAGCGACTGTTTCCGAAGCTTCTGTTTTGATTTCAAGGTCACTGAACGCCAGATCTTTTAACATGCGTTCAGCTGCTGTTTGGGACAATCCCTCCACATTCGGCATTTCGACGGTTTCTTTCCCGGCCGAAACGACGATGGTCACCGTCGTGCCTCGTTTTGGTTTACGCCCTTCTTGTGGGTTTTGCGAAATGACCTCACCTTCTTCGACGTCATCGCTCGCCCGCTCCGTCACTTCGACGACGAAATCGGCATTCTCAAGTTCAGAAGTGGCATCTCCGATACTCATTCCAACGACATCCGGAACGATGGCTCGTGACATTTCATCGGCGACCACGTATGCCGCAATGCTCCCTCCAATCAGGATCAACACGAGTAAAATCCAAATCCACCATTTGCGTTTCTTCTTTTTGACTGGAGTCACCGCTTCAGGTTCTTGCTCACTAGACGCTGTGACCGGAGTCGGTGTTACTGGCGTCTCTGGTTTTTCTTCAGGTATGACCGGTGTCATGACGAGCGTTTGATCGAACTCATCCTGACTGGCCGGAACACGTCTCGGCTCATTGGCGCGTTCACGGCTTAATGCCGTCATGCAGTCTTTCTTAAAGGCTGCGACCGAAACATGACGGGCACCTGGTGACTTCGACAATGCTTGCATGACGCAGTTTTCGAGTGCCTGTGGAATATTCGGATTCAAGTCCATCGGTCGAATCGGGTCATCTTGCAAATGTTGAAGCGCAACGGCGACCGGTGTCTCGCCAATGAACGGGACACGACCTGTCAACAATTCGTACAGTACGGCACCGAGCGAATAAATATCTGACTTTTCATCAGCAAATTTACCGCGTGCTTGCTCAGGTGAGAAATAATGGACCGAGCCCAGCACAGACATCGTATGCGTCAACGTCGCATTCGACATCGCCACGGCAATCCCAAAATCAGTCACCTTCACGTTACCGTGCTGATCAATCATCATGTTCTGCGGCTTGATATCACGGTGAATGATTCGATTCGCATGGGCATGGTCAATCGCATCACAAATCTGTCCCATGATGCGTAGCGCTTCATCGACAGATATGTATTCCTCTTGCAAGTATTGTTTTAACGTCACCCCATCGACGTGTTCCATGACGATATAGTACAAATCTTCTTCATCGCCGACGTCATAGATCGCCACGATGTTTGGATGGTTCAGACTCGTAGCCGCATGGGCTTCTCGCTCGAACCGACGTATAAATTGTTCGTTATGTGAGAATTCAGATCGCAACACCTTGATGGCGACGGTTCGGTTTAAGATCTCGTCATGAGCCCGGTAGACATTTGCCATGCCTCCGCTGCCGATTTGTTGTTCGATCCGATAACGATCGTTGATTCGTTCTCCGCTTCGCATCGGATTCATCCTCTCTTTCTATCTGTGAATTGAACGAGGGCGACCGTGATATTGTCGCTCCCTCCCAATTGATTGGCTTCTGCAATGAGTTGCTCCGCTTTTTGTTCGGCGGATGCCGTTTGTTGTAATACGTGTTGAATCGCCACATCGGTCATGTGTGTCGTCAATCCATCCGTACAAATTAAAATCACATCAAACTCAGGGTCAGCGAGCACTTGCACGTCAGGTTCGACTTGTTCGCTTGAACCGATTGCCCGGGTGATGACATTTCGTTTCGGATGAACCCGCATCTCTTCTTCCGTCAATTCACCGAGTTGTTTGAGCACATTGACGTAAGAATGGTCCTCCGTAAGACGTCTTAACTCATTCGCCTGGAGCGCATAGACGCGACTATCTCCGATATGGACGATGACCACCGTCTCTTCATTCCAACAAACAGCTGCCACAGTCGTTCCCATCATGACAAGATTGGACTGCTTCGCAAATTGCAACACTTGATCGTTCGCCAAATCGATGTGGTGGCGGAACCATCGTTCGATTTCGATAGGGGTTGTCGGGAGAGACGGGAACGCCCGTCTAAACTCTTCAATCACGATTTGACTCGCAACCTCTCCCGCTGCATGCCCACCCATTCCGTCTGCAACCAGGGCAATCCCGGTTATGGCATCACCTAAGATTAAAACTGCATCTTCATTTTGTGTGCGTACTTGTCCACGATCTGTTCGAAATGCTAATTCCATCTTTCTGATTACCTCGTTTCTTGTTCGCGCTCCTTCGCTCGAAGCTGTCCACAAGCGGCATCGATGTCCGACCCTTGCTCGCGACGGATTGTCACGTTCACATTGCGGTCTTTGAGCACTTTTTCGAAGGCAAAGATTTGAGCTCGCGGTGTCCGTACATAGTCACGTTCGAGTACATGGTTGACGGGAATCAAGTTGACGTGACATTTGATTCCTTTTAACAGGTCTGCCAAGAGATGGGCATATTCTTCCGTATCGTTGACACCACCAAAGAGTCCATATTCAAACGTGATGCGACGTCCGCTCTTCTCTGTGTAATAACGGACCGCATCCATCAACTTGTCCAAGTCAAAGGCACGGTTGATCGGCATGAGCTTGGTACGCAATTCCGTCGTCGGTGCGTGAAGTGAAATGGCGAAGTTGATTCGCATACCTTCATCGGCAAACTTGTAAATCTTCGGAACAATCCCACTCGTCGATACCGTGATGTGTCGTGCTCCGATGTTGAGTCCATTGTCATGGTTGACAGTACGTAAGAAACGCATTAACTCATCGTAGTTATCGAACGGTTCGCCGATTCCCATGACGACGATAGAGTCGACGCGCTCTTCTGTCGCGTCTAATGCACGTTGTACGTCGAGCACTTGAGCTGTGATTTCCCCGGCTTCTAAGTTTCGTTTCAAGCCACCGAGTGTCGAGGCACAGAACGTACATCCGATCCGGCAACCGACTTGTGTCGTGACACAAATCGAGTTTCCGTATTCGTGACGCATGAGTACCGTTTCAATTGAGTACCCGTCCTGAAGTTCAAACAAGAACTTGATTGTGCCGTCTTGGGATTCCTGCTTGACCAATTCTTTTAACGTCGTCAATTGGAACGATGCCTCTAATTTGTCTCGAAGCGCTTTCGGAACGTTGGTCATATCATCAAAAGTCGTGACCCGTTTGACGTACATCCAATCATATAATTGTTTCGCACGGAATGCCTTTTCTCCTGCCTCGATCACCCATGCCTCAAGTTCTGGAAACGTCAACGAATAGAGTGACGGTTTTGCGCCTACGAGTGGATTCTTTTCTACTGCTTTTGGATTCATGTTTTATACCTCTTTCTTAAATGCGGCGATATAGAAGCCGTCGGTCCCGAATGTCGTCGGTAATAATTTTAGTTCAGCACGGTCCGATTCCATCATCGGACGAACAGATTGTGGGAGACGACCTTTGAGCGTTTCGTCCCACATCAACCCTTTCGACAGAATATAGTCAGCCTGCGTCTCATTTTCAGACGGGTCGATTGTACATGTCGAGTAAACTAGCGTACCACCTGGTTTGAGCAGTGGCAATACGGCATCAATGATTTGTCTTTGTATCTTTGGTAAGTTTTCGAGTTGAGCTTTGTCCTTCGTCCATTTAATATCCGGCTTTCGACGAATGACGCCAAGGCCCGAACAAGGGACATCTAAAAGAATCCGGTCAAAGCTTTCTTCTTCAAACCGTTCACCTGCTAAACGAGCATCAAGGGCAAGTGCGGTCACTCCATTGATGTGTAGACGTTTGGCTTGTTGATCAATCAATTTTGCTTTATGTGGATGAAGGTCAAGCGCGGTGAGCGATCCACCTTGCATTCGCTCTGCCGTATGCATCGCCTTGCCGCCTGGCGCGGCACATGCGTCTAGGATGACATCGTCTTTCGACACGTTGAGTGCATCCGCGACAATCATGGAGCTCTCATCTTGAATCGATAGAAGGCCTTCCTCGATAAACGGGGTCGCATGGACATTACCAGACTCTACGACAAGTCCATCAGCAGATAGTTCAGAACGTGACGTCATGACGCCAGCGTCAGCCAACCGGTTCATCATCTCATCCACTGAAATACGCTTTCGGTTGACCCGAATCGTAACAGGAGCAGGTTCATTGTTTAATCGGCAAATCGCTTCTGCCGTTTCCACACCATATAACTCAATCCAATCTGATACGAGCCATTCCGGATGACTGTGCTCGATGGCGATTCGTTCTGCATCGGTCAAGCCACTAAAGTCCGGAAACCCTTCCCGAAGCACATTTCGTAACACCCCGTTTACGAATTTGCTCGTTCCGAGGTGATGACCTCGTTTCTTCGCGATTTCGACCGCCTCGTGTAGGACGGCCCGGTCGGGTACTTTATCAAGATAGAAGAGTTGATAAACGCTCATCCGAAGAAGCGGGAGGACAAACTTATCTAGCTTCTTCGGCGAACGGATACGGTCTTTCAAAATATAATCGAGCGTCCCTTTGCGACTGAGCGTCCCATATACGAGTTCGGTATAGAGACCGACATCTTTTGGGGCAACTTTTTTTTGTTTCAATGTATCATTGACGGCAATCGTCGAATACGCGCCGCCCTGTTCAATTTTCATCAGCGTATCAAGCGCTGCTTCACGTACGTTCATGAGTTCCTCCTAATCGGTCGCCAATCCGTAGCTTTTGTCCGGCGCCACGCATGAAGGTTGCACCATCCATCCGTTTCTTACCTGCGGGTTGCAAATCGGTCACTTTGATTGCGACGTCGTTCCCTGTCGCCACGACAAATCCGTCTTCTTCCAGACGAATGACTTCTCCCGACTGTCCCGTTCCTGTCGTTTTTTCTCCCATGAACAATTTCACTCGTTCGCCTTCAAGCGTTGAATAGGCCGTCGGGAATGGATTCATTCCTCGAATATGGTTGTAGATGGACTCGCCATGCTTCGTCCAATCAATCTGTTCACGCTCACGGCTGATGTTCGGAGCAAACGTCACGTCTCGCTCGTCTTGAGGCACCGCCTCAATCCACCCTTCCAAGAAGGCCGGAAGCGTACGGATGAGAAGATCGCTTCCTGCTACAGCCAGTTTATCAAATAAAGACCCGACTGTATCCGTCTCTTCGATAGGTACGATGGTATTGGCAATCATGTCCCCTGCATCTAACTTGTCGACCATGTACATGATCGTCACACCAGTCTCCGACTCCCCATCAAGAATGGCTTGATGAATTGGGGCACCTCCGCGATATTTCGGAAGGAGGGAGGCATGTACGTTGATGGCTCCGTGAGGTGGGGCTTCTAGTAAGGCGGTCGGCACGATTTGTCCGTACGCCGCCGTCACAATCAAATCAGGCTTCAGCTCTAAAATTTCTGCATAGTCTGTGCGCACTTTTTCAGGCTGCAACACGGGAATACCGTGACGAAGCGCACACTCTTTTACTGGAGTCGGCTTAAGTTCACGTTTTCGCCCGACCGGTTTATCCGGTTGCGATACGACACCTACGACATTGTATCCTTCTTCAAGCAGTCGCTCAAGTACCGATACGGCGAACGTCGGCGTCCCCATGAAGACGATGCGTTTGTCTTTTCCAGGGTTCGGGACGGCGAGCTTGTCTGTGAACAAGACGCCATCCAAATGATCCATCTCATGTTGAATCGCACGAGCGAAAAAGCCGCTCGCTTGAATCGTATGTGTCCGCCCTTTCAAATCTTGATTCTTGACGACGATCGACTCGTGTCGTTCCACGAATCCGAATTCGCCTGGGATGCTCAAACATCCCTCTAGTCCAACTTCTCGACCGGATGTTTCAATGATTTCCGGGTTGATCAAGACGAGCGGTCCCGTCTCATCATCGGTATGGACGACCGCGAGCCGCTGGTTCAAATTGACTTGCGGTGCCGCGACACCAACTCCGTCATACTCATACATCGTATCAAACAATCGGTCGACAGTCTGACGCAATTTTTTATCAAACTTTGTCACTGGTTCGCACGTTACGCGCAAAATGTCATTAGGTACTTCTACTACTTTATACATGTCTCTCCACCTCACATGAATACGTATGGGTTCACATCGATACTCATTTGATATTCTTTCTTGCTGATTGCTTTGGCTCTCGCTTGCTGTAATCGTGCCAGCTCCACATAGAGTGCTTCGGGTTGTTTTGTTTTAATGAATACTTGATAACGATAGGCGTTCTTCAATTTCGATAACGGTGCCGGCATCGGTCCATTCAAGCGACTATTCTCCACGTGCGCTTGTAAAAAGTCTGATGCGAACAATTCTGCCTCGGCCTTGGCGACAAGGGGATTTTCCGCCGAAAACGTGACGAGCGTTAAAAACCAGTAAGGAGGATGATTTCCGACTTGTCTGAGTCCCATCTCTTTGTCGAAAAATGTCTCATAATCATGTTCACTCGCAGTCTCGATCACATAATGGTCCGGGTTATACGTTTGGACGAACGCCTCACCCGGAAGTTTTCCGCGCCCGGCTCTTCCTGCCACTTGCGTGACAAGTTGGAAGGTGCGTTCGGTCGCCCGAAAGTCAGGCATCCCGAGTGTCGCATCCGCCGCGAGTACCCCGACGAGGGTGACGTTTGGGAAGTCGAGCCCCTTGGCAATCATCTGCGTGCCAAGTAAGATGTCGGCCTCCCCTTCTTCGAAACGACGCAACAACTGCTCATGTGAACCTTTTCGAGACGTCGTATCCTGGTCCATTCGGATGATGCGCGCTTCTGGAATCCGGTTCAACAGTTCCGTCTCGATTTTTTGTGTGCCCGACCCGAACTGTTTGATTTTCTTACTATTGCAGGATGGACACGTCGAAGGCATACCGACCTCGTAACCGCAGTAGTGACACTTCAACCGATCTCCATATTGATGATATGTCAAATTGACGGCACAATGCGGACATGTCATGCCTTCCCCGCAGTCCCGGCACATGACGAACGTCGTGAATCCACGACGGTTCAATAAAATGACGCACTGCTCTTTTTTCTCGATCCGGTCGAGAATCCCTTGGAACAATTCTTCCGAGAACATCGTCGTATTGCCTTTCGCCAATTCACGGCGCATATCGATAATGTGGACCGGTGGCATCTCTCCACCATACCGTTCTTTCAAATGCAAATAGTGATAGACGCCTTTTTGTGCCCGAGCATACGATTCAAGTGAAGGGGTCGCACTGCCCAACACGACGGGACACCCATGATAGCGGGACCGCCAGATGGCAACATCGCGCGCATGATAACGAGGATTTTCCTCTTGCTTGTACGTCGTCTCGTGCTCTTCATCTAAGATGATGAGACCGAGTCGGTCGAGCGGGGCAAAGATTGCAGAACGGGCACCAACGACGACGTCGACTTCATTTCGTTTAATCTTACGCCACTCGTCGTACTTCTCACCTTTAGACAGAGCGCTATGCAGCACGGCGACCCGATTGCCGAAACGACGTTTGAAGCGTTTGACCATCATCGGAGTCAAACTGATTTCGGGAACGAGTAAGATGGCTTGTTTCCCTTCATCGATGACTTGTCCGATTGACTCTAAATAGACTTCGGTCTTCCCGCTTCCCGTCACACCGTGGACGAGTAACGTCTCACCCGCGTCAGCCTCATGAATGGCCCGAACCGCGTTGGCTTGACTGTCGTTCAATTGAACCGATTCCTCGACTTGCTCGATTGTCGCGTACGGGTCACGATTCAACTCGACCTCGGTCAATCGAACCGCTCCGAGTTCCGCAAGTTTCTGCAGTTGTGGGCGAGTCAGCCCAATTTGGCGAAGTGCCGACCAATACATGCGTGGGGTCTCCTCAAGTTGGCGGACCGCTTCTAGTTGTTTTTTCGCACGTTTCGAGACGACTGTCGCATCGAGGAGTTCGACGACGACGTCGGTCTTAACGGTCTTCTTTTCTTTTAAGACGGGTGCTAAGGTCAGCTCCCCTTTTTTAGCGAGTCCTAGAATGACTGACTGAACTTCTTTCGGATACTCCGATAAATGCGTTCCGAGGCGGACCCCATCAGGGACTTGTCCTTCTTTGATTTCTTTGTCATAACTGACCTTGAGCGCGGCCGGAAGCATCGCAAGCAGGGCGGATGAACGAAAGCAAAGTGTCGTCTCTTTCACATGGATGGATAAAGCGAGCAGTTCGTCAGTGAGTGAAGACTCTTCATCTAACAGCGCTTCTAACGGTTTCAATCCTTCCCTCATCCCATCTGACGTACCAACAACGATTCCGAGGAGACGTCGTGAGCCGAATGGGACGGAGACGCGCATGCCCGGTTCAATCAAAGCTTCAAATTGTTCAGGTACTTCATAATCAAACGGACGGTCAATCGTGATCACCGGTGCATCGACATGTACATGTGCAATCATTGGACCGCTTCCTTAAAATGTGTGAGCAACTCGAACGCCAACGCTTTCTTCGATTGTTTCGGAAGTCTAAGTGACGTCCCGTCAGCTTGGAACAAGACGACTTCATTGTCGTCCGCCCCGAATCCGACGTCACTGCCAGACACATCGTTCGCCACAAGGTAATCGACGTTTTTTCGCTTCAGCTTAGCTGCCGCGTGCTCCTCGAGTCGTTCCGTCTCAGCAGCAAATCCGACCAACACTTGATGGGTCTTCTTCTCACCGAGTGATTTTAAAATGTCTGTCGTTTCTTCAAGTTCAATCGTAAGTGGACCGTGGACTTTTTTATGTTTTTCCGAATGAATCGTTTTTGGACGATAATCCGCAACTGCCGCTGATTTCACGACGAGGTCTGAATCCTCAAAACGGCTTGTCACTTCGCGCAGCATCTCCTCACTTGACTTGACGGGAACCGCTGTCACGCCTTCCGGGACAGGAACTTGGAGCGGCCCGTGGACGAGCGTGACATGGGCACCCATGTCACGAGCCACCTCAGCGAGTGCGACGCCCATTTTCCCTGACGAATCATTGGATAAGTAACGGACGGGGTCGATGCGTTCGATAGTCGGGCCAGCCGTGATCAAGACATCTTTTCCAAGATATAGTTTCGGAACGAATTGGCTTTCGATGATGCGAACTAAGTCTTCCGGTTCGGGCAGACGTCCCCCGCCAATCCATCCGCAAGCCAAGTTGCCGACACCGGGTTCAATCAACTGATAGCCGTATGATTTTAACGTCTCGATGTTCCGCTGAGTGGCAGGATGTTCGAGCATGTTCACATTCATCGCCGGTGAGATGATGACCGGGCATTTCGCAGCCAAAACGGACGTCGTAATGAAGTCATCCGCAATCCCGTTCGCCAATTTTGCGATCGTATTTGCCGTCGCCGGAGCCACGACAATCAAATCGCTCGAGTCGACGACATCGATATGAGCAATCTTTGTCGGGTCATGCTCTTCGAAAACGTCCGTATAGACCGGGTTGCGACTGAGCGCCTGGAAGGTCGCCTGACCTACGAATTGTTCCGCCGATTTCGTCATCGCGACGCGAACATTCGCTCCGGCTTGAACCAATTTCGATGTGAGCGCACACGCCTTGTAGGCGGCGATGCCACCACTCACACATAATAAAATAGTACGATCCTTCACCATTCCCAAACTCCCCCTTATAGACAATGAGACCCAAGTCGCAAACGACTTGGGTCACACTTCATCCGTTGTTTTTTTCGTTCACGATGATTGTCGTATCACCCGAAAATAGTTCTTCTAACGCTTGACCGACCGGCTTATATGATTTTGGCTCGGCGACTTTCGGTGCTTTTCCATCTTGAATCTGACGCGCCCGTTTTGCAGCGACCGTAACGATCGTGTATTTTGACGGGATAGTACGTTGTAAGGCATCAATCGAAGGGTATAACATTAAATGACCTCCATCATGGCTTTTTTATAGAGTGACGCAACACGTTCACGTTTACAATGCTCGGCTGTCACGATCGCTTTAATTCGATCGATGGCTTTGTCGACCTCGTCGTTCGTGACGACATAATCGTAGGCGTCCATCAACTCGATTTCTTCACGCGCGACGAGCAGGCGTTGCTTAATGACTTCTTCTGACTCCGTGCCTCGTCCGATGAGACGATTGCGAAGTTCTTGAAGACTTGGTGGTGCCAAGAATAAAAAGACGGCTTCTGGGAGAAGTTCCTTCACTTGGAACGCCCCTTGCACCTCAATTTCAAGAATGACATCTTGGCCGCTTTCGAGCGTTTCACGCACCCACTCTACAGGCGTCCCGTAATAGTTACCGACAAATTCGGCATGTTCAAGCAGTTCTTTTTGTTCGATCATCCGTTCGAACTCTTCTCTCGATTTGAAGAAGTAATGCACTCCTTCAACTTCCCCTTCACGTGGTTTTCGGGTCGTCGCCGACACCGAATATTGAAGGTTGTTGTCCTCTTCCTCGCGAAGAGCACGGCAAACGGTCCCTTTTCCGACACCGCTCGGTCCAGACAAAACGATTAATAATCCTCGTTCTTTAAAATTCACTGCAAGCCCTCCATCTTCTAACATCACATTTAATTATAATAGCAGTCAATCAATTGTCCCGGCAAGAAGAAGTTCGGATTTCCTACTCCATCGTACCATATTTTCTGTTTTTCTGATAACGTAGAGACAGAAAATGAACAAAGGTGATGAGATCATTGGCTTATGATGGATTAATGACATATCGTGTCGTACAAGAATTACAATCGCTCGTCGGAGGGCGAATCAACAAGGTACATCAACCGTATTCGCTCGATTTGATGCTTCAAATTCGCTCGAATCGTCAGAACGCGCAACTCTTGATATCAGCAAACGCGATGTATGCCCGTCTTCAGTTGACGGATACACCGATTAAAAACCCACAAGAACCGCCGATGTTTTGCATGATGCTCCGCAAACATGTGGAAGGTGGATTCATCACGGCGGTCGAACAAATCGGAAGGGACCGTGTCATCGTCATATCGGTCCGCTCTCGTAACGAGCTCGGCGATGAAGAATCGAAGAAAGTATACATCGAATTGATGGGGCGCCACTCGAACGTCGTCTTGACGACGGAAGAAGGCAAAATATTAGATGCAATCAAGCATCTACCTCCTTCTCAAAACACGTATCGGACCATCATGCCGGGTAGTGACTATCTCCTTCCTCCGGAACAACATAAGTTCGATCCATTGACCGAGATGACAGAAGGATTGAAACGAATCGATTGGAACGCCGGCAAGCTCGATAAACAGATAGTCTCCACGTTCGCCGGTGTCAGTCCGCAAATCGCACAGGAAGTGGTTCATCTCGCAAAAACGCCGAATCGAGATTCCTTACAGCAAGCATTTGAGAACGTCCTTCGTCAACTCGATGGTCCCTACGTTTTCCAACAACTTGCGAATGGTAAAGAACGATTCGCTCCGATTGCATTGACAGCCGGGGACATCGAAACCGAGGAAACGTATGAATCGAGTAAAGAAGTGCTCGACCGTTTCTACTATGAAAAAGCGAACCGTGACCGTGTGAGACAACAAGCGCACGATGTCGAACGTCTCCTTAAATCAGAACTCGAAAAGAATCAATTAAAACGGCGTCGTCTCTTAGACGACATGAAGGCGACGGAGCGGGCGGATGAGTTACAAAAATACGGCGAGCTGTTGACGACGTATCTATTCCAACTCGAAAAAGGGATGCGCGTCGCCGAAGTCGTCGATTATTATGACGAGAACGGTGCAATCCTCTCCATTCCGCTCGACCCACTCAAAACACCGAATGAGAATGCGCAGCAATACTATAAGAAATACAACAAACTAAAAGTAGCCAAAGTCGAAGTGAAGAAACAGATGGAGTTGAACGATGCAGAAATCGAATATTTAGAGACGCTCATCGCCCAACTCGACGTCGCTTCCCCGTCCGACCTTCTTGAGATTCGCGAGGAACTTGCAGAAGAAGGCTACATCCGTCAAAAACGTCAAAAGAAAAAAGCGAATCCGAAAATTTCGCTTGAAGCGTACACGTCCTCGACCGGAACAGAATTCTTTGTCGGGAAGAACAATACGCAAAACGACCATCTGACGTTCAAGTTCGCACGACGTGATGAGATTTGGCTTCATGTCAAAGATATTCCTGGGTCTCACGTGATTATCCGCTCGACGGAACCAGACGAGACGACATTACTAGAAGCCGCATCAGTCGCCGCCTACTTCTCGAAGGCACGTGCATCAAGTGGCGTACCTGTCGATTACACACGCGCCCGTTTCGTGAAAAAACCGAGCGGTGCGAAACCGGGATTTGTCATCTATACAGATCAACAGACCGTCTACGTGACTCCGAATGAGCAATTGATGAAGTCATTGAAACAATCGTAAACATGAAGACCCGTCATGATCATGGCGGGTCTTCTACGTATAGAGTTCAGATTTTCGGATCATGCTTAAACGCCTCGAGCTGTTCATGATAGTCGAGCAAATGCCCGTGTAAAATTTCTGAAACGGATAAATCTTCATGTGGAAGTTTGAAGAGCGAATAGGGCTTGTCACATGTATAGAGAATGTCGTGATGATGCGCTAGTAAATATAAAAATTCTGACTCAAATGCCTGACGCTCTTCCTCGCTCATCAACAGGAAAGCTTCTCGATGCTCGGCGAGGCTCTCTAGCAACAAGACCAGCTTGTCTTCAAGGTGAATCAACAAACGGTATTGTTTGATCGTCATATATTTCAATTTGACGTTCGTCACTTTCATGTCCTCTTGGAGCATCATATGAAGCTCCTGATGGCCAAGGATGCGGGCTCGCGTTTCTAGCAGCTCTGCCGGGGAACCGACGAGCTCTCGCCAGTGATGGAACAAGTAAGAAGAAGTCTTACGTACCTCGTTCAATAACCGGTCCTCATAACGAGGAGGCATGAACGCGTAATTGACACCGAGTGAAACGAATACACCAACCGCCGTTAATAGAGAACGGGTCCACGCATAATGGAAGAAGTCCGATGTAGGACTTTCGAGCATCATGACGATGGCAAATGCCGCATACGTCGACATGTGGGTTTTATCGAACGTCGTGTTAAGCGTGAGCGAAACGATGACGGCTAATCCAATCGAGAGCGGATTGACACCGAACAAATAGACGATGAAGAGCCCGCACATAAGACCGACGACCGTTCCGAATATGCGACTGAATACGATTTTAGACGATCGCTTGACGGTCGGTTGCATCGCCACAACTGCTGCGATGGCTCCCATCCCTGAATAAATCCCGAAGATATACCACGAGATGGCGACGGTGATGGCGACGGCAATTCCAGTTTTTAACGTACGTAACCCGATTTTCGGGATGTATCGTTGTCCATTCATTTGAGTTCGACCTTTCCTGTCTCAGAAATCAGTTCCACCACCGGTCGATTCGATGTCGACAATTGATACACACCCGGTTCGACTTCTTCGTAACGGTCGCTACTCGAGACTTTTCCGGTCGTCGTCACGTTCACTTGTCCTGTCGCATGTTTCGGCGCGTAACTAAGCGTCCCAGCTTCCGTTTGGATGGTCATCGCTTGATTGACGACAACATCGCTGACGGTCGCATGACGATAAGAGCGAATGTCACCGTTCACAAGTCGTGCCGATTCGATAGTCGTATCGCTTTTCGATTCAATCCGTAGACGATCACTATCAATCTGTTTCAAATTGACGGCATTCACATCCATAACAATCGTCTTCGCATTTAATCCTTGTCCTGTCACCTGCTCCGCTCCCAGATGAACCGATGTCATCGAGCTCGGCAAAGCGACTTTAATTTTATAGCGCGACGGTTCATCGCTCGCTCGACTTCCGAAATAGCTGAACCATCCATATCGCTCGACGACGTAGATGGTATCCCCGACTGACTTGACTTTGATGCGGCGTTCTTTCGAATTAGTCTGCATCACTTCAATCTGTACCTTTTCATTTGGACTACGAACGAATTCCACATTCCCATGGTCTGTTTCGAGTCGCAATTTCTTCATTTGATATCGGTCTTCATACTGGTCTCCTAGCGCTAATAAATGGCTGAACACAAATAAATTCACTAAAAAGAGCGCTGGGATGATTATCAAGACGAGACCGAAGGCGACTTTACGATGTTTTGGAATTGCACGAAATCGTGCGTTCCATGTCTTCTCTTTGCTTCTTGAATACGCCATATGCCTCTCCTTTTCGAATCACTTCCGTTATTTTACCATGAAGTATGACATATGCCGAATCGAAAAAGAATCCGCCCGAAGGTGGATTCTTAAGAGGTGACGAGGTCGCTCCAGGCACGAGGATCTTCTTGCCAGTCGCGAAGCGAATCGAGCTCCGAACGGTTTAGAACGCCCGTACTCTCTGCCACTTCAATCAATTCTGAGAACGTTGTCAACGATGTTGCCGTCAGATCTGCATCGCTTAGATTCTTCTGAAGAACCGGTAATCCGTACGAGAAGATGGCTTGAATCCCAATGACGTCACCACCCGCCTGACGAATCGCCTTCGCCGCATCGATACTCGACATCCCGGTCGACAATAAATCCTCGATGACGAGTACTCGAGCGCCTGCCTCGAGTCTTCCTTCAATTTGATTGCCTTTCCCATGCCCTTTTGCACTCGAACGGACATAAATGAATGGAAGCCCGAGTCGGTCAGCGAGCAATGCCCCGTGAGGGATACCTGCCGTGGCCGTCCCTGCGATCACATCGACATCGGTCGGATTCACTGACTTCACCAATCCATCGACGATGACTTGACGCACTTTCGGATAACTGAGTGTGAGTCGATTGTCGCAGTAGATCGGACTCTTCAATCCGCTCGACCATGTATACGGCTCAGTCGGTGATAGTGTGACGGCTTCAATCTGTAAAAGTGCCTCAGCGATTTGTTTCATTCATTTGTCCCCATTCCTTCATAAATTGGTCGTACATGGCCATCGGATCAGTCGCACGTGTAATCGGTCGGCCGACGACAATTGAGTGAACGCCCGCCAATCTCGCTTCCTGTGGCGTCGCGATACGGACTTGATCATCCTCGGTTGCATCGAGTCGGATGCCAGGTGTGACCGTCATGAACGTGTTCCCTAGTTTTTGATGAATCGCTTTCGCTTCTTGAACGGATGCGACTACTCCGTCAAGTCCTGCCTGCTTCGCAAGTGTCGCTTGTCTGAGAACGGCTAGATCGAGTCGTCCAGCAATCCCGAGCTCTGTCTGCATCATTCGTTCATCTGTCGACGTCAACTGTGTGACCCCGATCAATCGAGTCGTATCGTTTGCCTGACGTAACCCGTCTAACGCATAACGCATCATCTTTTCGCCGCCTAATGTGTGGACATTCGTCACAGCCACCCCGAGCTTTCCGATTTGTCGCATCGTACGGCGTGCCGTCTCCGGGATATCGTGTACTTTCACATCTAGAAAGACCGGATAACCCTCGTCGACCAATTCTTCGACAAAGCGTGCGCCTTCCCGATAAAAGAGTTCCATCCCGACTTTGACAGCCGGTCGGTTTGAAAATCGTTTTAACAAATGAAACGCTTCGTCCCGCGTTTCAACGTCAAGGGCGAGATACAAGTTGCGCATAGGCCTTCCCCCTCACATCCAAAATATGTTCGATTCCGAGTGAATCAAGTCGTGCCGGTAACGCTTCAATGATTTCCTGACAGACGTATGGATTTTCAAAGTTCGCCGTCCCGACGGCAACGGCAGAAGCCCCCGCGTAAATAAACTCGAGCACATCGTCGACCGTCCGAACCCCGCCCATGGCGATGATAGGAATGTCGACCGCTTGTGCGACTTCATACACCATCCGGACCGCTACCGGTTTGATGGCTGGACCGGATAACCCACCGATTTGGTTCGCTAAAATCGGTCGACCTGTCTCGATATTGATTCGCATCCCTACGAGTGTGTTGATCATCGTCAAGCCGTCCGCCCCGGCTGCTTCGACGGCTCGCGCCATGTCGGTGATTGACGTGACGTTCGGAGACAGTTTGACATAGACCGGCTTACTTGAAGCCGCTTTGACGAGTCGTGTAAGTTCTGCGGCCATCACCGGGTCCGTCCCAAACTGCATGCCTCCACATTTCACGTTCGGACACGAGATGTTCAATTCAATGGCTTTAATCGTCGGGTCGGCACTGATTCGACGGGCGACTTCCACGTATTCATCTGGCGTCGAACCGGCAACGTTGGCGATGATTTCCGTGTCGAACGTCGAGAGAAATGGTAACTTTTCTTCGATGATCGCATCGACTCCCGGATTTTGAAGACCGATCGCGTTGAGCATACCCTGTGCCGTTTCGGCAACACGTGGGGTCGGATTACCGAATCTCGACTCCTCCGTCGCTGCCTTGATCATGATCCCTCCCAAAATCGAGAGGTCGTACAACTTCGCGAATTCCTCCCCAAATCCGAAACATCCGGAAGCCGGAATGATTGGATTTTTTAAACGAAGACCTGGTAACTCGACATTCAATCTCATAACAGCACCTCTTCCGCATTGAATACCGGACCGTCACTACAGACTTTCACATAGCCGTCCGGCGCTTGACAGACACAGGCAAAACAAGCACCTATGCCACAACCCATCCGATTCTCGATCGAGAGATATCGTTCAGGAATTGGTGAAGCGGCGACTGCTTTTAACATCGCTTCCGGACCACAACTGAACAACACATCGGCTTGGATGCGTGCGAGGGGGCCAGTGACGAAGCCAAGCTCCCCGTGAGTACCGTCTACTGTCGTGATGATCGTCTCACCAAGTTCACGAAAGGCTTCTTCATAAAAGACGCTTTCTTTTGAATCAAACCCGAGAATTGCAATCGTTTCAATCCCCATCTCATGTAGTCGACGTCTGACGTAGTAAAGCGGTGGGACCCCAATCCCACCTCCGACCAGGACGACTCGCTTTCCATGTTGCGCCAGTGGAAAACCGTTCCCGAGCGGACCAAGGACGTCTAGCGTGTTCCCCACTCGTTTCCCTGCCAGCTCAGTTGTCCCTTCCCCAATCACTTTGTATAAGAAGGTGATTTCGTCCCCCTCGACGTTCGCCACCGATAACGGCCGACGTAACAGACCGGACGTCTTGATGTGAAAGAATGTCCCAGGGGCGACCTCCACCCCAGGGCAACGTACTTTCATTTCCATCGTCGCTTTGGCGATTTGCCGGTTGCTCACAATCGTCACGTCATGTCTCATACCATCACCCCGAACGTTGTGAATGCCGGGATGCTGACCGTCTGGAACGACAGGCTTTCAATGACTTGTAACAAGGCTTCGACCGTATCGAGCGAGGTCAGGCAAAGCGTGCCCTGTTCGGCGGCCGTTCTTCGAATCAAGAACCCGTCTTTCGTGACGAGTGCGTCGCGGCTCGTCGTATTGATGATCAAGTCGACGTCTCCCCGCTCGATCACACTGAGCATCGTCTCACCGTCTTCTTGAATTTTCCCGACTCGACGAACACGCATCTGTTCCACTTCAAGACTATCAGCCGTCCCACTCGTTGCCATGAGGCGGAAACCGAGGCGGTCAAATCGTTTCGCCAAGGCGATGGCCTCGTCTTTGTCATGGTCGGCAATCGTCATGAGCACGTTCCCTTTCAAGGCGATGTTCATCCCTGCTGCAACGAGCCCTTTATAGAGCGCTTTTTCGAGCGTCCGGTCTGTCGCCATGACCTCTCCTGTCGACTTCATCTCGGGACCGAGCGATGGGTCTACCTCTTTCAATTTCGCGAACGAGAAGACCGGTACTTTGACCGAAATACTGTCCGACTCAGGATGAATGCCTGTCCCAAGACCTAGTTCTTTTAAACTCGTCCCAAGAATCGTTTGTGTTGCAATCCGTGCGACCGGTAACCCCGTTACTTTCGAGATGAATGGGACCGTCCGACTCGCACGTGGGTTTACCTCGATCACATACAGGTCATCCGCATAGACAAACTGGATGTTGAGAAGGCCTTTGATGCGGAACGCTTTCGCTAACTTGATTGTATAATCGACGACTTTTTGTTTCAGTTCTTCACTGAGTCGTTGAGGCGGATAGACGGCAATGGAATCGCCTGAGTGTACGCCGGCACGTTCGATATGCTCCATGATCCCTGGGATGTAGACGTCCGTCCCGTCACAGATGGCATCGACTTCAATCTCAATTCCTGTCAAGTAGCGATCGATGAGAACCGGTCGATCTTTCGAGGCGATGACCGCATGTCGCATGTACCGCTCGAGCTCTGACTGTTCATACACGATTTCCATCGCCCGTCCACCGAGGACGTACGATGGTCGAACGAGTACCGGATAGCCGAGCTCATTCGCACATGTGACAGCCTCTTCCACGTTTGTCGCAGTCTTTCCTGGTGGTTGAGCCAATCGTTCCGCTGACAATGTGGCTTCGAACGCCTTTCGGTCTTCGGCACGGTCGATATCTTCCAGCGTCGTCCCAAGAATTTTCACGCCGTTCGCTTCTAACGATGCCGCCAAGTTAATGGCAGTCTGTCCACCGAATTGGACGATGACACCTAGCGGGTTTTCGTTCTCGATGACCTCTAATACGTCTTCTGTCGTCAACGGTTCGAAGTACAATCGATCGGAGATGGAGAAGTCTGTCGAGACCGTTTCTGGGTTGTTGTTGATGATGATGGCTTCATATCCTGCATCTCGAATCGTTTCGATTGAGTGAACGGTCGCATAGTCGAACTCGACACCTTGTCCGATTCGAATCGGACCTGATCCAAGGACGAGGATGGACTCCCGGTCTGTCTTCACCGCTTCGTTCTCCACTTCATATGTCCCATAAAAGTATGGTGTCTCAGAAGCAAACTCGGCCGCACACGTATCGACCATCTTATAGACGGGACGAATGCTCCATTCTTTCCGTTTCGTGCGAACCGCTTCTGTATCCATCGACAGCATACGGGCGATTGCCACATCACTGAACCCTAGACGTTTCACATCCAGTAGACGTTCTGACGTCAACGGCTCCTTGATCAGTTGTTGCTCTGCCTGCCAGATCCGGTTCAATTTCTGTAAGTAGAATCGATCGATTTTTGTCAGTTGGTGTAGCGTTTCTACCGTGTATCCGCGACGAAGGGCCTCATAGACGATGAACAAACGCTCGTCTGTCGGATGAATGAGTCCATTCTCGAGCTGTTCTGTGTCTAATGCTTGAAGTTGTGGAAGGTGGAGTTCTTCCATACCCAGTTCAAGCGAGCGAACCGCTTTTAGCAGAGCCTCTTCTAAATTCCGACCGATGGCCATGACCTCACCCGTTGCCTTCATTTGTGTGCCTAAGCGGCGATCCGCGGACTCAAACTTATCGAAGGCGAAGCGTGGGATTTTAGCGACGACGTAATCGAGCGCCGGTTCGAACGAGGCGTAGCTCGTCTCTGTGACCGGGTTTTTTAGTTCTGACAACTTGTAACCGACAGCGACTTTCGCAGCAAGCTTGGCAATCGGATAGCCTGTCGCTTTTGATGCGAGCGCTGAGCTCCGTGAAACACGTGGATTCACTTCGATGACATAGTACGTGAAACTGTCTGGGTCGAGTGCGAATTGGATGTTACACCCACCCTCAATACCGAGTGCCCGAATGATATCGAGCGAGACGCTGCGTAACATCTGATAATCCCGATCTGATAGCGTCTGCGTAGGGGCGAATACGATCGAGTCACCGGTGTGGACTCCAACCGGGTCAAAGTTTTCCATCGCACAGACGATGATGGCTTGGTCACTCGAATCACGCATGACCTCGAACTCGACTTCTTTCATCCCGGCAATCGATTTCTCCAACAAGACTTGCGTAACAGGACTCGCCTTTAATCCAGATTCAACGATTTGCTCGAACGATTCCCGGTCATGGGCAATCCCGCCACCAGTTCCCCCGAGCGTGTACGCAGGTCGGATGATGATCGGGTATCCGATCCGTTCCGCAAATCCCCAGGCAGACTCGAGCGTATGGACGATCTCACTTTCAGGTACGCCGTGACCGAGTTCGAACATCAAGTTACGGAACTGTTCCCGGTCCTCCGCCTGAACGATCGCAGACAATTTTGTTCCAAGAAGTTCCACGCCACAATCCCGCAGGACGCCCCGTTTGTCGAGTTCAAAAGCCAAGTTCAAACCCGTCTGCCCGCCAAGCGTGGCAAGGAGTGCATCCGGACGTTCCTGCCGAATGATTCGCTCGACGAATTCTGGTTCGAGCGGTTCGATATAGACACGGTCCGCCGTCGTCGGATCTGTCATGATGGTGGCCGGATTCGAGTTGACGAGGATGACTTCGTAGCCTTCTTCTTTCAAGGCAAGACATGCCTGTGTACCAGCATAATCAAACTCCGCTGCTTGTCCGATTACAATCGGTCCTGATCCGATTACGAGGATTTTCTGAATATCTGGTCGTTTTGGCATGTCAAATTCCCACTTTCTGTTTGTTTTCTTGTACGAGTTGCATGAATCGGTCAAATAAGTCGTTGGCGTCGAACGGTCCCGGTGCTGCCTCGGGATGATACTGTACCGAGAAGGTCGGGTGATGGAGATGTCTTACCCCTTCGATCGTTCCGTCATTGACCGCACGGTGTGTGACGATGAGCGGTGTATCGAGCAGTGACGTTTCCTCAACCGCATATCCATGGTTTTGAGAGGTGATGGTCACGGCACCGGTCTCAAGCTCGAGCACCGGATGATTCGCGCCACGATGTCCGAACGGAAGCTTGAATGTGTTCGCACCGTTTGCGAGAGCAATCAACTGGTGACCGAGACAAATCCCGAACATCGGTGTCATCGGCATCAGATGCTTGATGAGCGGCAGTGCCGTCGGAACGTCTTTTGGATCTCCCGGTCCATTTGACAACATGATGCCGTCCGGCTCATACCGTAATACATCCTCTGCCGTCGCATCGTGTGGGAAGACGACGACCTCACAATCTCGTTTCATCAACTCGCGCATGATTCCAAGCTTCGCCCCGAAGTCGATCAAAGCGATGCGAGGGCCAGCTCCCGTACTCACATATGTCCGCTTCGTCGATACGCGTGCGACTTGATCGTTCGGCGATTCTTCATTAAAACGGGTTCGTACCTCGTCCCACGTCAACTCTCCATCGATGAGGACACCGCGCATGACCCCTTTCGCTCGTAAATGACGTGTCAACATCCGTGTATCGATATCCGAAAGTCCCGGAATGCCGAAGCGGGTGAGTGTCGCATCGAGTGTCGCCGTTGAACGGAAGTTCGATGGCGTATCGCATGCTTCTTTCACGATTAACGCTTTTGCCATCGGAATCGTCGTTTCAAAATCCTCACGATTGACACCATAGTTCCCAATCAATGGGTTCGTCAGTACAATCATTTGGTCGCAGTATGATGGATCTGATAAGATTTCTTGGTATCCTGTCATACCTGTCTGGAAAACGACTTCCCCCATCGTATCAGCCGGTGCCCCGAATCCTTTACCGACAAAATTCATTCCATCCTCAAGCCATAATGTTCGTTTCATCAAATCGCCCCTTATATACAATTTCACCGCCGACCATCGTCATGACCGGCCATCCAACAAGCTTTTTCCCTGCGAACGGTGTATTCTTTCCTTTTGAGTAAAATGTCGTAGGATCGACCGTGCGAGACGTTTCCGTATCGATGAGAATCAGGTCCGCATCCACCCCAACTTTCAATTCTCCTCTCGATAAACCAAATACGTCACTCGGGCGTTTCGTCATCCAGTCGAGCAACTGATGCTCCTCCATGACGCCCGTTTTTACAAACGTCGTGTACAGAAGTGGAAAGGCAGTCTCGAAGCCGGTAATTCCAAACGGAGCCCGCTCTATCCCTTGTGCTTTTTCTTCTACTGTATGGGGGGCATGGTCCGTTGCGATCATATCGATCGTCCCGTCAAACAATCCCTCAAGGAGGGCCTGTCGATCATCCTCGCTTCGGAGCGGTGGGTTCATCTTGAAGTTTGCATCGAGCCCAGGGATATCGTCCTCGCTCAAGACGAGATGATGCGGCGTCACTTCTGCGGTCACGTGGATGCCGGCTCGTTTCGCATCCCGAATGACACGAACCGATTGGCGGGATGAGACGTGACAGACATGATAATGACACCCTGTCTCTTCAGCAATCAAAACGTCGCGAGCGATATGGATGCTCTCCGCAAGGCTCGGAATTCCTTGAATGCCATGCACCTCACTGAATTTGCCCTCGTGGACCGACCCGGCCTTTAACGTATTGTCCTCACAGTGGGCGACGACCGCTTTGTTCAATCGTTTCGCTTCACGCATGGCTTGTCGCATCATCGCCGCCGATTGGACACCGACACCATCATCCGTGAAGGCGAAGGCATCTGCGAGCGATTCCATGTCGACCTGTTCTTCCCCGAGCTGTCGTTTCGTGATGGCGGCGTAAGGTAACACACGTACGACCGCATCTTGTTCGATTTTTTGAAGGAGGACGTCCATTGTTTCGCGATTGTCAGGAACCGGTCTCGTGTTCGGCATCGAGCAGATAGTCGTAAATCCTCCTGCCGCTGCCGCCATCGTCCCCGTCTGAATCGTCTCTTTCGCCTCGCCCCCTGGTTCACGCAAGTGGACGTGGACATCGACGAGTCCTGGTGCGAGCAGATAGCCTGATGCATCGAGGACTTCTTGTCCCTCGGTCTCCCCTTTATAGTCGAGTGATTTTATCTTTCCGTCTTTCACTTGAATGGATGTCGTACGCTTCGTTCCCTTGTCATACCATGTCGCGTTTTGAAGTATCATTGTTGTCCTCCTAATGCTCGATTTAAGATGGTCATCCGGGCATACACCCCATTCTTCATTTGCGGGAAGATGCGTGACCGTTCATGCTCGATCAGACTTCCCGCAATCTCCACATCCCGATTGACCGGAGCCGGGTGCATGATGATGGCGCCTGCCTTCATTCGCTCGACGCGTTCGACCGTCAAACCGAACTGTGTGTGATACTCTTCTTTCGAGAAGACGTCTCCCATGATATGGCGCTCGTGTTGTACTCGGAGCAACATGATGACGTCACATTCGCCTATGATGTCATCGAGTTCTTTTCGCTCTAGCCCCATCGAATCGTCCCACCAAGAGGCAGGACTACAACCGACCACGTTTGCTCCGAGGCGCTTCAAGACGCTTGCGTTTGAGCGAGCGACCCGACTATGGACGAGGTCACCACAGATGGCGACGTTCAATCCTTGGAACGTTCCGAACTCTTCAAAGATGGTAACGAGGTCGAGCAACGATTGAGATGGATGTTCCCCGCTCCCGTCCCCTCCGTTCAACACCGGGATATTCAACTTTTCGATGAGTTCGTGATAATAGCCCGCTTCCGGATGTCGAATGACGAGTGCATCCACACCGATGGCTTCGAGCGTTTTACACGTATCGTATAGCGTCTCGCCTTTCGTGACCGATGACGTCGTCACATCGAACGGAATCTCCTGCATGTTCAAGTGGCGTTCGGCCATTTGAAACGAGTTTTTCGTACGTGTCGAGTTTTCAAAGAACAGGTTCGCTACGGTCTTCCCGTCAAACAGAGGAGGAAGATCTCCTTGCTTGTAGCGCAATGATTCTTCAATCATGCCCATGATCTCTTCAAGGGAAAGTGTGTCCAAACTAACGAAGTGTTTGACCGGTTTCACGTTTGTTTGCATCGTATTCATGTTCGTCTCCTCCTTTTATTAGAGGCAAAGAGAAAAGGCGTCTCTTCACCGATGTGAAGGGACGCCTTTATCTGGGCAGGGTACACCCAAATAAACGAGCCTTCACTTTGCCGACCTCACGGGATCGAATTAAAAGTTACTTGCTTGTTTCGTTTCTTCAGTTGTGTTGACTTCGACTGCTGTGTCGTCTTCTTCATGCGGTAAGATGGCGTTCAACAAAATGCCGACGACCGTCGCGAGTGCCATGCCTTGTACCGGGAAGCTCCCGATTTGAACCATCGCACCTCCGAGTCCGATGACGAGGATGACCGACGAGATGATCAAGTTGCGTTTTTCTGCCAAGTCGACTTTGCTCTCCACCATCGTCCGTAATCCGTTCGAGGCGATGACACCGAACAAGAGGATCGAGATTCCACCTTTGACCGGGTTCGGGATGGTCGAGATGAACGCTTCGATATGACCGAGGAATCCGAAGCTGATGGCCATGAGTGCTGCGCCAGCGATGACGTAGACACTGTAGACTCGTGTGATGGCCATGACGCCGTTGTTCTCACCGTAAGTCGTACATGGTGGTCCACCGAGTGCAGAGGCGACGGCTTTTCCCACTCCGTCTCCGAGTAGCGTGCGATGGAGACCTGGATCTTTCATCGTTTCTCGTCCGATAATTTTTGACGTGACCATCTGATCTCCGATGTGCTCCGTCATCGTGACGAGTGCGACCGGAACGATGGCGAGAAGGGCACCGACTTGCCACATCGGCATGTAGTCGACGAACACCATCGTGAAGTCAGGAAGTTGGAACAGGCTGGCTTGTTGAATCGGCGAATAATCAATGATGCCGAATGCCGCTGCGACTGCGTATCCTCCCACGATTCCAAAGAGGATTGGGACCGCTCCCCAGACACCTTTCAGTTTCGTCATGGCAAGCATCGTGATTCCAAGTGTAAGCAGGGCAATCGTCATGAACGTCCCGTTATAGGCACCATCTTGATTCATCGACATGTCGATGGCGACCGGTGCGAGCGAGAGTCCGATGACCATGATGACCGGTCCCACGACGACCGGTGGGAGCAGTCGGAGCAACCAGTTGACGCCTGTCTTATAGATGATCAAGGAGACGACACCGTACACAGACCCGGCGACGATTCCGCCGAAGAGTGCGGCTTCGACACCCCATTGCTGGCTGACCGCTATGATCGGGGCGATGTAGGCAAAACTTGAACCTAAGTATGTTGGGACTTTGAAGCGGGTAATCGCTAAGAATGAGAGCGTGGCCACACCGGAAGCGACGAGGGCGACCGATGTATTTAATCCTGTCAAAATCGGGACTAAAATCGTCGCTCCGAACATGGCGAAGACGTGTTGAAGGCTGAATAATAGCCATTGTGGAAAGTGAGCTGGACGCTCGTGGATGTGTAGAACAGGTTGTTTCATATTGAATTCTCCTTCCTGGCCTCTCTGGACCACCTTAAAGGTATGAGTTTATTGCTGATGGATCGTGACTTCATCCGCCGTGTCGACTTCACTGAGTCTCACAACGACTTGCTCGGACTTGGACGTCGGAACGTTCTTTCCGATAAAATCTGGTCGAATCGGGAGTTCCCGATGGCCTCGGTCAATTAAGACAGCAAGTTGGATGTAATCCGGACGACCATGGTCGACAAGCGCGTCCATTGCGGCACGAACTGTACGACCTGTGTAAAGGACATCATCGACGAGGACGACGGTCTTTCCATTGATATCATGGGGTAGTTCCGTCGCTTTGACTTCAGGGTCTAACGACTTCTTCGATAGATCGTCGCGATACAAGGTGATGTCGAGATTGCCGAGTGCGACCGGCTTGCCTTCAATCTCCTCGATTCGGCGAGCGAGTCGGTCAGCGAGCGTCTCACCTCTCGTCTTGATTCCGACGAGGACGACGTCATCGATTCCTTTGTTTCGCTCGATGATTTCGTGTGCGATTCGGGTCAAAGCACGACGGATTGCTGACTCATCTAAAATGACTGATTGTTTCACGTGATTCCTCCTTCCAAGCTTCACTAAAAAAGAAGACTCCCTCATCCGGCTGGAAAGGGAGTCTTCATCAAAAACGGCATACGAATGCCGGGGTTGAATTGACGTACATGTGACCGCGGTCACAATCCTTTCACAGCCTCTCTGGACTGGGTTTAAAGGTGTTATGCTTCCTAGACTATAAATCGGAACGTGACAGAAGTCAACGAGTTTTCTCGATTTTATCTAATTTTGCGAGTTCCGCATTAAAGTCTTCTGGTAATGGTGCCTCAAACTCCATCCATTCTTTCGTACGTGGATGGTGGAATCCGAGTGTTGCCGCATGGAGCGCTTGACCGCCCAAATCAATCGTGCGGCGTGGACCATATTTCGGGTCACCGGCGAGCGGATGACCGATATAACGCATATGAACGCGAATCTGATGCGTGCGTCCCGTCTCTAATTTACACTCCACGAGCGTGAAGTCTTTATAACGTTCGAGTAAACGGAAGTGCGTCACGGCTTCTTTTGCGTTCCGGTCCGTCACGGTCATTCGCTGACGATCATTCGTATCGCGACCAATCGGTGCTTCAATCGTTCCAAGTTCGTGGACGAGTTCGCCATGGACGAGCGCGATATACTCGCGTTTGATGGTCTTGTCCTTCAACTGGCTCGCCAGCGATTCATGGGCCAAGTCATTTTTGGCGACCATGAGAAGACCCGTCGTGTCCTTATCAATCCGATGGACGATTCCTGGACGTTTGACACCGTTGATACCCGAGAGGTCATCACAATGATAAAGTAGCGCATTGACGAGCGTCCCTGACGTGTGTCCGGCTGCAGGGTGAACGACCATCCCGCGTGCCTTGTTGACGACGATGACGTCCTCGTCTTCAAAGACGATCTCGAGCGGGATGTCTTCAGGCAATACTTCGAGTTCGACCGCTTCCGGCACGTTCACTTCCACTTCATCCCCCACTTGAAGCTTGTAGTTCGCTTTCACGGCACTACCGTTGACGAGGAGGGCTCCCGTCTTGATCCATTCCTGTACTTGAGAGCGTGACCATTCACCACGGTCACTGACCCACTTATCAATCCTTGCCTTTTCATCGGCGACAAAAGTATACGATTCCATTACGATTGTCCCCTTTCTTTGTGTAATTTTTCTTCAAATAAAATCCCGATGACCATCAAGATGACACCAAACGTGAGTGCCATATCAGCCACGTTAAAAATCGGGAAGTTGTATCCGAACGGATACGTATCGACAAAGTCGACGACTTCGCCACGGAACAAGCGATCAATAAAGTTACCGATGGCACCGGCCAACAGTAATCCGACACTATATCCGAGGAGTTGATAGCCGTTCACCTCTTTGTGCAAGAAGTAAACGAGTCCGGCAACGACGAGTATGGTGATGATAAAGAAGAACGCCATCTGTCCTTCTAACATCCCCCAAGCCGCTCCTTTATTGCGGTAGGACGTCCAGTATAACAAGTTCGGGATGACTTCAATCGATTGACCAATTGTCATCGTTTGAACGACTACCCATTTTGTGAGTTGATCGATCAAAATCAAGATGAGCGCCAATCCATAATATCGTTTCATATGCGTCTCCTTTCAAGCCGTTAAGAAACCGGAGTGGGGACGCCACTCCGGTTCGTCTTAACCGATTACTGATGCACAGCGTGGGCAAAGCTCTGGATGCTCTTCGTTTTGTCCAAGCTCTGTCGAGTATGTCCAACAACGTGCACAAGCGGCTCCATCCGCTTTCATGACTGTGATTTTCGTCGTCGCATAATCGACGTCTGCCGTCTCAGCCCACTCCACTTGCGATACTTGAAGCAGTTGGCTGACATTGTCGATCGTGTTCAACAAGTCGGCAGTCTCTGCTTTTGGTGCGAGAATCAACTTCGCTTCGAGCGGTTTCCCGATCAACTTTTCTCCACGTGCGATTTCAATCGCTTTGAGGACGTCGTCGCGAAAGACGAGGAACTTCGACCACTTCTCGAGTAATGCCGTTTCGTCTCCTGTGAGCGCGCTCACTTCTTCTAAATCCGTCAAGAAGATGCTTGCTTCTGACTTTCCAGGCACTTCTTTCCATGCCTCATCGGCAGTGTGTGGAAGGATTGGAGCCAATAGTTTCGTCAAGAGGACGACGGCATCGTACATGACCGTCTGAACGGCACGACGACGGAGATCGTCTTCACGTTCGATATATAGGATATCTTTTGTGAAGTCGAGGTAGAACGATGACAACTCGTTGACACAGAAGTTATGAACGAGGTGATACACGGCCATAAAGTCAAACTCATCATATGCTTTGACAACTTTTGTCTGCAATTGTTTGAGCTTCGTCGCCATGAAGCGGTCCGCTTCCGGCATATCGTCGAATGCGACACGCATCGATGGCTCGAACCCGTTCAAGTTCCCGAGTAAGAAGCGAATCGTGTTACGCATCTTCCGGTAAACTTCTGACACCTGTTTGAAGTTATCGTGTGACGCACGTACGTCCGACTGGTAATCGACGGATGCGACCCAAAGGCGTACGATCTCTGCGCCATACTGCTTCACAAGATCGTTCGGTGCAATCGTGTTACCGAGCGATTTCGACATTTTGCGTCCGTCCCCATCGAGGACGAATCCGTGACTCAAGACATTCCGGTACGGTGCTTTCCCAGTCGTCGCAACGGCCGTCGAGAGTGACGAGTTGAACCAACCACGATATTGGTCCGATCCTTCAAGGTAAAGGTCAGCCGGACGACGAAGGTTTTCGCGTTCTTCTAATACACCAGCGTGTGAAGAACCTGAATCGAACCAGACGTCCATGATGTCGAGCTCTTTACGGAATTCACCGTTCGGACTGTTCGGGTGAGTGAACCCTGCAGGGAGAAGGTCTTTCGCTTCACGCTCATACCAAACGTTTGAACCGTGCTCACGGAATAAGTTGGCGATGTGGTCGATTGTCTCGTTCGTGATGATTTCCGTTCCATCTTCCGCATAGAAGATTGGGATTGGAACTCCCCAGGCACGCTGACGGCTGATGACCCAATCTCCACGGTCACGGACCATGTTGTAGAGACGTGTCATTCCCCATTCAGGGACCCAGTTCACTTCCTCGATCTCACGGAGCATGTCTTCACGGAAATCTTTGATGGACGCGAACCATTGTGGTGTCGCACGGAAGATGACCGGCTTCTTCGTACGCCAGTCATGCGGGTACGAGTGTTTGATGAACTTCAAGTTGAGCAAGTAGCCGTTCTCTTCAAGCTTCATACCAATTTGTTTGTTCGCATCTTCGTAGAAGAGACCTTCGAAACCAGGGGCTTCGTCTGTCATATAGCCACGGTCATCCACCGGGCAAAGGACGTCTAATCCGTAAGCCTGTCCGACGCGATAGTCGTCTTCCCCGTGTCCAGGTGCTGTGTGTACGAGTCCAGTCGCATCCGCAGTGACGTGGTCGCCCAGGATGACGAGTGACGTCCGGTCATACAATGGATGTTGGGCCGTCATGTACTCGAAGTCACGTCCGTTCCAAGACCCACTCACTGTGTAATCCGTCCATCCGAGCGCTGCCGTCACTTCTTCAACGAGCGTTTCCGCGACGATATAGCCTTTTCCTTCATGTTCGATACGCGTGTAAGTCAACTCATCACTTACCGCGATTCCAAGGTTCGCCGGGATTGTCCAAGGCGTCGTCGTCCAGATGACGAAGTGATCGTCTGACGTCAACGTATCTTTACCGTCCACGACACGGAACGCCACGTAGATAGCCGGTGATTTTTTATCGTAATATTCAATCTCTGCTTCCGCGAGTGCCGACTCGGAAGATGGTGACCAGTAAACCGGTTTTTTCCCTTTGTAGATATAACCCTTCTCAGCCATCGACCCGAACAAACGAATCTGTGCCGCTTCGTATTCAGGAAGGAGCGTGATGTATGGGTTCTCAAAGTCTGCGAGAAGACCGAGACGTTTGAATTGTTCGCGTTGCGAGTTCACTTGCTCCATCGCATACTCTGCACACTTTTCACGGAATTCCGCGACTGTCATTTCCTTACGATTGACGCCTGCTTTTTGAAGGGCGTTCTCGATTGGAAGACCGTGCGTGTCCCATCCTGGAATCATTGGAGACTGATAGCCGTTCATCCCTTTGAAACGAACGATGATGTCTTTCAATACTTTGTTCATCGCGTGTCCCATGTGGATGTCACCGTTCGCATATGGAGGTCCATCATGTAAGATATATTGTGGTTTCCCAGCATTTTTTTCTTGTACCTTGTTGTAAAGGTCCATATCTTCCCATTCTGTTTGCATCGCTGGCTCGCGCTTTGGTAAATTCCCACGCATCGCGAATTCTGTGTTTGGCATTAATAGCGTGTCTTTGTAGTTCATCGAAACTCCTCCATCAACATTTTTTAGAAAACAAAAAAACCAACCCATCCCTGATAGGGACGAGTTGGTTGACTCGCGGTACCACCCTACTAGTCTCATCATCATGAGACCGCTCTCGGTAACCGATAACGAGGTCAGGCGGTCACGCTTACTTCAGTTCAGCGTGACGACTCATAGGGGATACCGATTCAAGTCTTTCTCCTAGGCTCTCACCGTCCCTAAGTCGCTTCGTAGGTATGACTCGATCGACGCGTCCTACTCAACGTGTTGATCATTTATCCGTGTTGTTCTTCATTACGTGTGACTTCGTCGTCATTATACGCAAGTTCTGTTCTATCGTCAAGAACCGTCTGCACAGGCGGTTCCCCGACAATCGTTTCCCATTCCGTACTGTTGAGAAGTTCCATTTGCGCATCGACGAGGACGCGGAAGCGTGTCCGATACAACTCTACTTTCTTGAGCATTTGAACGACTTCTCGTTCAGCAAGTTGCTCTTTGCGCGCCGCTTCCTCTTCACGAGCGAACGCTTCACGTTCCGCTTGTTTCAAGATGAGACTCGCTTCTTTTTGAGCATTGTTCTTCACTTCTTCCGCCGCTTCCTGCGCGACGATAATCGATTTGTTCAACGTATCTTCCATCGAGGAGAAGTAGTCAATGCGGGCTTGCATATCGTTGACAAGTTCTTCATACCGTCGATTCTCACGAATCAATAGTTCAAACTCTTTAATGATTTGATCTAAAAATTCATTGACCTCATCGATGTCGTACCCACGAAAACGGGAAGAGAATTCTTTATTATGAATATCAATCGGTGTCAACGCCATTCGACTTTCCTCCTAATTTCAACGTATGGTGCCATACTGGATTTTAATTTTTTCACGTTTGGTCGATCCGAGAATCTCCATCAATTTGATGCGACCATATCCACGGACGGATAGTAAATCATCCGGTTCAAGGATGAAGCTCGCGTCTTCAATGACTTTATGATTCACTTTACAGTCGCCATGTTTGACGAGCGCCTGCGCTTTTTGCCGAGAGATGTTAAGCACCTCGCTTGCGACCGTATCAAATCGTAAGGAAGAGACGATGCCGAACCCTTCAATCCATTCGGTCGCAGGGACGACAAGAACCTCGTCTTTTGGCACGGAAGAAATGCGAACTCTCGCTTTTCCGACACGTTCAAGATTCATTTCAATGAACCCGACCGCTTCACGCGTCGTCGCAAATTGTACAATCTCATCGTCAAGAACGACATCTCCGAACTTTTGACGTTTCATTCCAGCGTTCAGCAATGTACCTGTCACTTGTCGATGCGTCAAGTCCACGAATTTTGTTGGGTACTCGATTCGACGGATCTCAATCTCAAAATCATCTGGATTGAGTTCATAGTAATCCGGCGCTAAAATCAGACGACGTCGTTCCGCGCCTTCAAATCCGCCATCATCATGAATGACAAGTTGTTTACCGACGAGTTGTTTGACGATTTGCTGTTCACGTGGGTCTAGAAAATCCGTCAATTTCAACACATAGCTATTCTCCACTTGTTGTACCCAGTCGAGCACTTGTTCAACGAACGCGCGTTCACTTGGTCGATAATGGTCATAGACGCTCATACGTCACCCAAAGATCGCAGCGATTCCGGCTTGGGCCATACGAAGCACGAACAGCGCAACGATTGGGGAGATATCAAGCATACCACCAATCGGTGGGATGATCCGGCGAAACGGCGCCAAGAACGGTTCACACAAAAACGATAAGATTTGACCAAATTTAGATTCGCGTGCGTTCGGGAACCATGATAATAAAATATAGCCGATGAGGACCCAACTATAGATACCAAGTAGATCGCTCAACGTGTTGCCTAAGGCAGGGATTACGTTTTCCATTCAGTTACCACCCTTTACTGTGAAGTTCATCCTCCGATATCAAGTTTGAGATTGAACCAGTCAATTCGACGTTGTTCGGAGTACACAGAATCGTGTTATGTCCAATCGAAGTCATCGATCCCTCAAGGGCGTATACGACACCTGAGAGGAAGTTGACGACTTGACGCGATTGCTCTTTTGACATGCGCTGAAGGTTGACGATGACAGCACGGTTTTCTTTCAAATGATCGCTAATGTCTTGCGCCTCAGCGAACACACGCGGCTCAGCCAATACGACTTTTGAACGGTCTTTCTTTTTCGTATTTAATGCCACGAGATTATTCGCTGATTTTGGACGATCATCCTGTCTGACGACAGATGTTTCGGTTGTAGAAGGAGCTGCTGCATTTGCCACAGTATACTCTTCTTCTTCATATGTGCTGTTCGGATCTTCTTCGAGTCCAAAGAAATCTTTCATTTTGTTTTTGATTGACATAACGGATTCCTCCTTAAGATATATTATTGCACAAGTACGGTACCAATACGAACAAACGATGCGCCTTCTTCAATCGCGATTGGATAATCGTTTGACATCCCCATCGACAGCTCCGTGCATGGTGCGTGTTCAAACGCATTTGCCTTCACTTCATCACGTAGATGACGGAGACGGCGGAACGTTTCACGAAGTGTTGACTCTTCTTCAGTGAATGGTGCCATCGTCATCAGCCCGATGATTCGAATATGAGGATACTGTTTACAGTTCTCGATGAAGGGCACGACTTCCTCTATTTCGAGACCATGTTTTGAATCTTCTCCTGACGTGTTCACTTGAACGAAACAATCGATTGTTCGGCTCGCGCGCTTGTCAATCTCCGATGCAAGAGACAAGCGGTCGAGCGAATGAATTGCCGCGACGTAATCAATGATTTGTCTCACTTTGCGTGTCTGTAACGTACCGATAAAATGAAATCTTGCATCCTTCGGCATCCCTTCAACCTTCTCGAGTAAAGAATCTGGACGGTTTTCTCCGAAATCACGAATCCCTTCTTCATAAAGGGCAATCGCCACATCGACACCGACCGATTTCGTGACTGCGATCAGTGTCGGTTCTACTTCTTGAACATGTGATGCCATGATGGATTGAACTTTTTTAACATTATCTGAAATACTCACGATTTCCGCTCCTTGACAATGACTGCCGCAAACCGACGTTTCCTCTCTCCATCTCGATAGGAGAAAAACGGGCTGTCCGCGCCAGTCGTTAAATTCGATTGCATGACCTCAGTGTCATGTTCTTTTGCCAATACTTCATTGACGGTTTGGAGGGACAAGAGCGCGTGCTCACCCGACTCGTTTCGCACTGACCGTTCATATGCAATCGGCGAAACATCCCGGACGGCCTGGAGAACACGACCATCGACCTCATAGTCACTTCCTGAGATGGAGGGACCGACGAGCATGTCTACATCGGTCGCCTCGATTCCTTGCTCAGCAAACGCCTGCATCATGGTCTTAACGATGTTTCCGACCGTTCCCTTCCACCCGGCATGAGCGATGCCGATGACCCCATGATCTTTCGCACAGAAGAAGAGCGGTACACAATCAGCAAAGACGAGGGCTAACGGTAACGCGTCTTCGGTTGTGAGAAGCCCATCTGTTTTCGGAATCGCCTCTTCATATCGGAATGCCCCCTTACCTTTGTCCGACGAATCGACGACTTGGATAGTCGTACCATGTACTTGATCCGCCCACACGGAGTCCTCTAACGAGAGCCCGGCTTGTTGAAAGAACTGTTGACGATTTTCGACGACTCGGTCAATTTCATCGCCCACATGTAATCCGACGTTTCCAGCATTATGTCCGTCCGTTCGTGTCGTCGCGTAAGCATGATAACGGTTTGTTTCGGTTTCCCAAGTATGTAGCAGTTGCATCGGTCTCTCCTTTTAGAAAAAGGGATGCCGAGTACCGGCACCCCTAGTTGTTTAGTTACGGCGTTGTCTCACAAACGCAGGGATGTTGATCGTCTCGTCTGGGACGTCTCCTCCATACACTGGGCGATGGAAGTTCCCTTCGTCTTGTTGAGCCGCTTCATTTGCTTTTGGTTGGGGTTCCTTGTTCTCAACCTCAGGCTGTTTTTTCGGCTGCTGAAGGAACGGGTTCGTTCCTTGTGCTTCTTCAGCGAATTCAGTTGCGATCACGGTAACGATGATTTCATCGTTCAAGTTTTCGTTGATGACCGAACCGAAGATCAAGTTCACTTCTTCATCAGCCGCACTTTGAACGATTTGAGCCGCCTCCGTCACTTCAAACAAGCTAAGGCTAAGTCCACCAGTGATGTTCATCAAGACACCTTTCGCTCCTTCGATTGAAGATTCGAGAAGTGGTGACGAAATTGCTTTCTTCGCTGCTTCAACGGCACGGTTTTCACCTGTCGCGACACCGACACCCATAAGGGCAGACCCTTTCTCCGTCATGATCGTTTTCACGTCCGCGAAGTCGAGGTTAATGAGACCAGGGATGGCGATCAAGTCTGTGATTCCCTGTACACCTTGACGAAGGACGTTATCCGCTTCACGGAACGCTTCGATCATCGGTGTGTTGCGTTCCACGATTTCAAGAAGCTTATCGTTCGGAATCACAATGAGGGTATCTACTTTTTCTTTGAACGCTTGAATACCGTGCTGTGCGTGTTGCATACGTTTCCGTCCTTCAAACATGAACGGTTTTGTCACGACACCGACCGTGAGTGCGCCGATTTCTTTTGAAATCTCGGCGATGACCGGAGCAGCACCTGTTCCCGTTCCGCCACCCATTCCAGCTGTGACGAATACCATATCTGCACCGTCAAGTGCTTCAATCAACTGTTCACGGCTTTCTTCAGCCGCCTTTTTACCGATATCCGGGTTCGCACCTGCACCGAGACCGCGTGTCAATTTTGCACCAAGTTGAAGCTTCACGTCGGCTTTCGACATGTTCAACGCTTGTGCATCCGTGTTGACTGCGATGAACTCGACTCCTTGTACCCCATGTTCAATCATGCGGTTAACGGCGTTTGACCCGCCGCCACCGACTCCAATTACTTTAATTTTTGCTACGGCGTCAATCGCCTCATCAAAGTACATCATTCAGGTATCCCCCTACGTATTTTCCAAGTTGTATTACATCGTCAGCTTAAACGCCAAATAATTTTTCCATCAAACGACTAAATCCTTTTTTCGACTCTTGATCGCTCTCGTATTCGTTCTCTCCTACATGAATATCGGTCGCTTCCGGCTTCGTGTGAAGTGTTTCCTGGCGAACTTCCGGTTTTTCAAGTTGAGATTTCGAAACGTGATGATCACTCATCAAGACATATTTCAATACACCGACGGCTGTCGCGTATTTTGGATGTCTGACACCAATCGACGACGGTTGATACAATCTCGTCTTTTGGCCCATAATGCGAGTCGCCAACTCCTGAATACCCGGTAGAGCAGCTGCCCCACCGCAAAGTAAGTATCCGCCATTCAGCATCGGAACACCTACTTTTTGAACCTTATTCAACATTAGGGTAAACATTTCCTCTATTCTCGCTTCTAAAACGTAGCTAATTTCTGACTGTGGTTCGAACGCCACTTCCCCATTGATGTTCGTGTAGGAGAAACCTTCTGTCTCATCAGCCATTTCTTCAAGAGCGAGACCATATTCTTCTTTCGCCACTTTGGCGTCTTGATATTTACAATTGAGTTTATAGACCAAGTCTCTTGTCATATGATCTCCACCGACCGGGAGGATATACGAGTAGACGAGATCTCCCCGATAAAATACGGAAACCGTCGTCTTTTCATGTCCGACATCGACGAGCCCGATTCCTAAATCGATTTCATCTACAGAAGCTGCACTCATGCCGAGCGCAAGGTTTCCTAGAATAAAACCTTCGAGTTGTAATCCAGCCCGTTCAATCGAACGACGAATACTATGTAAAATGGTCTTCGACCCGGTCACCATTTTCCCATGCATCTCAAGTCGATAGCCTAACATACCCCGTGGATCGACAACACCTGTTTGTTGATCAACCGTGAATGAAGATGGGATCACATCGATGACACTCATCTCGTCCGGTAATCGCATTACTTGTGCCGAGTTGATGACTTCCATCACGTCTGCGTCGGTAATTTCTTGATCTTCCCGCTTCACGGATGCAATTCCGTGACATGGGGCAATTTGGATATGCTCCCCTTCGATGGCAACGTATACAGATCGAATTTGATCACCTAGCGATGTCTCAGCATGCTCAACGGCCTGTTTGATCGCTTGGACTGTTTTATCGATGTCTACGACAGCGCCACGTTTTACACCCGCAGACGGTGCACACCCTTCTGCCAAAATATTAAGCGTTCCGCCGAGCAATTCACCGACGACGAGCTTAATCTCTGACGTTCCAATATCTAATGCGGCCACATAACCATTCGCTTCCAAAAGGGAAACACCTCCGCTCTATAATTTTCCTGTTCCAATTGCCTGACACGTATACAGATATCCAAAAAAATTGTTGGTTTCGACAAGATATCTCACGTCTAAGTTTACAACAAATAAGATAGTGAGAAAAGGTAGAATCCTACAATTTAAGCGGTTTCGCGTTATCAATTCGTTTACAAACGACAAAAAAACAGCCCTTATGTGTCTAAGGACTGTAATATAACTGATTATTCATTCGTTTTCTCGTATGGAACAAAGTAAAACCCACCATCCATGACGACGGTCCCACGCTCACCTTTCGGGATGTTTTCATAAATTTCTCCGTACTTCGATACGGTCTCACTTAACTTCAATGTAGGTGTGAGTAACGTATTGCCGTCGTTCATAAAAATCTCGTATCGCGTCGGCTCATCTTTTCGTTTTGATAAAATCACTTCTGACATACGAGCCCGAGTCGCATCATCCACCCGTTCGAGTTCACTTGCAATCTTTTCAAGTTCTGCTTCCGTGTTGAACTCTCGCAAGAGCGGTCCGTCCTTTAGCTTTTGCGGATCGGTGATGGCTCCGGTCGGATGGAGTGAACCGTCGGCTAACACGACGACATCTCCTTTTTCGGCTTTCGCATAAGCAATCATTTTCTCTTCTGTCACAGAGATATGAACCTTGTTATACCAAGAACGATCGATCTCTACCCGTTTGATACCAGGCAACTTTTCCATCTGTTCACTCATCTTGTTTGGGGAAAGACTGACAAACTTCGTCGATGAATCGAGCTCCATATCCTGAAACACGTACGTTTCTTCTAACCAGTATAGACCCGATACCTTCACTTCTTTCACGTTCGACATGGAAGTCTGCATGTAGACCACGAGTAAGATGAGAATTCCAAACAGTGAGAGTACAGAGAACATCCGACGGTTCGCTTTTTTACGCCGTTGTTTTTTCATGTATGGAATACGGTCTTCGAGACTGCGTACCGTTTGTTGGCTTGGTTCCATCGGGTTCTACTCCTTTATTGAATGACTTCTTCTACCAGGTCGGCCAATGCATCTGACGCGTTCGGGAAACCGAGCGCACGCGATGCGTTCGCCATCTCTTCACGCTGTTCGAGTGCTTGACGAATCGTCTCTACGAGCGAAACACCCGTCAACGCTTCTTCTTTCACAAGGAGGGCCGCCCCGTTCTCGACGAGGGCCGAAGCATTTTTCGTTTGATGGTCAGCTGTCACGTACGGACTTGGGACCAAAATGCTCGGTAAGCCAAGTGCGGTCAATTCTGAAATCGTTGAAGCGCCAGCTCGTGAGATGACGAGTGACGTACAAGCGAGTAGAGATGGCATATCGTACACGTACGGATGAATGTGTACATTGTCAGAGGATGGTGCCTGTTTCGACACCGCATCGAAATGCACTTTCCCTGTGACGTAAAGGACGTTGATCGGCAATTCTGAGAGCGCTGGGATTGCTTCCACGACCGCTCGGTTGATGGCCTCGGCTCCGCGGCTTCCACCATAAACCAAGACAATCGGACGGTCATCTAAACGATACTGTTCGCGGATAGACGCCTCATCGACTTCCGTCTGCAATACTTCGCTACCACGCGGGTTTCCAATCAAGCGAACGTTCGCGCCCGGAAAATGGACATCCGATCCTTTGAACGAGAGGGCGACCCGATCGGCTTTCTTCGATAAGAATTTGTTTGTTAATCCCGGGATACTGTTTTGTTCATGCAGAATCGTGGGGATCCCAAGCTGTTGTGCCGTATAAACGACAGGACCGGATACGAAACCACCCGTGCCAATCACGACGTCCGGTTTAAACGCTGCCATGTCTTTCTTCAATGCCCGAACGGCTTTCAAAAACCAGTAGGCGGTCTTCAGATTCTCGAGTGAAAGCGAACGCTTCAGACCTGCGATTTGAATCGACTTGAACGGGACACCGGCTCGCGGTACGAGATCGGCTTCTAATCCATTCTCCGTTCCAATGTATTGTACCTGTAAATCCGGGTGACGTTTTTGTAGCGTTTCAATCAATGCGAGTGCCGGATAAATATGACCACCGGTACCACCACCAGAAATCATGATTTTCATCGGTTCGCCTCCTCATATGAACGGACGAGTTGAACGAACTGCTCGCCTCGTTCTTCAAACGTTTTAAATTGATCCCAGCTAGCACAGGCGGGTGAGAGTAAGATGACGTCTCCCGTCTCGGATTTCTCAAACGCGAGCGGAACGGCGTCTGCCAACGTCTCGACCGTGAAAGAAGGAATCTGTTGAGACTCGCCGAGCTCTTTAAATCGTTCAGCCGTCTCACCATACGCGACGACAGTTTTTACTTTTGAGAGAGCAGAGGCGAGCGAAGATAAGTCCGCACCGCGTTCGAGACCACCACAAAGCCAAACGATTGGGGCATCAAACCCCCGTAACGCCGCTTCCGCTGCTACGTTGTTCGTCGCTTTCGAATCATTGTAAACAGCACGTCCAAGCACATCACCGAGACTCTCGGTCCGATGCGCGACGCCACCGAAGTTTCGTAACACACGTTCGATATGCGTACGTGGAATAGCAAATGGTTCCACTAAGAGTAGTGCAGCCAATACATTTTCCACGTTGTGCGCCCCACCTAGTGCCAACTCATTTACTTGCATGATTTTTTCACCACGAACTGTGACCCATCCATCGACGACAGAAGCGTCACCTCGGTCAAAGCTGAACGTAGTTGGTTCAATCTCTACCGGGACGCGTTTCATCACTTCCGGATCCGTCACTTTCACGACGATTTGGTCTGCATTCGTCATTTGACGGAACAGGTTTCCTTTTGCATCCGCATACGCATCAAAATCCCCATGATAGTCCAGATGAGCTTCCGATAGATTGAGTAGTGCCGCCGAGCGGGGATGGAATGACTCAATCCCCATCAATTGAAAACTCGACAATTCAATCACAATCAAATCGCCCATCTTCGCCTGAGATGCCACTTCAATCGCCGGGAATCCGATGTTTCCCGCAAGATGCACCGGACGTTCCCCACCTTTGAGCAATTCATAGACGAGTGTCGTGGTCGTCGTTTTCCCATTTGAGCCGGTGATGGCAACAAATTCCGCCTCCGTTGCCAAATAAGCAAGTTCCACTTCGGTATAGATTGGGATGTTTCGAGACATCGCTTCTTGAAGCAATGGAATCTGATACGGGATGCCTGGATTTTTGACAATCAACTCTGTCTCATTCAACAGAGCGAGGGGATGTTCGTTAAATACCGATTGAATCCCAAGCGCCTGAATTTTTTCCTGTTCGTCTTCCGGAGGGATATTCCCCGTATTGATCGTCACATCTGCTCCTACATGATGCAGATATGTCGCCGCTGCAATGCCGCTCTTCGCAGCACCGAGGACAAGAACTTTTTTACCGTGCCATTGCTTTTCCATCTGTCTCACCCTTTTACATGAGTAGTAATGATAAACCTGCTGTAATTAAACTGATGCCTCCGAACGTGAGTACGATGCGCCATTCTGACCACCCGACCATTTCGAAGTGGTGATGGATCGGACTCATCTTGAAGAGTCGTTTCCCCGTCGTTTTAAACGAGATGACTTGCAAGATGACGCTCAATGTCTCAATGACGAAAATGATTCCGACAAAGACGAGAAGCAATTCGAGCTTCAACATCAAAGCGAGTCCAGCGACGGCTCCGCCTAGTGCGAGCGAACCGGTGTCACCCATGAAGATTTTAGCCGGATACTTATTGAAGACTAGGAACCCGATCAAGGCACCGACGACCGCAAACGCGAACCAAGCAATCCCAAGTTCATCTTGTGTAAGGGCGTAAATCCCAAAGAATGTGAACGTCGGGATGGCCGAGAAGGAGACGAGTCCGTCTAATCCATCTGTCAAGTTGACGGCGTTTGAGAATCCGACGAGCCAGAAGATGACGATGGCGATATAGAACCATCCTGTATCGAACGAAATCGACGTGAATGGAATCGAGATCGATGTATCGAGGTCTCCCCCGAGTGACAAGAACCATGCAAACAATACCGATACCACGATTTGACCAATCAACTTCTGAAGGGACGTCAATCCGAGGTTTCGTTTGTTGACGACTTTGATGTAGTCATCTAAGAAACCGATGACACCGAATGCCATCGTAACGAATAGAAGAGACCCGAATCCAGCGACCGCTTCGCCAAAAATGACGGATACGATGAATCCGACAAGGATGGCGAGCAGGATGACGATCCCACCCATCGTCGGTGTACCTGACTTCTTCTGGTGCCAACCTGGACCTTCGTCACGAATCTCTTGTCCGAACTTTAATTGACGCAATGCTGGGATGGCTCGCGGCATCACGATCAAGACACTTAATAATGAACTGATTAATACGATTAAACTAATTAACATGTTGCTACCTCACTACTTTATTTATTGAACAAGACGCTCAAGCGCCAGTCCTCGAGATGCCTTTAACAATACCACAGTATCCGGTCGTTGATAATGATGAAGGAGCGCCTTCGCTTCCTCAACCGTCGGGACCATTTTAACGTTCACTCGTGAATCTTGAATCCCATCCGCGATCCATTTTGCCTTGTCTCCGACGAGAATACAATCGGTCACGGGAGATATCACCGCGCCACCGACTTGTTCGTGTTGCAGTTGTTCATCCATTCCTAACTCGTACATATCTCCAAGGACGAGCACACGCTTCGAGAATCCTTCAAGCGACTTGACCGTCTCAATCGCTGCAATCATCGACGTCGGACTTGCGTTGTAGGCATCGTTAATGAGGTGAGCTTCGCCGAACATCTGTTTTTCCATCCGCATCGATGTCAACTTGATTCGGTCTAGGCCACGTTGAATCATCGCATGATCGAGACCGAACGCAAGTCCACACGCGATTGCATAGGCTGCGTTTCGAATCTGATGGGCACCGAGCACCTTTAGTTCATACAAGTCACCGTTGTATTTAAAGATCGATGCGTCAAATGTCGTTTCGATCACTTCAATTTTCCCATCCGCCGTTTCATCGTATCCGACGCGATAGCCTTGACCGGAAAGAAGTGGCTCATCCGCATCGACGATCAAGCGACCGTCTGCTTTGAGACCGGCCTTGATCTCAAGTTTCGCCTTGGCGATACCTGTCCGTCCGCCGACTTGTTCACCGTGGGACTCCCCGATATTCGTCACAAACGCCACATCAGGCTTGGCGAGTTTTGACAGCGTCTCGATTTGACCGAATCCGTTCATTCCCATCTCTAGGACGGCTACTTCCGTATCCCGTGGCATTCTGAGAACGGTAAGTGGCAAGCCGACGTCCGAGTTGAAGTTACCGGCCGTCTTATGCGTCTTGAACTTCTCCTCGAGCACGACAGCGACCATGTCTTTTGTCGACGTCTTCCCATTCGAGCCTGTAATGGCGACGACGAGCGGATTGATTTCTTCTAAATATCGCGCCGCTGCCGTTTGCAATGCCTCAATCGTCGATTTCACAGGGATGACAACCAGGTTGTCTGGTTGAGGACGACCTTCTTCCCAGAACGTGACAATCGCACCCTTTTCAACGGCCGCCTCGATGTAATCATGACCGTCGACTCGCGCCCCAACGATTGGGACGAAGAGACCCGCCTCGTTTGCATCTCTTGAATCTGTGGCGACCCGTTCGACGAGACGTTCGTCATTTAGATCCATGCCAAACCATGATGCCAATTTTTGAACTGTCAGTTGTTCCATACAAACTTCCTCCTCTTACATAGGAAAAGAGAGCCGCAGCCCTCTTCATCTCGTGCGTTAATTCGACGGGGTCTCCAATTTCACTTTCAAGGAGGCACCTGTTTTGACCGGTTTCCCTTTGCCAATCGATTGCGATGTGACAAATCCGGTACCGTCGATTTCTAAATTTAATTGATATAGGGTCGCTAAACGTTTTACGTCACGCAACGACCAACCTTTTAATGTAGGCATCGTAAACGACTCGCTCGTTTTTAGCAACAATCGTTCACCGACGACATAAGATTGTCCTTTCACAGGACTCTGCGCAATCACTTCGTCTCCATCACCTAACACGATCGGATTGAAGGAATTCTCCGTCGATGCGTTCACTGCCTCTTCACGGTTTTGACCGATATACGAAGACGTTGTCTTCGTCGAGGCTTCGACTGCTTTTTCTTGTTTTTCAGGCTCGACACTCCGGTAACGTAATGCGACATCCATCACGTCTTTGAAAAGTGGCGCCATGATTCGTGGCCCGGTCGTAGACGAGTCACTGTTCGGTCTGTCCACCGCGATATACATGACAAGTTCCGGATCGTCTTCCGGAGCCATCCCGACGAACGAGTGAATATACTGTCCACTCAAATATTTTCCGTTCTCGGCGATTTGAGCGGTACCGGTCTTTCCGACGACGCGATAGTTGTCTAACGCATACAGTTGCCCTGTTCCCACATCGCTATTGACGACACCGTCGAGCGCTTCACGTGTCTTTTTGGCTGTCTCCGCCGTGATCGGTTGACCGACTTCTTTCGGATTGGTCGTCCGAATGGTTTCGCCGGTCTCGCTGTTGACGATTTTCTTGATGAGGTGCGGTTGCTTCATCGTCCCATCCGTTGCGATGGCCGATGTCGCTTGCAAAATTTGCATCGGTGTCACCGCTGTCGATTGTCCCCATGCCGTAATCAAGACGTTCATCGGACTTTCGAAATCGAATTGACTATTGACCTCTCCAGGCAAATCGATTCCTGTCCGCTGATCAAACTTGAAAGCTTTAAAGTAATCTTCATATCGACTGAGACCAAGTCGTTCGTTCGCTAAAATCGAGAATGCGACGTTCGACGAATGCCAGACGCCTTCTACCATAGGAATGGTACCCCATCCCGTAATGTTGTAATCATTGAAGACCGTCTTGCCATATTTGTATGAACCGGATTCATACAGCTCATTCGGATTGTACACGCCTTCGTTGATGGCTGCCGCGAGCGTAAAGATCTTCATCGTCGATCCAGGTTCGAATCGAGACGAAACAGAGAAGTTACTGTACGAAGAAATCTCGCGTGTGTTCGGATCAAACGATGGTCGGTCCGATAGTGCGATGATCTCTCCCGTTTTCGGGTCCATGATGATGGCCGTCGCATGTTTCGGCTCATACTCCTCATACAACTCATTCATCTTCGTTTCGAGCAACTGTTGGATTCTGTGGTCGATTGTCAATTGGACGTCCGCCCCGTCTTCCGGTTCAATCTTCAACTGCTCGTCACTCGATATGAGTTCACGACCTGCCAAATCTTTCTCAAATCGATACAGACCGTACGATTCACTTAAAATATCATTCAGAGACTTTTCAATCCCTAATTCACCGACGAGTTCGATACGACCGTTCTGGTCAATTTTCTGGGCATATCCGATTACCGAGGAAGCAAATACTTTGTTCGGGTAATAGCGCTTCGGTTCCTCGACAAACGTGATGCCGTTTAGGTCGAATGCTTCGATCTCTTCTTTTTGTTCTACGGTCAAGTCACGACCGGGAACACCGAACTCGATCTGTCCAAGGTCGGCATTTTGTTCAAGCCGTTTCAATAAATCGGCTTCTGTCATAGGCAGCACGGTCGACAATTGCTTCGCCGCTTCGGCGAACTCATCAGGCATAAGCGTCTTCCCTTTGACCCGCTCACCACCGAGTTTCAAAACGGCAACGAGCCGGTATGATGGAATGTTGATGGCAATCGGTTGACCGAAGCGATCATACACCTCGCCCCGTTCCGCTTCTAACGTACTGACAGCTTTCCACCGTTGCTCTTCCGCGAATGCGAGCATGTTCTCCCCTTTGTACGTATGGGTGACGGATAAATAAAGGAACCATCCGACAAAAAATAAAAAGAGCGGGGTGAAGCAGACAATCGCTACCCACGCCACTCTTTTTTTACTCTGTTTTAAAGAATTCATCAATCAATCACCTTGACATTCTTTTCATTGAATTTCATTCCGAGCTTCTCGGCAATCGCATAAATTCTTTCGGGCGAGCTTAATTGGGCGATTTCATACTTTAGTTCTTCGTTTTCTTTTGCAACCCCGTCGACCTGCTGATTGACGGTTGCTGTATCACGCATAATATTATACGCTTCATTGTGCTTCGACACCGTGATGCCACCGAACATGACCACTGAACCAATCATCACTGGATACAGGATCGATTCAAACAAGGTCAACGTGCGTCGTTTTGGAGCAGGTATTGGTCGTTCTTGCGGAATCGGATTTCGATTCGGTGTTACTTGAGGCTGCAACGCCTTACGGGCAGCTTCTGGCATCAGGTATCCCTCCTACACTCTCGGTTATTTTTGTTTTTCGGCCACTCTCAACTTAGCAGAGCGTGAACGACGGTTATCTTCAAGTTCTCCCTCACTCGCCACGATCGGCTTACGCGTGATGAGTTTGAGTTCCGGTTCAAATTCTTTCGGAATGACCGGCAACCCCGGTGGTAATGGTGGATGCTGGCTTCGCTCTTTGAACACTTGTTTACAAATGCGGTCTTCTAACGAATGGAACGTGATGACACAGATGCGTCCATTCAATGCAAGTAAATCAATCGCATCTTGAACGGCGCGGTCGAATACGTTCAACTCGTCATTGACGGCGATTCGAATCGCTTGGAACGTCCGCTTCGCCGGGTGTCCGCCTTTTCGTCTAGCTGGTGCAGGAATCGCTTCTTTAATCAAGTCGACAAGCTCGAATGTCGTCTCAATCGGTTTATCGGCACGGGCTTGCTCAATCTTTCGTGCGATTTGCTTTGAAAACTTTTCCTCCCCGTATGTAAAGAAAATACGAGCAAGTTCTCCGAACGACCATTCGTTCACAACATGATAGGCTGAAAAGTCTCGTGACCGGTCCATTCTCATATCGAGCGGTGCGTCATAGTTGTAACTGAACCCGCGCTCCGCCTCATCTAGCTGTGGCGAAGAAACGCCTAGGTCGAATAGTACACCGTCCACTTTTGTCACACCACGTTGGGCGAGTTCTTCCTTCAAGTGAACGAAATTGCTCTTTATAAACGTCACACGGCCTTCATAAGGAGCCAATCGCTCTTTCGCATGTGCGAGCGCGACGTCATCTTGGTCGAACGCATATAGTTGACCCGTCGTTAGACGCTTTGCGATTTCTTCACTATGACCCGCTCCACCTAACGTACAATCGACATATACCCCATCTGGTTTGATGTTCAATCCCTCAATGGACTCCATTTTTAAAACCGTTTCATGCTCAAACATTCAAAAAACCCTCTCAACCTACATATTTCAACTGTTTTATTACACTTACTTTATCATAAAAATGTCAAGGTCCGTACAGGTTTTTAGTGAAAAGAGGAAACAAAAAGGTAACAACGAAAAAAAGCTCTCGACAAATGTCAAGAGCTCTCAAAAAAAGATTATACATAGAACAAACATCGCTCCGTATCAGATTGTTCATAAACCTGTTTCAATCGTTTGAACACGTCTAGTCCGTGACGATTTAATATCGGAACCATCGAGATGATGCGCTCTTGAGGGGCATCCATCGGGAACAGCCGGGTCGACAGATGAATCCTTCGTGCATTCAAGCGATATTGTTCTCGCTTCGATTCAGCACGCATCTCATCCGCCAATCGCTCGAGCACATGTCTCGACTTCGCCTCAAATCGTCTTCCTTGTTTCCCTGCCTCATGACTGACGGCCTCTGTGAGCGTCCGATACGCATATAGCTTTTCTTCAAACGCTTCATCGTCAAATGCATGATCCGGGAGCGGTCGCTTCATATACTGCTCCAATGTCACGCTTTCTTGACGAAGCTTCTTCTCATCATTTCTTGACACGATCAACCCACCAAGACGTGGCAAGAGAAGCGGCATCTTCCATCTCATCTCGTGGAAGAGCGGTCGAAGCTGGAGCCAGTAGGCAATTTCACCGGGACCTGCCACATACCCAACAATCGGGAACAGGAAATCCTGCATGAGCGGACGGGAGACCACGTTATTTGAGAAACGTTCCGGATGCGCCTCTATCTCTGTGAGCAGTTCGTCTTCAGTGAAGCGATGTCCTCGCTTTGTCGTGAACACCCCATCGACCTTCGTGAGCAGCTCTCGTGTCCCATCGTGATAAAACAGATGGGCCGCGTCTCTGTTCAAGTCGACCGATGGCATCCCTTCTTCATACGCATGACCGAGCGCTTCATGGAGCTTGTCATGATGCTCGATGAGACTTCGGAACATCGGTCGTTCGAGAGCCCGTACGTCTTTCGCGTGCGGGTCAAACAATAAAAAGTCAGATCCGACGAATCGCCGCATCATTCCACCGAAAAAGTGAGCGAACGAACGACTCACTTGAATGAGGTCAATCAGCTCATGATACAAATGTGAAGTATACGGTGTCTCTGCTTCGTTCAGTAGAAGACGTTGCGCCATTTGAACAAGTTCGAGCTTGACCCGTTCGAACTCTAAGTCCCCTATCGATGCTTTTCCTGCAAGCGGTAACGATGACAAGGCATCTTTTTTCAACGTCCTCGAAAACGCCTGTGTCGTGAAGACATGGTTGATTTCAGCAAAGTCATGATCTTCCGTCGCCATCCAGAAGACAGGAAGGACCGGTTTCCCTAATTTCGCTTCAGCCTGTTTCGCCCGTTTGATGACCGCTAACAGTTTGTATACGGCAAACAAAGGTCCTCCATATACGCCGACCTGTTGCCCCGTCACCATCACGTACGCTTTTCGCTGAGCGAGTAACTCCAGATTTGCTTCCAACTCTTCCGAAAGTTCCCCGAACTGTTCTTGTTGTCCCTTTATTATCTCGACGAGCTCCGACAGATGCTCATAGGTGCGCCCTGAGACCTCCTCGGCACGTTTTTCGATTTCATCCATCCCTCGATAATCGAGCCAGCGACCATATTCATGATCGATTTGAATCATCGGTGATGTGGATGCATATAGAGCATCAAATGCTTCTACCTTCACGTATAACAACTTCCTTTCAATCAATCAACGAATCATGCCTTGGGCTACACCGATTGCGAATAAAATGGCGTGGGTCGGAACAAGTAGCAAGAAGAGTAACCGCCAACCATGGACGAACATCTTCGTGAACAACACTTCCTCATAACGAATCCGCTGCCAAATCGCGTTGATGGGGAAAATCGCACAGCAGGCTGCGAGCAATAATAGCAACATATCTGTCCCGACGATGGCCTCAAGTAAAATACTGCAAGCGTAAAACCAAAGGATGACCCCGGCATCGCATGCGAGTTTGAATGAGTTGATTGATTTCGGCATAATTTTTCTAAGTATCATATACACCATAAACCATAAGATGAGTGGAAATGAAACGATATACACTAACACGATGCGCTCGCTCCTAGAATCAGTTTATGTAATAGCGGAATGACAGTGAGAGAAATCTGCATCTGTTCGGCTTTCTCAATCACCGGTTTCAAAATCGCATCCACCTCTGTCGGCCGACCTTCTTCAAGATCGCGCAACATCGAGGAGCGATTCTGTGCGGTACGTTCGATAATCGTCTCGATGTAGGTAAATGAGACTTGCTGCGCAAACAAAGGCACCAACTCATCGTAAATCGATTGTGCGATTTCACGATATGGTGAGCCGGCGAGGGCTCCATTCGGGACCCGGCATAATGCCGTGATGGGATTGATGATGGCATTAGCAAACAATTTTTCAATGACGACTTGTTCAATATCTTCTTCCCACACGATGTGAAGTGGGCTCTCTTGAAATGATAGAGGATGGAGCCCCGACGTACTTCCAATTCGAATCCGTCCGAGTCCACGATGCTCAACCTCATGACCACGCTTCGTCACCCCATGCTCGACGACACCTAAATGAAACCCTCGACGTTTCGCATATTCCAGATGGGCAATCCCATTCGAACAAATAAAGACGGGCACCTTACCCGAGAGTCGGGCCGTCGCTTCCTCGACTTGATGGGCTTTCGTCGTGACAAAAAAAAGATCCTCGTCCGTTTCCTGAAGCGTCTGACTTGACCGTAACGACACACGTGCCGTCCCTTCCGTCACACCGATACGTGTGATGAAAAGTGGATCAGATGACCCGATCCTTCCATAGAGCGTCACGTCGTAATCGTCTGCGAGCACAGATGCCAACAATAATCCGACCGCTCCGTTTCCGATGATACCAATTCGTTTGATGGAGTTCATCATGGCCCTCCTCCTATTCGAACTATTTTCGCACAAAAAGTTTACCACATCTTTTCACCATGACCCAAAAATGACAAACAAAAAAGGAGTAACCTGAGAACAGGTCACTCCTTCAAGCATTATTTGCTTGTTACTTCTTTACCGTTGTAATGTCCGCAAGATTTGCAAACACGGTGTGAAAGTTTCATTTCGCCACAGTTCGGGCACTCGTTCATACCAGGTACGTTGAGTTTGAAGTGAGTACGACGAAGACGTTTGCGAGTTTTCGACGTTCTACGGAATGGTACTGCCATCGTTGTCCACCTCCTTGATAAGTTAACCTTCCTCGTTCTCTTTTTTCGAGAACAGGTCGGCTAGTCCCGCGAAACGCGGGTCAATTTTTGGTTGGGCTTCGGGCTGTTCGTCAGTGAGCGTCCAGCCTTCTCCTTCAACCTGAGTTTTGTCTGTTTCGTTCCCATAAACTTGCATCGGGACGTCTAACATGATGAGCTCTTTTACAATCGGTACAAGACTGATTGTATTTCCTTCTGGCAAATTCACGTCATCGAATTGCTCCGTATAACGCCCATTCTCCAAAAAGAAAGGCTCGAGCGATTCAATATCGAATTCATAAGTGACATCTTCTAACGTTCGCGCATCTGGCAACGTCAGGTCACCTTGAATCTTCAGATTGAATGTAACTTGATTAGATGTGAACGATGCATCCCCGTGCACATGCACCGGGCGAATCGAACGGATATCCGGATGGAGCTGAGTCAGCTCTGGTAGTTCTACCATCTCATCGATTGTAAAACCGTCACCCTGGTTTCGGAGCTTAAGTAGCTGTGCAATAGACCATTTCATCCGAATCACCTCAATTGCAACAATATGAATTATAGATAGGCCAACTTGTTTTGTCAATGTTTTTTCTTTACACTAAAATCAGTTGACGACGGCGCTTTGCCAAAGCGTACTTACTCATCTTACACCAATCCATACGACAATGCAAAGGAGTAAATCATGCAAAAGACGGCCATTATTGCAGAGTACAACCCGTTTCACAACGGGCACTATTATCAAGCGCAAACTGCACGTCACGAAACCGGAGCTGATGTCATGATTGCCATCATGAGTGCCCAGTTCACTCAACGGGGCGAACCCGCCTCGTTCGACAAGTGGAAACGGGCTAAGGCTGCCGTCGAGAGCGGTGCGATCGATCTTGTCATCGAGCTACCGACCCAATACGGGGTCCAACGCGCCGACCGTTTCGCTAAAGCCTCCGTCTCGATTGCTGAACAGCTCCGTTGCCAGACGCTATCGTTCGGGAGTGAGAGCGGGGATATAGATGCAATCCTCCATGCAGCCCGTTCACATGTCGAAGAGACGTCACGTTACAAAGAGGCGCTTCAAGAAGCATTACATGAAGGACACTCGTCCGCTCAAGCTTCGAGTCGAGCTTTCCGGACCGTTTATCCCTCATTTGATTTGACGCGACCAAACAACATTTTGGGCTATCATTACGCCAAAGCAGCAAAGATGATTCAGTTACATACAGTCAAACGGCTCGGGGCTGATTATCATGATCCTTCATTAATGGACGTCATGTCGGCAACGGGTATTCGGGCTCATTACCTAGACACCGGTGAAGTTCGTGCCGTTCCGGCATCGACTGAAGCGATGTTTCGGACACAACCGATGACACATTGGGAACACTATTGGCCCGTCTTACAATTCAAACTGAGAACCTTGCCACTCCACACATTGACGGAGCTCGTAGGAATTGATGCTTCTCTCGCACCTCGTCTTAAGCAGGCGGGAGTCGAGCCTTCATTCGAACGTGCACTTGCTGTCGTGTCGACACGTCGCTACACGCGTACCGCCATTCAGCGGGCGTTCGTCGCCGTACTGCTTCACTGGTTAAAAGTCGAGGCACCGACACGCTTTGATGAAGTCCCTTACGTGAGACCGCTCGCCTTCAACGATCTCGGACGACATGCGTTACGAGATGTGAAGGAAGACGTGCAACTCGTCAGTAAGTTCGATGCCCGGCTCGATTTTGAAGCTCGTGTCACCGAAGCATATCGACTCCCGCTTCAAGATGATGCATTGATCGAGCACCGGCAACGCCCTCAGTTCATCTCTTCTAAATAACGAATCGCATCCTCGACCGTCTTTACAGGGACGACTTCAATGTCACTGTTTAGGCGGTCTCGTGATTCCAGCGCCTCTTCATAATTTGAACCGGCCGGCACAAAGAAGACTTCCGCTCTTTCCTCGTCGGCGGCGACAATTTTCTGCCATGCACCTCCGATAGGTCCGACATTCCCTTCCTCATCGACCGTTCCGGTTCCGGCAATCCGTTTTCCATTTGCCAAGTCACCTGGCGTCAATTGATCATAAATTTCTAACGTGAACATCAATCCTGCAGATGGACCGCCGACATTCGTCAAAGCGACATCGACTTCAGGATCAGCCGTGATTTCTTGAACGGGAAGTGGTTCATAGATTCCAATTCCGACACGATCCCCGCTTTGATCGATCGGCTGAATGAGCGTTTGCACGACACGTTCTTCGCCGTCTCGTTCAATCGTCAACTCCACTTCATCGCCCGCCTCAAATTCCGATATGCGATTCAAAAAGTCGACGCGAGTGGCAAAGGACATCCCATCGATGGCCGTGATGACATCACCCGGCTTCAACACATTGGCCGCAAGGGACCCAGGAATCGGAGCAGATACATAAATTCCCTCGAAATCAACCGTCACGTCTTGAGCTGCTAATTGATAGGCGTATTGGATTGCTGCTTGTTGAGAAGAGTCCATCAATAATTGTTGGCGACGTTCATAGTCTGCCTCATTCTCCCCATCGTATAAATAGCGACTGGATAAATTCGCTTCCGTGAACGGGGTCACCCAACTTTCAACTAACCAAAACGGAGTCGCACGGCGTTGGGAGATTGTCACCATCATCAGTTCCCCATCCTCTTTTTCGCCACCTTGGACGGTCAGGAACTCTTCAATTGAGGTCGCTGCTCCGGGTGAAGAGATATAGTAAGGAAGTGGGACGAACAGGAAGAGAAGCACTGTAACGAGTAGACCGAGACCGATTTTTAACGATTTCATTGTCCCGAACTCACTTGATACTTTTTACGCAAGGCAATTTCAACCTGTTCCGGTACGAGTTCACTGACCGATGCACCATATTTCGCCACTTCTTTGACAATCGACGAGCTGAGGAACGAATATTGACTATTCGTCATCATGAACAACGTCTCGACGTTCTCATTCAACTTTTTGTTAATTGATGCGATTTGAAGCTCGTATTCGAAATCTGAGACTGCACGGAGCCCACGGACGATCGTCGCCGCTTCCCGCTCTGCGGCATACTCGACAAGCAATCCCCCGAACGCGTCAGCCGACACGTTTGGCAGATGTGTCGTCACATCTCGAATCAGTCCAAGTCTTTCCTCCACATCAAATAATGGGGCTTTGCTTGAATTTTCAAGGACAGCCACGATGACTTCGTCAAAAATGGCCGCCGCTCGTTCAATAATATCTAGATGTCCGTTTGTGATTGGGTCAAAGCTACCCGGACAAATCGCAATCCGTTTCATCGTGTCACTCCTCCGATGCGTACTCATAGAAACTGATGGTGATGACATCTGAGTATCGCTGTTCTTTAATTCGTTCAAATCGTCCCACCCGCTCCGGTAATGTCACGTCACTACCGTGTTCACAGACGATTACGCCGATATCGATCAACAAATCTGATTCATCGATCAGCTGTAAGAACGCCACGTGTTCTTCCGCATGATAAGGAGGATCCATAAAGATGAGCTTGAATTGTTCCTGTTGAACCTTGAGTTGTTCGAGTACCGCCTTGGCGTCTTGACGATATACTCTCCCTTTTACTTCATAATGGGTCGCTCGCAAGTTCTCTTGAATCGTTTGGACGGCTTTCGGTTGACGATCGACAAAAATAGCTTCGTCACAACCTCGTGATAACGCCTCGATTCCGAGCCCACCGCTGCCCGCGTAAAGGTCTAGTGCTTTCCCGCCTGAAAAATAAGGTCCGATAATGTTGAATAACGATTCCTTCACTTTATCGGTCGTCGGCCGTGTCGCCGTTCCTGGGACCGCTTTTAAACGGGTCCCTTTTCGTTCTCCAGATATGACACGCATGTCTTTCCCTCCAGCAGAAAAGATGAAGGTGATGCCACCTTCATCTTTTTGTTTATTTCGATTTTGTCTCGTACGTTTCGGAAATGAATGGGCGTTCGCTTCGAACGACCGCTTCCACAAACGGCAATGCTTTCACTTGTTCGAGTACGGCTTCATGACCTTCGAGGTCAGTATAAAGAAACGCATACTTTTCTCGTTTTGAGACAAAGTAAAGATTCGCATAACGTCTTAACGCTTTCACTTGTTTTAAGGAATTCACGTATACGACGAAGCCAATCCGTTCATTCAACTTAGACGGCGCATCCACAACTTCCGCCTCCTCCGCAGCTACCTCCACCAGAACATCCACCTTCATCAAAGAATGGATTACCGGTCGGGACCTTGATTTTAGGAGAGACTGAATGAGCCAATAGTTCACTCACTTCCCCTAACAACTTATCCAAGCTTCGTTCCGCTTTTTTGAACGCAGCGATTTCCGGCTGAACATCGAGACGACGTTTGATGAGATGCATCTCTTTTTTGATGCGGTCGTGGTCCGGATGATGCTTTCCGAATCGCTGGACATACTCATAGTCCTCTTTCATCTTCAAGAACTCACGCTCGATTTCCTTTGCTTCTTGTGATGCGAGACGTGCCGCTTTCGTTTGAATATATGTTTGAAACGATTCGCTTGCTTCAATCAAATCGGTCAATTCTTCTGTTTGATCGAGCAGGGCAATCGTCTGTTCAGTGATTATCATACCCCTCACCCTTTCTGCCATGATTTTACCACAATTGTTTCCCTATGTAAGCAATCCACACTATAATTGAAGTTGACCGCAAGGCGTTCCATGTAGAAAGGAAGTGAACAGACGCAACCTATGCGTCTACGTATGAAAAAAGTTTCTTTTAATATGATCCGATCGGCCGGTATCAAGACGGATTATGCGAAACCCGAATATTATTTCGATCAGCTCGATAAGGTTCGCGCTGCCGACCTCGTCCTGTTCCCTGAGTATTGGATGGTCAATTCCATCATCTACGGGATGAATAAAGCAATCTTCCCATCACCTGCGACTTATCACCTCGGGCACGACAAGATCGAGATGACGCGCGCCTTTAAAGCGACATATCCGCATCGGATTCCGAAGACATTGATTTATGGAAAGAACCCATACACGATTGAACGCGTGTTGGAAGAATTCCACTACCCGTTCGTCGCCAAAAAAGCCAAATCCTCAATGGGTCAAGGGGTATGGTTAATCAAAAATGACCAAGACTGGTTAGAATACGTCGAGAATCATGATACGTTCTATGTCCAAGAGTTCATCCCGAATGATCGCGACTTACGCATCATCGTGATTGGAGAAGAGGTAGTCGGTGCCTATTGGCGTGTCAGCGAGGCTTTTTTAAACAATGTCGCTCAAGGGGCTAACTTCTCGTACGAAGACATCCCGGAAGACGTCATCAAAGAAGTTCAATCGATTGCCAACACGTTATCTATCAATCACGCAGCGTTTGACGTTATCGTGACGGAAGAAGGATTTTACATTTTGGAATTCAACGTCTTTTTCGGATCAGAAGGACTGCTACCTCTTGGCGTGAAACTCCCTCAAAAAATCGAGGAATACTTAAATTCACTCGGCTGATTAATCGTTCATCTTTTTTTCACAATTTGAACACACGTTATTCCAAGAACGTTTTTGAATATGGTATGATGACATATGAGGTTTATTCGAAAAGGGGGATTATGATGAAATTTGAGCAGTTCCACATCGAGGGAAAAGAAATCCGTTTTGGTTTGCTCGAGACGATCATGGATCATCATCATTTCATCCGTGAAGGTGCTTGGGATTACGAGCGTGCCACGTATGACATGAAATATGAGAAACAATCGACTGGCGAAACATTCTATCTTCGCTTACCTGTATACGCGATCGAAGGTCAAATCGAAGATCGTCACGCTGTTGTCAAAATGCTTACACCGATTTTAGGAAAGCATTATTATCCACACGGTGTTGAATACGATGAAGTCTTCCCAGAAGAAATCGTCCGCGACTGTGAGCGCCGTCTAAAAGCACTCGCAGAAACATTAGAAGTCAAACCCCTTGCATAAGCGAAGGGGTTTTTCTTATGGGCGAGTTAAACGTTGTTAGGCAACTTACGCCGACAAGTCCTTTGATTCGATGATCACGCAACCTTTACTCTTATAATACATAATCATATCTTCTAGTTTTTTCAAATCGTAGCTCGTAACGCAATCCGACAAGACGCTAACCGCATAGTCAGATTTCCGCAGATTGTAGCAAGTCGACTTCACACAGGCGGTCGCATCAGCCCCAGTGATATAAAACGTATCGATGTGATGCTTGGCAATGAACGTCACAAACGCTTCGCTCGTCAAGGCGTTGCCCTTGTACTTTGTGAACACGTGGTCGGACGCGAGCTTCAAATCTGGTGCTAATTCCGCTCCTCGCGTTCCTGTTTTGAACGTTCTCGTCCCTGCTGATAAATTCTCATGACGGATATAGACGATATGTAACTTCTTTTCGACCGCCCAATCAATCGCTTTATTGATGTTGTCGATGATTGCTTTGTAATTTTTCGTGATGTCATTTTGAATGTCAATAACGACTAAGGCTTGGTTCTGCATAATTTGTCCTCCTCCATTTCTAAAAAGCGAACATTAGTTCGACTCCACTATTTAGTATAGCAAAGTTCACTTCTGGAAGATATAGTCATAAGAAACGTAGCGTCGAGCATATAAAAAAGGAGGCCCTTTACGGGTCCTCCCTTATATCATGCCGCAATGACGGTCAATGTCACATCGACTTGACCGAGCAATAAATCGAATTGGTCTCGAACATAGCGGTACAATCGCTCTGCCTCGACGAGTGTTAATGGTGCAATGATTTGATAATCATAGTGGTCTTTCGAGCGAGAGACGACTTTCACTTCTTTCAAGCCGAATTCGATTGCGCTACACGCGATCAAATCTTCAATCGCCCGTTCCGCAATCGTCACGTCTCCGTATGAATAGTCATTCCCAATCACAGCCATCGTATCGTTCATGGTGATCACTCCTTTTCATTCGCGAGCACTTTAACGTCCTCCATGATAGATTCGATATCGACCGGTTCATCCCCTGCCGTCGCCATCTGCGCGACAGCACGGACATCATGATGGCGGTCGATGACGTACATCGTCGTCGCATGCGTCACGAGTCCGCTGTTCGCCTTCGAATAATAGAACTGTAGCTGACGTGTGATTCGGTCAATGTCTACCTGGTCTCCCGTCAACATCTTCCATCCAGTCGGCTCTGCTTGGAATGCTTCCCCGTAATTTTTCAGAACGGGCACGGTATCCACCTCCGGGTCAACCGTGATCGCGACGAGTTCTACGTCCGAGCCGTATAAGTTCTCTTTTTTCAATTCTTTTTCGAGTTTCATAAAATCACGTAACGTGAGCGGACAAATATCTGGACAGTTCGTATAGAAGAACGTCACAATCTTCACTTTTCCGTTGTCGGAATTATAGGTCTCTTCATTTAATGCGTTCGTTAATGTGAACGGGGTTGGCTCTTGAATGACGGGTAGGTCGTCTTGATTGAAGAAAACAAAATACACGGCTACTCCGATGACGACAAGCGTCAAGACGGTCAAACCGACCGTCAAATAGCTATTCCGTTTCATACAGCTCTCCCTCTCTATGGATCATCCTCCGATTATCGCGCGGAATACGTTCGTCGTTTCACCTGGGTCATATGCCACATAGAGAAGAATGTAAACCGTCACCCCCGTAATGGCCGTGAAGAACCAGACGACTGACGCTTTTGGACCGATTTTCCGGTGCTTCTCGATTTTGTTTTTATAACCGAGATAGAGCGTAATCAATCCGAGGATACCACCTGTGGTTGCGAGAAGAATATGGAAAATCATAAAACCAAGATAGAACGGCTTCACTGAATCCGGTCCCCCAAATGCCGTGTTACCGACAAAAATGGTACGCGAGACGTAAAGGATGAAGAACGTCGTCGCTGCAATCGCTGCGGCCGTCATCACCTTTTTATGTTTTTCGATGTTGCTGCGGTCTTTTGCGATAATCACCCATCCGATGGCGACAAGAATCGCACTGATGACGATGAATGACACACTAATTAAGGCAAGATAGTTCATCAATGTTTCCCCTTTATGTTCTGTTTAATTTTTTTCATTTGTTTCTTGCGGAGTGAATGACATGCCTTCATCAAGAGCAAGTGACTTCGTCCGACGCACCCAGCCGAAGAACGTCCAGCCGAAGAAGAAGCCGTACACGATCTCTTGACCGAGTTTCATGAGGACCCCACCGAAACGTTGATCTTCGAGCGCACTGTTCGTCGCTCCCATCAACGCCTCTAAATCAATTCCGGAAACGTCACCATTCGGGAGACAGTATCCAAGGACCGTCGCAAACGTCTGTGGGTCCGTGTATGCATTATAGAGTGTCGTTTGACTAAAGATGATGAGCGCACAGGCAGGTGTCAGTAAGACCCCGTTGGCGATAATGTACACCATTCGTTTCAAATCGGACATGCCTTCCTCTTCGTCTGAGACGAGTGGAACGATGACCGGATACCACATCGTCAAACTAAAGACGACAAGGGCACCGTGGAAAATACGGTGAACGCCGTAGTTCGTCAAGACGTAGTCGAATACGACCGGCATATGGTAAATCGAGAACAATGCGTTGAATAAAATGAGCGCGATCAGTGGCTTCGTCAAAAACTTGAACATCGGCCCAATCCATTTGAAGCTAAGTACTTTTTCAAACACCCAGTGCGGTAGACCGTAAACGACGAGTGCCGGTGCCAAAATATAGACGAGCACCATTTGGAACATATGCACCGATAAAATGATATGTGCCATGACATCGATTGGACTTCCAAAACCGATGTAATACAAGACAATCGCAAACAACATACTAAACTTTTGTAATAACGTGGTCGAGGCATATCCTCGCTTCGCCATTCTCTCTGTCACGACGGCGTATAACACATAAATCCCGACCATGAGCAATCCGAACAGCGGACTCCATAACGTGAGCCAATCAAATTGATTGAGCAGCTCCGACGTATTCCAGAGCATCCGTTCACCCCTTTTCTTTCTCTCCCTAACCTTTGAAACCGTTCACTTCAAGATTACTATTCATTCATTTTTGAAGTAAAGGAAAAAGGACCGAATCATCCGTGTTTCCACAGATGTTCAATCCTTTGTCACAATTACCAAATGAGTAAGCGGAGTGCAGCGACCGTGATGATGGCAACAAAGATACCTAGCCACATCATGCCAACGATCCACGTGTTCCCACGGTTATTCATATGCATGAAGATATATAACTGTAGGAAGACTTGGATGACCGCCAAGATGATTAAAAAACCACCTGCTGCCCACACCGGCATCAATTCCGCATAGACGGCGCCGAATGCCACGAATGTGAGTAAAATCATCATCGCGAAACTGATTAATTGAAGCTGATACTCACGTTTCGACTCTGCTTTTACTTCAAGCTCTAACTGCTTGTGAGATTCGTTCATTACTCGTTTTTCCATATTAGTTCACCATCCCTAAGAGGTAGACGATTGAGAAGATGAAGACCCAAACAACGTCGATAAAGTGCCAATATAGACTCGATACATAAAACTTTGGTGCATTGTATACATCGATCGGACGGTTCCAGTTACGAATCAAGAGCGTCGTGATCCAAAGAAGACCGAACGTTACGTGCGCGCCGTGGAAACCAACCAACGTATAGAAGGCTGAACCGAATGCGCTCGACGTGAACGTGTGACCGATGTGGTAGTAGTGAATGAACTCGTAAATCTCAGCACCAAGGAATCCGGCACCAAGAAGGAGCGTCACAATCAACCAAAGCTTCATACGCCCTGGATTGTTTGCCTTCATGTTCATCATCGCAAGGACACTTGTAAGTGAACTTGTGAGGAGGAGCATCGTCATGATGAAGACGAGCTCCATTTCGAAAATGTTATACGAACGTAATTCCTCTGGCGCACCAGAGTTCAAGAGACCAACGTATGTTCCAAAGAGCGAGGCGAAGAGGACTGTCTCTCCACCAAGGAAGAACCAGAAGGCCACATATTTATTTTTCCCTTCCAGTGTTGCTTTCTCTGGATTGGCCGGGATACCGGTCACTGGGTGTTTTTCAACTGCATGTGCCATTTATTGTTCTCCTTTCTCACGAATCGCTTTCAAGTCTGCTTCGACTTGTGACTTCGGAATGTAGTAGCCGTGATCGTCAATCCAAGAACGTAGGAACATCGAGACGAACGTCATCGCTAATCCAAATCCAATCAATGACCAACCGACGACCGTGTTATCCATCTGGAAGATGGCACCGAGTCCTGCGATAAAGAGGCCGAGTGACATGAAGAACGGAATGAGCGAGTTATTCGGCATGTGAATGTCCGAAACTTCCTCAGCGACTGACACGCGTTTGTTGCCTGCCATTTTCTCGAGCCAGAACGTATCAAGTCCTTTGACGAGTGGTGTTTGTGCAAAGTTGTACTCTGGAGTCGGAACAGGAAGTGTCCACTCAAGCGTACGTCCGTCTCCCCAGTGGTCTGGTTTGACGCGGTCTTTTGACAAGAAGGCTTTCACAACAGCGATGAGCAAGACAATCGTTGACACACCCATGAAGAATGCACCGATTGTCGAGAGCATGTTGAGTGTATCCCAACCTTGACCATCGAGGTATGTGAAGACTCGACGTGGCATACCGAACAATCCGAGGAAGTGTTGCGGGAAGAACGTCAAGTGGAACCCGATAAAGAACAACCAGAACTGCCAGTATCCAAGCTTTTCAGAAAGGGCTTTTCCGAACATGAGTGGGAACCAGTAGTAAAGTCCTGCGAAGAGACCGTATACAACCCCACCTACGATAACGTAGTGGAAGTGAGCGACAACGAAGTAGCTGTCGTGGTACTGATAGTCAGCCGGTGCGACTGAAAGCATAACCCCTGTCATCCCACCAACGAGGAATGAAGGAATGAACGCGACAGAGTAAAGCATGGCCACGTTGAATTTAATTTGACCGCCCCACAGTGTGAAGAGCCAGTTAAAGATTTTAACACCAGTTGGTACGGCAATCGCCATCGTTGCAACAGCGAAGATCGAGTTGGCAACTGGACCAAGACCGACTGTGAACATGTGGTGAACCCAAACCATGAATCCAAGGAAACCGATAAGCATTGTCGCGAAGACCATCGTCGTGTAACCGAAGAGACGTTTACGCGCAAATGTCGGAATGATTTCCGAGAAAATACCGAATGCCGGTAAGATCAAGATGTATACTTCCGGGTGACCGAAGATCCAGAAAAGGTGTTCCCAGATGACAACGTTCCCGCCAAGTGCCGGGTCAAAATAAGCAGCTCCGAAGAGTCGCTCGAACATCAACATGAACAATCCGACCGTAAGTGGTGGGAATGCGAAGACGATCAATGCCGATGCAACGAAAGTCGTCCATGTGAAGAGTGGCATACGCATGAGTTTCATTCCTGGCGCACGCATGTTCAAGATGGTGACGAGGAAGTTAATCCCGGCCATCAATGAACCGAAACCTGAAATCTGAAGACCGAGAGCGTAAAAGTCTACCCCTGTCGCTTCCGGTTGTGTTGAAAGTGGAGCGTAAGCCGTCCACCCTGCGTTTGGTGCTGCTCCGAAGAACCAGCTCAAGTTAAGCATGACTCCACCGAAGAAGAACAACCAAAAACCTAATGAGTTAATGAATGGGAACGCAACGTCGCGTGCCCCGATTTGAAGTGGTACGACGGCGTTCATGAAACCGAATAGCATCGGCATGGCCGCTAGGAAGATCATCGTCGTCCCGTGCATCGTAATCAACTGGTTAAATGTCTCACCGCTGACGAAATCGTTCATTGGTTTGACGAGTTGCCAACGAATCAGTAATGCTTCAATTCCACCGAGAAGGAGGAAGAAGATTCCTGAGAACAAATACAAAATACCGATTTTTTTGTGGTCAACCGTCGTAATCCAATCCATGATGCCATTGTATTTACGCGATTGCTGCATTGCAGTGGTCTGTGCCACGTGAAATCCCCCTTTTCCCGTTAGTCAATCTTCTGCTCATACAAGAAGTCAACGAGTGCATCTAATTCTTCGTTGCTGATTTGACCTTCATTGAATCCTGGCATAAGAGCCCCTTGTTTTTTCTCTTGCGGGTCACGGATCCACTCTTTCAAGTTGTCCTCGTTGTTTTCGAGGTAACCTGCGAGCCATTCACGATCACCGAAGTTCGTTAAACTTGGTGCCACTTTACCGCCGCCGTGACAGCTCAAGCAGCTTTCGACATACACTTGCTCACCTGTAGTCAAGTTTGTGTTGTCTGCGACGAGATTCTCACCGTTCTCGTCTTGCTTAGCTTTCATGTCAGCGAGCCATTGATCATATTCTTCTTGCTCGAGCGCGATGACTTTAAAGTCCATAAGGGCATGTGACGGACCGCAAAGCTCAGCACATTTCCCGTAGTAAGTACCTGGTTCATTTGCATGTAACCACATTTCGTTATCAAGTCCTGGGTTCGTATCTGTCTTACCAGATAAAGCCGGTACCCAGAATGAGTGAATGACATCTTTCGACGTCAAGTTGATGCCGACTCGTTTTCCGACTGGAATGACGAGCTCTTGCCCTGTCACAACACCTGCTTCTGGATATTCAAATTCCCACCAGTACAAGTTAGCTGTAACGTTGATTTCTTCTTCTTTTTTCGCTTCTTTCGCTTTCGCGAGTTCGACAGTCGTCGTGATTGTCGGAACAGCGAGAATGATGAGAAGGATAATCGGAACGACTGTCCAAATCATCTCGAGTGTACTGCTACCTTCAACTTGCTTCGGAATCGATTCATCTTTCCGACGGAACTTCATGAGCACGTACACGTAAATGACCGATACGATGATGAGTACGAAGAGCATGATCGCCAAACTGATGAGAATGATGCGGAGCTGAAGCTCAGCCCCTTCTCCCATCGGCTTCAATGCAGACAATCCCTCTTGACCGCAACCTGATAACAGGACTGCGAACATCATCATCGGGACGATGCCAAACAGAAGCTTCTTAAATGATTTCACAACAATCCCCACTTTCTCCCAAAATGATGTGTAATGGTTTTCTATATAGTGAGTGCGATCACCAGAGTGCTGTCAAAATCAGCGCGATAATCCACACGACTAAATAAATTAATGAATAGAAGAACATTTTGTTTGCCCACTTGATTTCGTCCTCGGCGTTGAATCCTTTCAATCCGAGATACAACCAGTAGCCCCCTAAACCGGCTGCGACTGTCAAGTAAACAAGACCATAGTGCATAAATAAGAGCGATGCCGGAATCAGCGTCGCAATCCACCAGATGATTTGCCGTTTCGTGATGGCAAATCCGTTCACGACCGGAAGCATCGGAATGCCTGCCGCTCGATACTCTTCCGTCCGTCGCATGGCGAGCGCCAGGAAGTGAGGTGGTTGCCATAAGAACATGACAAGGAACATGAGCCACGCATCAATATGAAGTGCCGGATCTAGTGCTGCCCAACCGATGAGCGGTGGAACGGCTCCCGAAATACTACCGACGACTGTATTGAGCGTACTCGTACGCTTCAGCCACATCGTATAAATCACGACATAAAAAAATGCCCCGATTAAACCGAATACTGCGGCAACGTACGATACAAGGAGCAATAGTAGTGTTCCGATTGCAAGTTGTGTCAATCCAAGGAGTAAAATCTTCTCTCCTGAAATCTTGCCGGTTACACTCGGTCGATTGTCCGTACGATCCATTAAGTAATCGATATCTCGGTCCACAAAGTTGTTTAGGTAACAACTCCCCGAAATCACGAGTGCGCTTCCTAACATCGTTAATAAGAGCTGTGGCCAAACTTCAAACAAGTAAAGGACTGGCGTATCGCTCTGGTACGTCGCTGCAACGAAGAATCCTGCAAACACCAACAACAGGTTGGCGCGAACAATTCCCATTTTCGCTAAGGCGACGTAATCTCGGAATGACGTTGATTCTGTATACTCTACATCTACCGTCATCCCTGGGTTGACTTTTGTCATACTGACCCCCCCACATAATCACGAAATCCTCGCATTCTCTTCACAGAAAAAACACAATATGAACAAAATACACTTAACTCTCTACAAAGATACCATATTTTTTTATAAAATACGCCCTTTATGCTTGTAAAATAGCGAGTTTTTTGTGTCAATAGTGTGATATTTGTCACACCTTATGTGCTTTACTAATATTAGAATAACGTTTTTGATAACGATTGCAAGCTTTTCCATTTCGTTTTTTGAACGGAAAGCCGTATAATAAGTATGGCGAAAAAAATATAAATAAACAAGGTACATTTTTTAACGGATTTCGATTAGAAGCAGGTGGTATTGCATGCATAAAAAACTCGCGTTTTTCTCAGGGTTTGTCACCCTCGGGATGATGCTTGTCCTCATCATGGGTGGAACCGTGACGAAGACGGATTCAGGAGATGGTTGTGGGACGGACTGGCCACTCTGTCATGGAAAATTAATCCCAACCAATCCCAGTGTTGAAACAATGATTGAATACAGTCACCGGGTAGTCTCCGGTATTGAAGGTCTTCTCATCATTGCGCTCGCCATTTGGACGTTCATCGCGGTCAAACATCGGGTCGATGTGAAAATCTTTGCGTTTCTCGCATTTATCTTTATGCTCATCCAATCAATCATTGGAGCGGGCGCGGTCATTTGGCAACAGTCGGATGCCATCCTGGCCCTTCATTTTGGAATTTCTCTCGTGTCGTTCGCGTCGTTACTCATTTTGACGATTCTGTTATTCGAAGGTGACCGGGAACATCAAGTCGTATCGAGACGATTAAGATCTCATCTTTACGGTCTTTCAATTTATACGATGATCGTCGTGTACACAGGAGCCTACGTCCGTCACCTCGGTGCTACATACGCATGTGTCGGTTGGCCGATTTGTGAGCAGAACGTCTGGACGTTCGAGTCGTATGTGCAGATGGGACATCGCATCATGGCGGGTATTCTCGTTTTGTACACGTTGTATGTACTCTATCTTGCCCGAAAAGAAATGAACCGATTGATTGAGCGCGGTATGTGGGCGTCTCTTTTCTTCATCCTACTTCAAGTCGGTACAGGTGCTTGGATCGTTCTTGGGGGACACGCGACTTACGTTCCGCTCCTTCACGCATTCTTGATCACGTGCTACTTCGGTATCCTGTCATACCTCTCTTATCACGCGTATCGGTCGACAGCGCGACAAGACGGGGCACAATTGAAAAACATGAACGGATAACCAAACTAAAAAGCGCCGCGGCGCTTTTTAGTTTACAATGCTTTAAATCGTTCGAGGGCACGCTCTCTCGCTTCTTTATGATCGACGATTGGCATGGCATAGTTGTCTCGCTCTGACGGGTCCGGAAAGTGAATCGATTTATCTGTTATATGTTTCAGCTCCGGCACATACTTCCGGATGAACGTCCCATCAGGGTCAAATCGCTCGGATTGCGTCGTCGGATTGAAAATACGGAAATACGGAACAGCGTCCGTCCCGACTGAGGCCGCCCATTGCCATCCCCCGATATTCGACGCTGCCTCATAATCGATCAGCTTTTGCTCGAAATACCGTTCCCCTTTTCGCCAATCGAGAAGGAGATGTTTCGATAGGAAAGATGCGACAATCATGCGTAGGCGGTTGTGCATCCACCCGGTCTCGTTCAACTGACGCATCGCCGCGTCGACGATTGGATACCCCGTTTCCCCGTTACACCACTTTTCGAACTGCTCTTCATTGTCCTCCCATTCAAGTGACTTGTATTTATCATTGAACGGTTGATCTTTCAATCCGTGGAACTTTGACATGACCATGTAATAAAATTCACGCCATAACAGCTCATCGTAATACGTGTCACGCCCCTTTGATCGTCTCGCCGACAACACTTGTTCGGTGATGGTGCGAATCGACAACACACCTGTCCGTAAATAAGGAGATAGTCGACTCGTCCCGGCGATGCTCGGAATGTCACGCTTCTCGTCATAATCGACCATGCGATCATTGACGAAGTGGGTCAATCGTTTCTTCGCTTCCGTTTCCCCTAGCCCTTTCCATTCACGATTACATCGTTTGAATAGATCTTTCAGTTCACTCGGTTGTTCATTCTTTGAACGGATGTACTGAGATAAACGATCGACATCAACCTCATACGGTGCGGGCGGCTGTTCGGCATACGCCGCTTTTTTGAACGGGGTGAAAACTTTATAGGGATCGCCACTTTTTGTACGGAACGCATCGGGATGAAACAGGTGACGATCCAGAAGTCGCACAACTTTTACTTCTTCACCAAGTGCTTCAATCACACGGTCATCCCGCTGTTTGAACGGTTCCACGTACTCCGCATTAAAATAGAGCACATCCATCTCCCCGAGCTGTTTCACGAACGCATCCTCCGTCTCTGCGACAAGGACGCGAAGCCCTAACCCTTTCGCATCTAAATCATACATGAACGCTCGCATCGTCGAGAAGAAATAGTCATGCCGTACCTCGAACGGGTCACAGTATTTCGGATTCAACCAAAAGACGAAATCTAGGTCATCGCCTTCCTCCATATCTTTCAATACACGGTGTAACATATGATTATCGGTCAGTCTAAAATCCGAACGAAACCAACATACTCGTCTCATGATCTCCACTCCCATCTACAAAAAAGAAGCATAGCGCGCTATGCTTCTTTTGATTATACAAATTCAATCAACAAGTCGTCACTTTGTATTGTGTCGCCTTCTTTAATATGAATGGCCTTAATCTCACCATCTTGTGCCGCTTGAATCGTCGTTTCCATCTTCATCGCTTCTGTGACGAGCAACTGCTCCCCACGATGAACTCGACTTCCTGGTTCGACCAATACTTTCAAGACAGACCCCGGCATCGATGCACCGACTTGTTTGGCGTTCGAACGATCGACTTTCGGACGGCTTGTCGTTGCCGATTTGACATTGACATCTTTAATCTCGATTTCACGTGGTACCCCGTTCATCTCATACGAGACGAGACGGATGCCATCTTCATTCGCTGCACTCACTTGTACAAGCTTGATGATTAACGTTTTTCCAGTCTCGATTTCAACTTGGATTGTCTCACCGACGTTTAATCCGTAGAAGAATGTCAACGTGTCGAGCACTGAGACGTCCCCGTATGTCGTTGTATGTTTGATATAGTCTTCGTACACTTTCGGATAAAGCGCATGAGCAAGAAGTTCAAAGTCCGTCACCGGTCGCTCGAATTTTTCGAATAGTTCTTGGCGTGCCGATTCGAAGTCATACGGTTTGATCAATTTACCAGGACGAACGTTTAATGGCTCTTCCCCTTTCAAGATGACTTGTTGCACATCTTTCGGGAATCCACCTGGAGGCGTTCCTAATTCACCACGCATCATTTCGACGACCGAGTCTGGGAAGTCCAACTGATGTCCTCGTGTCATCACATCTTCTTCCGTCAAGTTATGCTGGACCATGAAGAGCGCCATATCACCGACAACTTTAGATGACGGCGTCACCTTGACAATGTCCCCGAACAACATGTTGACTCGGGCATACATCGCCTTGACTTCTGCCCAGCGGTCTCCAAGTCCGACCGCTTTCGCCTGCTGTTGGAGGTTTGAATATTGCCCACCTGGCATCTCGTGTTCGTACACGGATGGATTCGATGCACGCATATCACTTTCAAACGGTTCATAGTTGTGACGCACGTCTTGCCAGTAGTCACTGATGATTTCATATTGTTTCGGGTCGACTTTCGGCTGACGTTCGTGGTGGTTGAGCGCATAAACCAAACTTCCACCTGAAGGCTGTGATGTCATCCCTGACATCGAACTCGCGGCAACGTCAACGATATCGACACCGGCATCTGTCGCGCGAGCATATGTGAAGATCCCGTTACCGGAAGCATCGTGTGTATGCAAGTGGATTGGTAAGTCCACGGCGTCCTTTAATGCCGATACGAGTGCATAGGCTGATTCCGGCTTCAATAGACCTGCCATATCCTTGATTGCCAAGATATGCGCACCACTCGCCTCAAGTTTCTTCGCGAGGTCGATATAATACGGAAGATGGTACTTCGGACGGTTACCATCATACAAGTCTCCCGTATAACAGATGGCTGCCTCTGCCACTTTCCCAGTTGGAAGCGTCGCATCGATTGCCAATTGAATCGACTCAAGGTTGTTGAGACTATCAAAGATTCGGAACACGTCGACTCCGGCATATGCCGCTTCGTGTACGAATTTCTCGATGACGTTGTCTGCATAGTTTTTATATCCGACCGCATTCGCACCGCGTAGCAACATTTGAATTAGGACGTTCGGCATCTTCTCACGAAGCTTCATGAGACGTACCCATGGGTCTTCGGATAAGAATCGGTAGGCGACGTCGAACGTCGCTCCGCCCCATGCCTCGACCGAGAACAATTCTGGCATGAGTTTGCTTGTCGGTTCGGCGATATTTAGAATATCCTGTGTGCGCATGCGCGTCGCGAGCAACGATTGATGCGCATCTCGCATCGTCGTATCCGTCAACAACAGTTCCGGTTGACGTTTGATCCAGTCGGCGAGGCCGTCCGGTCCAAGCTCTGTAAGAATTTGTTTCGTCCCTGGCTTCGCTTCTGCCGGGAGGTCGTGCGGGATTCGCACCGAACGGCTGATCGGCTTGTCTTTCAGACCAACACCTGGGAATCCATTCACTGTCACATCCCCGATATAGTTCAGCAGTTTCGTCCCGCGGTCTTTTCGTTTCGGGAAGACGAACAGTTCTGGCGTCTCATCGATGAATGACGTGTTGTAATCTCCACTGATAAAGTTCGGGTGCTTCATGACGTTAATCAAGAACGGAATGTTCGTCTTGATTCCACGAATCCGGAACTCGTTCAAGTTTCGAACCATCTTCGAGGCCGCTTGTTCGAATGTCATGCCATGTGTGGACAATTTCACGAGAAGTGAATCGTAGTACGGTGAAATCTCTGCACCGACATACGCATTCCCACCGTCAAGACGAACACCAAAGCCACCCGGAGAACGGTAAGCCATGATTTTCCCTGTGTCCGGCATGAAGTTATTGCCTGGGTCTTCAGACGTAACACGTGATTGGATTGCATAACCGAGAAGTTTAATCTCTTCCTGTTTCGGCATTTGAATCATATCGCCGTGGAGCGACTCACCTTGCGCGATCATCAATTGCGTTTGAACGATGTCAAAGCCCGTCACCATCTCTGTGATCGTATGTTCCACTTGAATGCGCGGGTTGACTTCGATGAAGTAGAACGACTCATCCTCTGTCACCAAGAACTCGACTGTACCGGCGTTGACGTATCCGACGTGTCGCATGAGTTGGACCGCCGCATCACAAATCGCTTGGCGCGATGCATCAGACAATGTCACACACGGCGCCACTTCGACAACTTTTTGGTGACGGCGCTGAACCGAACAGTCACGCTCGAATAAGTGAACGATGTGACCGTGCTCATCCCCAAGAATTTGCACCTCGATGTGTTTCGGACGTTCGACGAGTTTTTCTATGTACACTTCGTCAGAACCGAACGCCTGCTTTGCTTCTGACTTTGCACGTTCAATCAAATCTTTCATTTCCGCTTCTGTTCGAATGACACGCATTCCGCGTCCTCCGCCACCCATCGAAGCTTTGACCATGAGCGGGAATCCGTGCTCGTTCGCAAATGCTTCAGCATCTTCATATGATGTGAGCGGTCCATCCGAACCCGGGATGACAGGAAGACCCGCAGCAATCGCACTCTGACGTGCTCGTACTTTATCCCCGAACGCATGTAAATGTGACTCATGCGGTCCGACAAAGATGATGCCCTCTTCACGGCAACGTCGTGCGAGTTCAATGTTCTCTGAAAGGAAACCATACCCTGGGTGAATCGCATCACTGTCTGACTCCTTAGCGATTCGAATCACGTCTTCGATATCGAGGTACGCATCGATCGGTTTTTTGTCTACACCGATCAAGTAGGCTTCATCAGCTTTAAAGCGATGTAAGGAGCCGCTATCTTCTTGCGAATAGACAGCTACCGTTCGAATGCCTAACTCTGTCGCCGCGCGAAATACGCGAATGGCAATTTCCCCACGGTTTGCAACAAGTAACTTTTTAATTGGTTTCAAATGAAATCCCCCCGTTAATGAAGTTTGTTCGTTTCCTTACCTGACAACGTGAAGCGATGAGCGTTGAACGTTTTCTTCTGACTTCACCCGAATTTCTTCTCGTCGTGTCGCTTCTCGATGACGGTTACGCATCGAGATACTACTGAGCACCCCGAGAACACCCATCATCATGATGAGCGATGTTCCTCCATAACTGACCAGTGGCAAGGTTACGCCTGTCCCTGGGAACCAACCGGACATCGCACCGATGTTGATGGCCGTCTGGATAATGATTTGTGATGCAATCCCAAACGATACGAACATCGCAAAGTGACTATCCGCATGATTGGCGATATGGATCGCGCGAAAGGCGATGAAGAAGAGTAGGACTAAAACCGTCAATACACCGAGGAATCCTAACTCCTCCGCAATGATCGACATGATATAGTCGGTTTCTGGTTCTGGCAAATATCCATACTTTTGAAAACTGTTCCCAAGTCCGACTCCAGTCAATCCACCATGTACAATTGAGATAATCGACATGAGCAATTGGTGTCCATATCCTTCCGGGTCCATGAACGGGTTGAACACGACTTCAATCCGACTTCGTTGATTCTCCGAAAAGATGGTCGTGAACAATACGAATACAGTACCAACCCCAGCTAAAATCCCTGGAATCAAAATTCGAAGCGGCGCCCCGACACCGAACCACATGAGCAACATGATGGAACCGAGGACGAATAGCCCCCCCATATCCGGCTGTCCATTGATTGCGATCGCATAAAACGAAAAGTAAAAGAGGACAGGCACTAAAAAGAAGGCGCCGATTTGTGCACGCAACCCTTTTTTCGTGATAGCGGCCCGCGCCAATCGACCAGGGAGTCCTTTCAACTCATTATTCCATAGTTCATGGTAGTAGTTCGCAAGCAGTATGATGAGAACGAACTTCGCAATCTCGACCGGTTGCATGGTCATTCCTCCGATGATGAGCCAAGCTCTCGCCCCATTCAATGGAGGCATCGCCCACGTGACAAACAGCAAGATGACAGAGAGCGCATAAAGACCGAGGCGAATGCCTTTTTTCCGAAACATCTCATATCGGAACAATGTCGCAATCAAATAGACAAAGATTCCAATGCCAACGTAGACGAGCTGGCGATAGAATAAACTACTATTCGCGTAATCCCCACGATTCCAAACACTCGCACTATAAATCATGATGGAGCTTAGCCCGACGAGTAAGAGCACTGACAAAAACAACGCAAAATCAAAATACCGAAACCGTGTTTTCATGTATTCACTTCCTTATGTAAAACAATCCGACAACCCTTATAAAAAAATACTCAAACAGCGCCACTTGCACAGTTTGAGTATAAGGTTCATAATTCTGAAGCTTCTGCCAAAGCAGACAACTTCTGTTCCAATGAATCGAGCAGTCCTTTACCTTCAATGTCTGAAATGAGTCCAAGACGAACCGCAAAATCAATTTGGCGCGATAGTCCAAACATATGTGTATCAAGCACCTCTTCATAAAGCGGGCACTTCGGCATTTTTAGGTTTTCTAACTGCACTTCAATCAGACAACGGATTTTTTCAGCATCCGCCTCGAGTAATTGAAGCGCTTGCTCCCGTTGGATTGCAGCCAAATTTGTCGCCACTACGACCCCTCCTCCGTACGATGACAGACTGTTTGTCATAACTCAACTGTACATTATCTTTCATCATAATTCAATGTACAGTATGAATGAACGCGACATTCTCCCTCTTTTCCATTTTACGAGAAAGAGCGCTATAATGAAACGTGTAATGTGTATGAAGGGGGATATAAGCATGATTTTTCCACTTGATGGAGCGGTTCGCCACAGTCTGACGATTGACCCGACCGTATGGATTTTTGACGAACGAAAACGGAAGATTGAAGATTTGGACTCGGTGACGGAGAATGACCGTGAGGCATACTATGCGAAAATGGGGAAAGCATGGGATGACGGATTGTCACAAGGAACTCGAATCGACCACAATAAACCGATGTCACGACAAGACAAAGATGCAGCATTACGCGACTCGTTCGCCATGCCGCTCGCGCCATTTTTAAACAATGCCGAACCGATTGAACTTGCGACGCATGTCCGTTTTTACGGGGAAACAGTATTGACTCTATCGCTCAGCGAGGCAGCACAAGTATATTTACAATTTTCAAAAGACGGAAAAGTACTTACCGACGGACCTGTCTATGTATTATATGAGGATCAGGTCATTCGCCAAGTCAATCATATCACCATATTAAGCAATTAATGAGAAGGTTCACACCTTCTCTTTTTTTGGACTTTTTAGTTCATAAAGTGTAGTATATAGAGTGTTGATTACCAATTAAATAAGAAAGGTCGTGACGCTTACGATACCTCTATGGAAACGAAACTTAATGGTTGTTTGGATCGGTAGCTTCTTGACCGCTGCGTCGATGAGTCTCGTCCTACCATTCCTCCCATTGTTCATCGAACAACTCGGGGTAAAGGATCCGGACCACGTCGTCACTTGGTCTGCGATCGCCTTCGGCGCGACGTTCCTCGTAGCTGCCATCGTTTCTCCGATGTGGGGGCGCTTGGCTGACCGAAAAGGAAGGAAACTGATGCTCATCCGAGCCAGTCTCGGGATGGCCATCGTCATGTTTCTTATCAGCTTCGTCCAAGACGTGTATCAACTCGTCGGATTGCGTTTACTCATGGGTGCCGTGTCCGGATTTATCTCAGCCGGCATCACGTTAGTCGCATCCCAAACCCCAAAAGAGAAAAGTGGCTGGGCGCTCGGTACCCTGTCAACCGGTGGAATCACTGGTGGTCTACTCGGTCCCCTCATTGGTGGATTGCTTGCAGACTGGATTGGGCTTCGATCCGTTTTTCTCTTTACGGGAAGTGCACTCTTCCTGACTTTCCTCATCACGCTTTGGTTCGTAAAAGAAGATTTTGTCCCAGTGAAACGTGAAGAACTCGCGTCGATGAAATCGATTTTCGCCTCACTGCGACATCCTCAGTTGATTGTCGGGCTGTTTGTGACAACATTCCTCATTCAGTTCTCGACACAATCCATTGGACCGCTCTTGACATTATACGTACGTGAATTGAATCCGAGCACAACCGCTCTCGCCTTCATGGCAGGGATTGTCGCCTCCGCTCCGGGACTGGCCGCTCTCTTTTCGGCGCAGCGTCTCGGACGGTTATCAGACCGATATGGGGCAGAACGCATCTTGTTTTGGGCACTGCTCCTCTATAGCCTATTCTTGATTCCGCAAGCATTCGTTACCTCAACGACTCAACTCATTTTGTTGCGTTTCGGAATCGGATTCGCAACGGCTGCCTTAATGCCGTCCGTACAATCGCTACTGCGCCAACATACGCCGGTCTCTGCGACCGGCCGGATCTTTTCGTACAATCAGTCCGCTCAGTTCATGGGGAATCTACTCGGACCGTTATTTGGATCCCAAATCGTGGCACACTTCGGATTTTCTGCCCTGTTCATCCTCACGGGATTGATTATGATCTCAAATGCCTTCTTAGAACGGACGAACGTTCAGTCACTACAACTCGATACAAAATAACGCCGAGTGCGAAACTCGGCGTTATTTGTGTATATCGCTTATAGTAAATCAGCCGCCAATCGTGCAAGGGATGAACGTTCCCCTTTCACGAGTTGAACGTGCCCGAAGACGTTTTGTCCTTTGAAGCGTTCCACCGCGTACGTCAATCCGTTCGAATACTCATCTAAATACGGATGATCGATTTGATACGGGTCGCCGACGAGTACGATTTTCGAGTTTTCACCGACTCGGGTGAGAATGGTTTTAATTTCGTGCTTCGTTAAGTTCTGTGCCTCATCGATGATGATGAACTGGTCCGGCATACTTCTACCTCGAATATAGGTGAGCGCCTCGAGCTGAATCGATTTCATACCGGCTAGAATATTCCCGAGCTCGTCTTTTGAATTCGCATTAAATAAAAATTCCAAGTTATCATAAATCGGTTGCATCCAAGGACGAAGCTTCTCTTCCATTTCCCCTGGCAAGTAACCAATATCGTTCCCCATCGGCACGACCGGGCGAGCGACGACTAGCTTATTGTAACGCTGTTCATCCTCGACAAGCGATAGCCCTGCTGCTAGAGCAAGGAGCGTCTTCCCGGTACCAGCTTTCCCAAGTAAGGTGATAAACGGAATGTCATCCCGAAGCAGCAGGTCGAGTGCCATCCGCTGTTGAACGTTTCGCGGATGAATTCCCCAAATATGATCTGCATCGAGTGCCAGTGGTCGTAAAATCGGTTGAAGCGAATCGACCACAGCAAGCGCACTCGCTTTCGACACATTACTTTTCAAGACGACGAACGAGTTCGGATATAGCACTTGTTTCGTCAAGGCCGTCGTCGGCAATTGACGGACTTTATAAAATTCATCGATGAGCGACTGATCGACTTCAATCTCTCGATAGCCGGCGTATAAGTCCGTCGTGTCAACGATATGATCTGTCAAGTAGTCTTCTGCGTCAATTCCAATGGCGTCCGCTTTGACACGGACCAATATATCTTTTGAGACGACGACGACCTTTCGACCCGCGTCATGCTCGTATTGTTTCATTAATCCTAACGCTACCATTAAGATGCGATTATCATTCGTCATGACATCGAACGGGATATCGACCTGGTGTTCATGACCGATTTCGACAAACAGACGTCCTCCGTTTTCAAGCGGGACCCCGTCATGCAGTTTCCCCGATGACCGGAGCTGGTCGAGGACACGCGACGTTTCACGGGCGTTCCGCCCGACCTCATCCATGTTACGTTTCTTCCCATCTAACTCTTCTAGGACGATGGCTGGAATCACCACGTCGTGTTCTTCAAATTGAAATAAGGATAGCGGATCATGTAGGAGTACGTTCGTATCAAGTACATACGTTTTTTTCATAGACTTTGCCGCCCCTCGAATATAGGATGGTATTCAAGAATGAAGACTTTCTTTCACTTCACGGTCAAGCTTTTCCGCCGCACGAATATCGTATGTTTTCGTGATTTCGGGCTGTGCGTAAGCTGCTCCATAAAACGAGATGTTCCTCACTTCTTCGACATGTCCTTCAAAAAAACGAAGATGAAGGCTTGGTTTGACCGCCGGGTCGAACTCTCGAATTGATGAGAGTAAAACATGATAGGACTGACCATCTTCGATAAAGATGAGGCCAGCCGTCTTTTCAGTCGTCAAGATGGTCACGATATGGGAATTTCTCGTTAATGCGAACCGGACCGTGACAGCATCTAACGCTTGCACCCAACTGATGGCATGGCTGATCGGCCAACGCTTTGCCTCGTCAAAACCAACGAGAAATGTTAACGGCATGTCATTCAACAAGCGCTCTTGCGCAGCTGTCAGTTCAAACGTTGCCTTGCTCGCCATTCAACTCCCCTCCTTTTCACCGGGTATGGTTGTACCATTCTCCCTTACCGGTTCAATTCCCTGCTTTTAACGGTTGAAATCATGCTATACTCATCGTATAGAGGAAGGTGAAAAGATGCGTGTAAAATGTTCTCTTTGCGATAAAGTCGAGACGATCGACTCATGGTCGTTTGAAGCAAAACGCTTGCGTAACAAACCGGCGAAAACGTATATGTGTCAAGAGTGTCAGGAGCGAATCAGCGAACGAACGGCTGAACGCGCCGCATCTGGACAGTTCAAGTTATATCCTACATTTCGACAAAAACGAAACTGGTAATGCAAACGGGCGCCTCCGAAGAGACGCCCGTATTTTTTATGATTCTACCGCATCTTGACGACGATTCCACCAGAGGCGGCCACGATAGATGGCCAACACGATAGCCATGACGGCAAGCACTTCCGGGATTGGCCATGTGAAAAAGACGAGTGCCATCGTACCTGCTCCAAGTGAAAGGAGAATATAGACGATGAGCGACTTCCACCATGCCAATTGTTTCGCAAAACCAAGTTTAAAGACAAGGATTGTCAGTAAGATGACCGTGACAACGAGTGCATTGAACCCAACGGAAAAGTCGTTCGGGTCACTGCCGACACCTAGCATCGAAGCGATCCACGGAACGTCAATTTGTGTGATATCGATTGTTTGAGAAGCTTTCAAGACAAAGAGTCCCCCTTTATTTCATACACATCCATTCTACACTATTCCATGCAAAAGGGAACGCCGAAGCGTCCCCTTTCTTATAACTTATTCTTTACCAAGTTTACGACGCTTGTCTGCTTTCTCGCGTTCGTTCTTGTTCAAGATTTTCTTACGGAGACGGATCGACTCCGGTGTAATTTCACAGTACTCGTCATCGTTCAAGAACGTGAGTGACTCTTCAAGTGAGAAGACGCGCGGACGTTTCAAGACTTGTGTCGAGTCTTTTGCAGAAGCACGCATGTTCGTCAATTGTTTCCCTTTAACAGCGTTAATGGCAAGGTCAACGTCACGGTTACATTCCCCGATGATCATTCCTTCATACACATCTGTACCTGGCTCGATAAAGATTGTCCCACGGTCTTCAAGGGCACCGATTGAGTAGGCCGTCGACTTCCCGTTTTCGATACAAACCATAACACCGCTACGACGACCACCGATATCAGCAGCGATATATGGACGGTACTCTTCGAAAGTATGGTTCAAGATTCCGTATCCACGTGTCGCTGACAAGAATTCGTTACGGTAACCGATAAGACCACGTGATGGCACGAGGAATTCCATACGTGTCTGACCGTTGTCATTCGTGTTCATGTTCGCAAGCTCACCTTTACGGAGACCGATCGATTCCATGACTGAACCTGTGTACTCTTCAGGTACGTCGATGATGACGCGCTCGAACGGCTCAACTTTTGTGCCGCTTTCGTCTTCGCGGATGATAACTTGTGGTTTCGATACTTGGAGCTCGTAACCTTCACGACGCATGTTTTCAATCAAGATCCCGAGGTGAAGCTCACCGCGTCCTGATACGATCCATTGGTCTGGTGAATCTGTGTTTTCGACACGGAGTGAAACGTCCGTCTCGAGTTGTTTCATCAAACGCTCTTCGATTTTACGTGCCGTCACGAAATCGCCTTCACGTCCTGCGAATGGAGAGTTATTTGTCATGAAACGCATTTGAAGCGTTGGCTCATCGATGCGAAGGAGCGGAAGTGGCTCTTCTTTACCGACTGGCGTTACCGTTTCACCGACGTTGATATCTTCCATCCCGGCGATAGCGATCAAGTCACCTGCTTTTGCTTCTTCGATTTCGACGCGCTTGAGGCCGAAGTAACCGAACAATTTCGTGACACGAAGTTGCTTCACCGTACCGTCTGTCTTACAAAGCGATACTTGCTCACCGACTTTGATTTTCCCACGGAAGACGCGACCTACGCCGATACGGCCGAGGTAGTTGTCATAGTCGAGCATCGTCACTTGGAATTGAAGTGGCTCGTCTGAGTTGTCCACTGGAGCCGGCGTGTTTTCGAGAATCGTGTCGAGCACGTGAGTGATTGTATCTTCTTGTTTTTCTGGGTCAGGATCGAACGAACTTGAACCGCTGACTGCTGATGTATAGACGACAGGGAATTCAAGTTGATCTTCATCTGCGCCAAGGTCGATCAAGAGATCAACAACTTCATCGACAACGTCGAGTGGACGAACCATCGGCTTATCGATTTTGTTGACGACGACAATCGGACGAAGTCCTTGGTCGAGTGCTTTTTTCAATACGAAACGAGTTTGTGGCATACAGCCTTCACGCGCATCGACAACAAGAATAACGCCGTCTACCATACGCATGATTCGCTCAACTTCTCCACCGAAGTCTGCGTGACCTGGTGTATCTACGATGTTGATGCGAGTCTCTTTATAATCGATTGCTGTGTTTTTTGCGAGAATGGTAATTCCGCGCTCACGCTCGATATCGTTCGAGTCCATCGCGCGTTCTGCGACTGCCTCGTTCGTCCGGAAAGTACCAGACTGTTTCAATAATTCATCGACTAACGTTGTTTTACCGTGGTCAACGTGCGCGATGATGGCTACGTTACGAAGGTTTGTTCTTACGTTCATGTAGTTATTCCTCTCTTATTTAAAAAATTTCAACTTTTCTTCAACTTTAAGAGTATAGCACACGTCACAGTACCTTTGTCGAGTGGAATCGACTGTGAACGTTTTCATCTCGTGTTTTTTATCATACAATAGGGAAGAGAAGAGAAAATAAGGAGGAACCTCCATGCAGCTAATGTTTGTATTGATCGCAACGGCCGTTGTCGCAGGATTCGTCGGCATTGGAATCGGGGTGGCCGAGGGGAGCGCCGCCATTATCTTGGGCAGCCTCGTGTTAAGTGGCGTAGCGACATACTTTGGTATTCAATTGCGTCGCCGCATTCTTTCAGACCATCAATCATAAAAAAAGGGTTACTCCGGTATCATGTCGGAGTAACCCTTTTACTTGCGTTTATAGTGGACGTGTCAAGCAGATGCGGTCGCGTAAAATGAGTCCATCTTCTTCGATGTCATCGTACCCGTGATTACGAAAATAATCGCGTTCCACCGAATCGAATCGGAATCCAGCTTGTTGGTAAAAGCGCAGTTGCATGATGCTTGAATTCCCTGTACAGACGAGCAGTTCTTTTCCACCAATCAACGTGGCCCGCTTCACTGCGTCTTGTAACATGCGTTGACCGATTGTTTGGTTTTGACGTTCCGGCTTCACTGCGATATTGACGAGTTCAACCCGCTCGTCTCCGTGTGAGACGAGCATATATGCACCGACAATCTCACCACCGAGTAACGCTTTGTACGTACGCCCTTCCTCGAATTGTTCCCGGACCATCGTTTCATTCGGATTCGCCAAGACGAGTAGATCGCGGATTTCTTCATACGAATCATGTTCCACGATGTGTAAGTCCGGTTTTGCTTCAGCCGTGACCCCTTTTGCGATGACGTAATGTTTGATGACGTCATTTACAAATGAGTCACTCCCTGCCAGGACAGATGTTTTTCCGTCATAGCGAATCGGCTCACCATATAAGGAAACGACACGTCCCCCTACTTCTTCTACGAGTAACTTTCCAGCAGCATAATCCCATGGCATATTGCGCATTGTGATGTAGCCGTCCACGCGACCGGCGGCAAGCCAGGCTAATTCAAGCGATGCAGCACCATGGGCTCGCGTCCCAATCGAGTCTCGTACAATCGGAGCGAGTATTTCCGGGGCAATCTGGTGGTTCGGCGTGACCCACGTCGCATTCATACTTAAAAATGCGTCTCGGACATGATGTTCATGAAGAGTCGTCAATGTCCGACCATTCAACGTCGCCCCGTATCCTTTCCGTGCCATGAACATCTCATCCGCCATGACGTCATAGACGAATCCATATTCCACGACTCCATCTATCATGATCGCGATAGAGATGGCAAACATACGTTTTTGATGAATAAAATTTAACGTCCCATCAATCGGGTCGACAAACCAGACGGTACCAGTCAATTGTTCTGGCTGATTTGTCGTCCCTTCTTCCCCCATAATCTGATGTTCCGGAAATGTTTGTTGGATTCGACGGACAATCAATTGTTCCACCGCTCGGTCGATTTCAGTGACCAAGTCCCCTTTTCCCGTCTTTCGTTCCACTTCATAACTTTGATCAATCTCGCGACGAATCAGTTCTCCCGCTTGTTTGATTAAGTCGACTGCAAACCATTCTATCATCTGTGATCACCTCAACTGTATTGTACCAAACAAAAACCAGTATCCGCTCGGAATACTGGTTGAATGTGTGTGTAATGGTTAGGCTTCGAGACGCAATAATTCTTGGCGGTACTTCTCTAACCGATGCTTGCTAGCCTGAACTGTAGCATCATCTTGTGACGCCATCGCATCGAAGAGGGTTGCCAATTCATAATCAATCTCTAAGCGCAGCACCGGGATCCGTTTTTCTGCGTCTTTTCTTTTGAATGCCTCAATCACTTGTTTCATAAGATGCCACACTCCTTTTGTTGGGCTACAAGTTACGGTTTAGTGAGTTGAATTGAGTATATCAGATAAAATTCGAAAAAGAAAGAGAATTGTCTGACTATTTTGAATTTTTTATCTTAATGGATATATTCCCAATTCCGAGGTCCCTAAACCTGATTCGGTGTTAATGAACTGTACCCGATTTATAGGAGAAATAACAAAAAAGCATGCCTGAATTTGCTCGGGCATGCTCGGTCTTACAGTTTAATCATTTTACTCGAGGACTTCATTGCCGCCTGAACCGTACGATATGTGGAATAGCCCGTCTGCTCGTCGTGAACCGCGTTCAGTTGTTTCTCCTCCGACTTAGATGTTACGATTTGCTTGAAGGCACGATAGGAATCGAGAAAAACCTCTCGTTCGACTCCACCTTCATTGGCTTGTGCGACAACGTTATAAAACTCGACGACTTCAATCAATTCGTCTGTCGTCCAATCCGGATTGATCGGATAGTTAATTTGCATATTGTTTCACCTCGACACCCATTGTAACAACAAAAAAAACTATTGCAAGTTGAGCCAGAAATCTCTATAGTTTTTTTGTTGCTTCTTTTTTTAAAAACAACATATATCATAACGATACTATTCATCTTATAAATAAACTGATTCAAGGGGGATTTACGATTGAAATTAAAAGGTGCTACTCAGCTCGAAACGCCACTATTTGACACGTTGCTTGAACATGTCGACTCAAACCCGATTGCGTTCCACATTCCTGGTCATAAAAGCGGAAAAGGGATGGACCCAGAGTTTCGTGACTTTATTGGTGAAAACGCCCTAAAAATTGATTTGATTAACATTGCCCCACTCGATGACCTCCATCATCCAAAAGCGGCAATCGCTGAAGCGGAACGCTTGGCGGCAGAGGCGTTCCGTGCTGACGAGACCTTTTTCTCTGTCCAGGGAACATCGAGTGCCATCATGGCGATGATCATGGGTGTCGTTGGCCCGAACGAAAAAATCATTGTGCCACGGAACGTCCATAAATCCGTCATGTCCGCGCTCGTCTTAACGGGTGCTCATCCGGTCTTCATCCACCCGGAATTTGACGAAACATACGGCATCGCCCACGGAATCACAGCTAGTGCCGTAGAACGCGCACTTGAACTTCACCCGGACACAAAAGCCGTTCTCGTCATTAATCCGACTTATTTCGGTGTCGCAGGTGATTTAGAGCGTATCGTGTCTGTCGCTCATGAGCAAGACGTTCCTGTACTTGTCGATGAGGCACACGGCGTTCATCTCCCTTTTCACGATGAACTCCCACTCTCGGCGATGCAAGCGGGAGCAGATGTGGCGGCGACGAGTGTACACAAGCTTGGTGGTTCAATGACAGGCAGTTCGATTTTGAACGTACGCCGCGGTCTCGTCTCGCCAGAACGAATTCATGCGATGCTTTCCATGATTACAACGACTTCGACGTCCTACTTGCTTCTCGCTTCTCTCGACGCGGCACGTCGACAGTTAGCGACAAAGGGACACATGATGAATGAACGTGCACTTGAGCTTGCGAGAACGGCTCGTACAGCAATCAACCACATGCCTAACTTGTCAGTATACGGTCATGCCGAATTGCATTCTGAATCGACATACGCGCTCGACGAAACGAAAGTACTCGTATCCGTGCGCGAACTTGGAATAACAGGATTTGAAGTCGAGAAATTTCTTCGGGACAAACACCGTATCGAAGTCGAGATGTCCGATTTATTGAATGTGCTCTTTATCGTCACATCAGCGGATGATGAGTCCACGATTCAAGCATTGATTGAAGCGATGCGAGACGTCGTCTCCGTTTATCAGAAGTCTGGTAACGATTCACTATCGATCATGCTCCCAGAGATTCCACCTCTTGCGCTCAGCCCTCGTGATGCGTTTTATGAAGAGACGGAAACGATTCCTCTCGAAAACGCAGTCGGCCGTATTTCAGCGGAATTCATTATGGTGTATCCGCCAGGGATTCCGATCATCATTCCAGGCGAATTGATTACGACTTCGACACTCGAGTACATCATGGCCAACATTGAAGCGGGTCTTCCGGTTCAAGGTCTTGAAGATGAGTCACTGCAAATGATTAAAGTCATCCAACAAACAAAAGCGATTCGCTAAATAAAAAATGAGCCGGTCATCGTGACCGGCTCATTTTTTATGTCATCTCAGAAAAGGTGGCTGTAGATGATCGAATTGCTTCCCCTAGTGCTTATTATAAGAAAACGCTTACATTTTTTCAAGTATCAATTTCTTCAGATGCTTGTGTTTTTTCGACCAAGCAAAGTCGTAAAAATTCAGCGACGTGTTCCGTGTCGTTCAAGTTAATGCCAAGCATCGGATACAATTGACGTGGCTCTTCTAGCGCATGCAAATCAAGAAGGGCCGATTGACCCGTTTGCATACAGACGACTAACACCTTGCCCATGAATTGCTGTGTATAAACGAAACCAAAATCATAACGAGCGGCTTCTGTTTCAATACCGGTAAATCGGACACGACTCGTCTCGGATACGGTGTATAATAACTCCTCATCGAATGCCATCAGGATTCCCTCCCTTCTCTCTTCACATGTATTTTCCTTTATACTACTAGTATGAAACCTAAGGAGAGAATGACAATGAAGATTGATTATGCAACGGAGTTAAACGTTGAAACTCTTGTCCAGTTCATGCACGACCTATGGCCAGATGCCCCTATTGAAGAATTACGAATGGAAGTCAAACTCGGTCTCGCCTCAAAAAAGATGCATTATTTCATCGCATCTAATGAACATGGGGAGGCAGTTGGTTTTTGTCAGCTCAGTTTCCGACATGACTACGTGCCAGGTTCTAGCACGTCACCGACCGCCTATATGGAAGGAATCTATGTCATTGAATCAGAGCGTCATCGAGGTGTTGCCTCTCGTTTGGTCGATGCTGCGTCGACCTTCGCGGCGCGTCATGGTTGTATCGAACTGGCATCGGATACCGAGCTTGAAAACGAGGACAGTCAACGCTTTCACGAGAAAATTGGATTCAAGGAAGTCGAGCGTGTCGTCACCTACATGAAAAAGCTCTCTCACGAAAAGTGAGAGAGCTTTTATGAGTATTCTTATTTTACGACGTGGATTGGCATACCCATTGCGATTTCAGCAGCTTCCATTGCCATCTCACCGAGTGATGGGTGAGCGTGGATTGTAAGTGCGATATCTTCAGCAGTCATACCAGCCTCGATTGCAAGACCAAGCTCAGCAATCATATCTGAAGCGCCAGTACCCGCGATTTGAGCACCGATCAAGAGACCGTCCTCTTTGCGTGTGATGAGCTTCATGAAGCCGTCTGGCTCGTCAAGTGCAAGTGCACGACCGTTCGCTGCAAATGGGAATTTCGAAACTGTGATTTCGAGTCCTTCTTCTTTTGCGAGTGGCTCTGTGTAACCAACCGTTGCGAGCTCAGGATCTGTGAAGACGACTGCAGGGATTGCAGAGTAGTCGAGGTAAGCTGGCTTACCTGCTGCTGCTTCCGCTGCGATTTTCGCTTCGTAAGATGCTTTGTGTGCAAGTGGTGGTCCAGGAACGATATCACCGATTGCATAGATGTTTTCGTTCGATGTTTTACACTGGTCATCGATTTCGATGATTCCGCGGTCGCTGATTTTAACGTCCGCGTTCTCAAGACCGATGTCACCTGTGTTTGGACGACGACCAACTGTGACGAGGACATAGTCCGCTTCAACAGATTGTTCTTCACCGTTTACTTCAAACTTAACGGTTACGCCGTCTTCCGTTTCTTCAACACCTTTAGCAAGTGCATTCGTGTGGATCGTGACGTTCCCTTTTTGCTTGAGTTTCTTCTTAACGATTTGCGTCATTTGTGGTTCGAAACCAGACAAGATGTCGCTAGCGCCCTCTACAACGACAACTTCTGTATCGAAGTTAGCGTATGCAGTACCGAGCTCCATACCGATGTATCCACCGCCGATAACGACGAGTTTCTTCGGTACTTCAGGAAGTGCCAAAGCGCCAGTTGAAGAAAGGACGCGTTTAGACCATTTGAACGATGGGATCTCGATTGGTGTAGAACCAGTCGCGACAATCGCTTTTTTAAATTTGTAAGGAGTTGAGCTGTCTTCAGTGATGACACGAACTGTGTCTTCAGACGCGAAGAACGCTTCACCTTGAACGATCTCGATTTTGTTTCCTTTGAGGAGACCTTTAACACCGCCAGTCAATTTGTTAACGACTGACTGTTTCCAATCTTGAACTTTTGTGAAGTCCACTGACACGTTGTCAGACGTGATTCCCATTGAATCATGACCTTTAGCGTGTTGGAAGTTGTGTCCTGCTGTGATCAACGCTTTCGATGGGATACATCCGACGTTCAAGCAGACACCACCGAAGTTGCCTTTCTCAACGATAGTTACTTTCATTCCGAGCTGTGCGCCACGGATTGCGGCAACGTATCCACCAGGACCGGCACCGATGACAAGCAAATCAGTTTCTTGTGCGAATTCTCCTACTACCATGTTCTTATCCCTCCATCATTAGAAGTGCTGGGTCTTCGAGCAAGCGTTTCACCATGTTAAGAGCGTTTTGTGCAGTCGCACCGTCGATGAGGCGGTGGTCAAAGCTGAATGAAAGTGCAAGTACTGGCGCAGCAACGATTTCACCGTTCTTCACGACAGCTTTCTCAGCGATACGGCCGATACCGAGAATCGCAACTTCTGGGTGGTTGATGACAGGTGTGAACCATTGTCCACCAGCTGAACCGATGTTTGTGATTGTGATCGATCCGCCTTTCATGTCTTCCCCAGCGAGCTTACCTTCACGAGCTTTACCTGCAAGTTCGTTAATGTTTGTAGCAAGTGCATAGATTGATTTACGGTCTGCATCTTTTACGACTGGTACAACGAGTCCGTTGTCCGTGTCAGCTGCAATCCCGATGTTGTAGTAGTTTTTGTAGACGATTTCTTCGTTCACGTCATCGATTGAAGCGTTGATTGTTGGGAATGCTTTCGCTGCAGCAGTCAATGCTTTCACGACGAATGGCAAGTACGTGAGTTTCACGCCTTGGTCAGCCGCGACTTGTTTGAAATCTTTACGGAGTGCAACGAGTTTTGTAACGTCGACTTCGTCCATGAGTGTAACGTGTGGTGCAGTGTGTTTCGAGTTAACCATAGCTTTCGAGATGGCTTTACGGATTCCACGGATTTTCTCACGTGTTTCAAGTTCAGGAGTCGCTGACTCGTAAGGCTTGATTTCCGTTTTCGCAGCTGCTGCTGGTGCTACAGATTCTGTTTTCTCTGTTGTAGCTTCTGCAGACGGTGCTTCGCCGTTCGCGAATGCATCGATGTCTTCTTTCAATACACGGCCGTTGTCGCCAGAACCGTTTACTTCACGGATGTCGACACCTTTTTCACGTGCATATTTACGGACAGATGGCATAGCGATAACACGCTCAGATTTGTGAAGTTGAACGTCGCGTGGCGCGTCTTCTTTCACATCTTCTTTTACGTCTTCTGTCTTCTCTTCTGCTTTCGGTTGTTCAGGTGTTTCTTCTTCACCTGCTGGTGCGTCGCCTTCGATGTCAAACGTAATGAGGACGTCGCCGACTACAGCAACTGTACCTTCAGAAACTTTAACTTCTTTGACTGTACCGTCGACTGGAGCTGGGATTTCAACGACTGCTTTGTCGTTTTGTACTTCTAAAAGAACATCGTCCTCTTTGACCGTATCCCCTGCTTTTACGAACCACTTGACGATTTCACCTTCGTGAATACCTTCACCGATATCTGGTAATTTAAATTCAAATACTGCCACTGGTTTTTCCTCCCATCAATTCATCATGTAAACACGACAAGGGAGACAATTCTCCCTCATCGTTTATTCGACACGATCTTAGAAGTTCACAACTTCCTTAACTTTTGCAACGACATCTTTATGGTCAGGTAACCACATGTCTTCACCTTGTGCGAATGCGAAGACTGTGTCTGGTGCAGTTACTCGAAGAACTGGTGCTTCGAGGTGAAGAATTGCGCGCTCTTGAATTTCAGTTACAACGTTCGCTGCGATACCTGCTTGACGTTGTGCTTCTTGAACGACGATCGCACGACCTGTTTTCTTAACAGACTCTACGATTGTGTCGATATCAAGCGGGCTCACTGTCATGAGGTCGATTACTTCAACGTTGATGTTTTCTTTTTCAAGTTCTTCCGCTGCTTTAAGTGAAGTATGCACCATCGCACCGTAAGTGATGATTGAAACGTCTGTACCTTCACGTTTCACATCTGCTTTACCGAGTTCGATTGTGTAATCACCTTCAGGTACTTCGCCACGGAATGAACGATACAATTTCATGTGCTCGAGGAACACGACTGGGTCGTTGTCACGGATTGACGCGATCAACAAACCTTTTGCATCGTAAGGAGTTGATGGAATAACAACTTTAAGACCAGGTGTCTGAGCCATCAAGCCTTCAAGGCTGTCCGCGTGAAGCTCAGGTGTCTTAACTCCACCACCGAATGGTGAACGGATTGTGATTGGTTGGCTGTAAGCGCCGCCTGAACGGTAACGCATACGTGCCATTTGAGCTGCGATTGAGTCGAAAACTTCGAATACGAATCCGAAGAATTGAACTTCCATAATCGGACGGAATCCAGTAAGACCTAGACCGATCGCAAGACCACCAATCCCTGATTCAGCGAGTGGCGTGTCGAAGACACGGTCTTCGCCGAGCTCGTCTTGGAGACCTTCCGTCGCGCGGAATACCCCACCGTTTTTACCAACGTCTTCTCCGAAAAGAAGTACTTTCTCGTCGCGTTTCATTTCAACGCGCATCGCATCAGTAATCGCTTGGATCATTGTCATTTGAGCCATAACTTACTTCGACTCCTTTGCAGTATATTCTTCAAGCTGTTCTTTCAAGTTTGAAGGAAGTTCTTCGAACATGTTGTTGATGAAGTCCGAAACTTTTTGTTTTGGTTCTTTGTCTGCTTGGCTGATTGCTTCTTTCACGTCAGCTTTCGCTTGCTCGATCACTTCGTTCTCCATGTCTTCGTTCCAGAGTTTCTTGTTCTCAAGGAAGAGACGGAAACGTACGAGTGGATCTTTTTCTTGATACTCTGTGTCGAGTTCTTTTGTACGGTAACGTGTTGGGTCATCCCCAGCGAGCGTATGTGGTCCGTAACGGTAAGTGAGTGACTCGATAAGTGTCGGTGTTCCCTCGAGTGCGTCGACGCGAGCTTGTTGAGTCGCTGCGAGCACTGCAAGAACGTCCATTCCATCTACTTGAATTCCGTTGATTCCAGCTGCAACAGCTTTTTGCGCGATCGTTTTAGCTGCAGTTTGCTTTTCAACAGGAGTTGAGATAGCGAAACGGTTGTTTTGAACGACGAAGATTGCTGGTGATTTGAATGCACCTGCAAAGTTCAATCCTTCGTAGAAGTCACCTTGTGATGAGCCACCGTCACCTGTGTAAGTAATGGCGACATTTTTGTTGCCGTTGCGTTTGAGGCCCATTGCCACACCCGCAGTTTGAATGATTTGTGCACCGATGATGATTTGTGGCATCAATACGTTGACACCTTCAGGGATGCGGTTTCCCGCCACGTGTCCACGTGAGAACAAGAACGCTTGATAAAGCGGAAGTCCGTGGAATACGAGTTGTGGGATATCACGGTATCCTGGAAGGATCCAGTCCTCTTTGTCGAGCGCGTATTGCGTCCCGATCATCGTCGCCTCTTGACCTGCCACTGGCGCGTAGAATCCTAAGCGACCTTGACGGTTAAGTGAGATGGCGCGTTGGTCCCAGATTCGAGTATAGACCATGCGGCGCATGAGTTCCTGAAGTTGCTCGTCCGTTAGGTCAGGCATTGCGTCTTGGTTGACGACCTCACCCTTCTCGTCGAGAATACGGAACGTTTGGAAGTTTTCTTCCACGTTTTGAAGTACCTGAACGTTGTTCATTCGTTTCACCTCATCCTTTCAACTATGAGACAATTGTCTTTTTTGTGATCAAACACTATCTCAAATCTTACGTGTATCTGTCCAAAAAAGCAATCTGTATTAACGTGATTCAGAAAAGTTATCCTCTCCTGACGTTTCCTTGTTAGTATAAAACGGGTTGTTTCAATAACGCAAAAAATATGCTTACCGAAATAAAACGCTTACATTCAAGGGATATGACATCCTTTTCACCACTGTATTATTTTCATTTCACCTTCTGTACCATCCACATTCCTTCCTGTTTAAATATGATATAATCAATCATATAAGTTCGATAGAAAGGAAGTTGTGTATGTTAACCATGAAAGATGTCATCCGCGAAGGAGACGAGCGACTTCGCGCGCGTTCAGCCGAAGTTTCGATTCCGCCAACAACAGAAGATTTGGCGTTACTCGACGAGATGGAGACGTTTCTTGTCAATAGTCAAGACCCAGAGATGAGCGAGAAATACGAGTTACGAGGTGGTGTCGGAATCGCCGCACCTCAACTCGGTGTAAATCGCCGTTTCTTCACAGTATTGCTACAAGAAGAGGAAGAGACGTTTAAACTCTCCATCTTCAATCCTAAAATTACAAGTCATTCCGTCGAACAGACATTTTTGAATGGCGGCGAAGGCTGTCTATCGGTCGATCGCGTGGTCAAAGGAAATGTACCTCGTTTTCGTCGAATCACGTTAGAAGGGTTCGACCGCGAGGGGAAGCCGATTAAGCTTCGTCTGCGCGGAATGCGCGCTGTCGTATGTCAGCACGAGCTCGATCATTTAGACGGGATCATGTTCTATGACCGGATCAATATGTCGAACCCGTTAGAAACATACGGCGAACCGATTTAACATGTTTAGTTCGAGAAAAAGGGCACTGTTGTTACTATTCCCATTTTTATTTCTTTTAATCGGTGGATGTGTGCGAATCAATTATGATGCGACCGTCCACTATGACCAATCTGTTTCGCTTGAAACGACTTACGCGTTCCGTGATCATCCAGTCATGAAATTGCTCAATCTCAGACTCGACTGGGATACGTGGAAAGAGCAAGCAGAAGCGAACGGATATGAGACGGAAGATTATTCGAGTCCTGATGACTACGAAGGCATGGTCTTAAAGAAGACATTTAAAAATGTGGACGAGTTGCAACAGATTAAAGAGGAATGGAAAACGGGACCAGCCGGTATTTTAGTCCCTCCGGATATTCAGTTCGACATCGAACAACAGGAAGGCATTTGGTTTGATTCATATACACTCCAAACCAATCTCGACCTCCGACTCGATCGGGTCGACTTACCCGGTGTTGAACTAACCGGCTCCCCCAAAAAATTGGCTGAACGATATATCCGCCAAGCCGACATTCGCTTTAACTTGACTGTTCCGACCGGCGTATTCGTTGAGGATGGAACTGGCCTAGACCTCCGTTCTATGAAACATGTCGAGTGGCAAGTCTACGGCGGTCGGCAAAATAACGTGAAGCTAGTTGCCCATGTACCGAACGTCAACGCTTGGATCGTGACGGGAATCGTTCTGATTGCAGCGGCCGTATTGACTTACTTCATTTGGCGCAAATATCGTCGGAATGTTGGCAACCCAAAAGAGACATCCATTCGTTCACGTCTCCTCGGACTGTTGATCGTCTCACTTTCACTTGCTCTCATCATCGTCACCTTCCGACAAGAGTTGACGAACGAGCGTCAATCCGAGGCGATACGTCAAGCTTCTCAAACGAATGAGTTCATCCCTACGTTTGCAGTTCATGGACTACTCGGGACAGACCGGACGTTCCTCCGCTTCTCTCAAGCGATGGAACAAAGTGGTCAAGCGACTGACGGGGCGCTTTGTACCGTGACTGTCAAAGGCAAGACCGACTGTGAAATATATGATTTTAGTTCAACTCGTCCGATTGTCCGAATCGAGTTCGAAGATGCAGAGGCTTCTTTAAACAATCAGACAAAGTGGTTGAATGCAGCCATTGAAACATATAAAAAAACGAGAAATCGATCATTCGATCGGATGTATATCATTGGCCATAGCATGGGTGGCGTAGCCGCTGCCAACTATATCCTGAATCAAGAGACATACATCGTCGATAAGTTTGTGACGTTCGATAGCCCGTTCGGCGGGACGCGCCTTGCAAACTTCGGTTTATCTGCCAGTAACTTCGGCATTAATACCGGAAGCCCTGCCATCCGTGATTTGTCCCCTAACTCAGACGGACTGCAAGCATTCCAGTCTAAACTCGAGACATGGCCGAGGTCCGTTCAGGTACTCTCCTTCTCTGGACGAGGTGGCGAATTCAATTTGATTGAGCCGGCAAGTTCGCTGTTACTTGAAGAGTATACGAATAACATTCAGACAGAAACTGTGCCGTACGACCATTTCTCGCTTCACCGTAAAAGTGACGTCTTGAAAGAGACCGGGAAATTCTTATATGAATACACGAATGAGTTTAATCCAATCGAGACGAACTAACGTCAAAACAGCTATCCCCAAACTTTGAGGATAGCTGTTTTTTAATAGGTCATCGTCCATGTGACTTTTTGGAGCCAATACATCATATACTTTCCGAGCGGGAGATCCGTTTGAATCTCATCATATGCTACCGTATACGCGCCGTTCTCATTGTTCCATAGACGATTAAAATACTCGTCCACCTCATCAAAGAAGGCTGTATCCACTTCTCCTGTCACTTCGACGTCTGCCTCTAGGTTGTAATCGTTCATGTTCCGGGTCGTATAGTTCCCCGATCCTAAGACAACGGTTTTCTCCTCACCATCTACATAGAGGATTTTTGGATGATATTGTTCCTTACCGACATCATACCAGCGAATCTCGATATGCTCCGGGTTGACGGTGTTCAGTTCTGCCGTCACCGGTAAGTTCGGTAACCCTGATTTCGATCGACCGAACGCATTCGTGTTCGGATCGAGGATCAAGTTCACAGTCACCCCGCGCCCTGCGGCATCCTCGATTGCTTGGATGATATTCCGGTCTGCCAAATAAAACATTCCGATCCAAATGGTGTCTCCATCGTCCGCCCCATTCATTGCATCGAGCACTGATTCTTGAATTTTCCCTTCGGTGACGTAACGAATCTCCATTGGTGCCTCACTCGGCGCATTTTCAATCTTCGACAACGCTTCATCATCAGGGAATCGGCGTGCATCTCCTTTCGAGAACGTCGCGACCGCTTGCTCACCTTCAACGATTTCTTTTAAAATCGGTCCTTTTAAATGGACACCGACATTCGAGTGGTATCCGCTAGCGTCATGTGGATTGGCGGATAGTACAAATCCCTCATTTTCAGTGACCATCACCTTCCGATGGTTCGCTTTGATGTTGAGCAACCTCAAATAAGCACGAACCGTAATGTCCGGTGCCGAAGAGGCCATCGGATTCGGCAACCAGCCGGATTGACTATCACCGAACCATTGAAGCGCCATTCGATAAAACGTGGAGTAAAGAATATTTGGGTCACGAAGTTCGTCGAGATTTGTGTACACGACTTCTACCCCTGCCTCCTCCAGTACATCGAAGTGGTCGGAAACGTGCCCGTTATAAGTCGTATTGATATCGTCTGTAATAAAAACGACTTTCAAGTCCGGATATCGCTCCATTTGCTCAAGCAATGTCGATGACAGGCGCGATGTGATGTCCGGATATTGTCGGTCTTCATTCGAATAAGGATTGAATAAGAAAAAGTCCATGACGATGTATTCTTTTGCCTCACGTATTGCTCGTTCAACTTCACTAAATATCTCTTGTTCGACAATCTCCGTATCTTCCCCTTGATAGGTCAAATCGTGGAGAAAATCGATTTGGTCATCTGTGATGAGATATGGTTCAGATTGTCTCGACACGCCTTCCGGTAATGGTTTGACTTGATGATATACGAGCGTGATGAGAAAAATGACCGCTACGATTGCAGCTCCCCATTTCAGCCACCCTTTCTTCCCCTTTTCCTTCGCCATAAGCTCCCCCTCCTCATTTGCTGGTGAAAAAAACGAGCCGTAGTCTCCTACAGCCCGTCAAATCATACTTCCATAATAATCGGCAGGACCATCGGGTGTCTCCGCGTCTTTTGTGCCAAATAAGGTGTAAGGGTGTCTGAGACGAGTTGTTTCATCTCCGACCACTTCATCTGCTTATTGGACAATCCTTGTTCGACGGTTTTCTTCAACAATCGTTCGCCGTCACGAATCAGACTACCTGATTCACGCATATAGACGAATCCACGTGAGATGATATCTGGTCCTGAGACGAGTTTGCGCGTCTTGCCATCGATGCTGATGACGACGACAACGAGTCCATCTTCAGACAGAATTCGGCGATCCCTTAATACTATATTCCCGATATCACCAATTCCATTCCCATCGATATACACAGCGTTCGCAGAAATTTTGCCAGTGACCGCAGCCGACTCCGAGTCGACAGCAAGCACTTCACCATTATCCATAACGAAACTGTTCTCTTTCGGGATTCCTACCGATTCAGCAAGCTCAGCATGCTTTTTCAACATGCGGTACTCACCGTGAATCGGCATGAAGAATTTTGGATTCAACAGACGAATCATCAATAACTGCTCTTGTTGCGAACCATGACCTGATGTATGAATGTTCGTCAACTTACCGTAGACAACATCCGCTCCCGCTTTATACAACTGGTCAATCGTCTTCCCGACGGAGATGGCATTTCCTGGGATTGGAGAAGAAGAAAAGATGACCGTATCCCCAGGAATGATTGACACTTGACGATGGGTACCATTCGCAATACGGCTGAGCGCTGCCATCGGTTCCCCTTGCGAGCCGGTACAAAGAATCGCGATTTCATTCGGGTCGTAGTGACGCATTTGATTCGCCTCAATGATCATCCCTTTCGGAACGTTGATGAAACCGAGTTCTTGTCCAATCGTCATGACTTTCTCCATCGAACGACCGAAAATCATGAGATGGCGACCTGTCTCGGCACACGCATCGACCACTTGTTGCAAGCGATAGATGTTCGATGCGAATGTTGCAAAGATGATTCGACCATCCGCTTTCCGGAACGTTTCACTAATCGTCCCACCGACAACGCTCTCACTCATCGTGAAGCCTTCCACTTCTGCATTTGTAGAATCGGACAAGAGACAAAGCACGCCTTCTTTTCCGATTTCCGCCATCTTGGCGAGGTCTGCCGGCTCACCTACCGGAGTGAAGTCGAACTTGAAGTCACCAGTATGGACGATGTTCCCTTGTGGCGTCTTGACGACGACACCGAGTGAGTTCGGAATCGAGTGCGTCGTGCGGAAGAACGAGATGCTCGTCTTGCGGAACTTGATGAGTGAATCCTCATCAATCTCATGGAGTTCCGCCTCACGAAGCAACCCATGCTCCTCAAGTTTAACTTTAATCAATCCGAGCGCGAGCTTCGTCGCGTAAATCGGCAATTGCACTTGCTTCAATAAGAATGGAATTCCCCCGATGTGGTCTTCGTGACCGTGAGTGATGAATACCCCTTTTACTTTGTCCTTGTTTTTAATCAGGTACGAGTAATCAGGAATCACATAGTCGATTCCAAGCAAGTCATCCTCTGGGAACATGATTCCCGCATCGATGACGATGATTTCATCTTGGAATTGAACAACATATGTGTTCTTCCCGATTTCTCCGAGTCCGCCCAATGCGAACACGGCTGTTTGGTGGTTCTTAACAAACTTCATTTAATCTCTCCTTACTTCAATTATTAATACATCTATGTGAAACATAAGTGATTCTCGAATATGCCCGTAAGATTCTTTTTTCATTATAGCTCATATCATGACAATATTTCACTAACGATGTGATATTCGTGGTAGTTTCCCTATTTCGTGTTATCCTTTTAGTGGGTTCAGAAAACATATTTTTTAGATAAAGAGAAAGAATGGTGAATCAAATGGAAGATCAAAAGGTTGTTTTCTTCGACATTGACGGCACGCTTTTACATGAAGGTAGTTATATACCGCCTTCCACGATTTCAGCAATTCAGGCATTGCGAGAAAACGGCGTCGAGACATTCATCGCGACGGGACGAGGACCGGCCATGCTATCCGATATCCCAGAACGTGTCGGGATTGATAGTCTTGTTTGCTATAACGGTCAGATTGTCGTGCATAAAGGTGAAATCGTCTATCGTAACACGCTTTCAAAAGATGCACTCGGCCGATTGACGACGCACGCCGCTTCAAATGATCATACTCTCGTCTATTTGGGACAAGACCGTGGTGGTGCTTCAAGACCGAATGATGCCATCGTCAAACAATCGCTCGGTGAACTCGACATGCCGATTCCTTCATTCGAACCGAACTTCCATACAGAAGAAGATGTGTATCAGACGTTACTGTATTGCACGCCTGAAGACGAGCATCATTATATCAACGCCTACCGTGAGTTCGATTTTATCCGTTGGCATCCTCATGCAATGGACGTGATCAACAAAGGGGCCAGTAAGGCAGATGGCATCCGTCACTTTATTGAGACCAATGGCTACCGTCTTGAGAATACGTACGCTTTCGGAGATGCGTTGAACGACTTGGCCATGCTTCAGTATGTAGGTACTGGAATCGCCATGGGCAATGGTCGCACCGAAACGAAAGACGTGGCGGATTTTGTCACGAAATCCATCCTTGAAGATGGAATCGAGTACGGCTTGAAAGCGATGAAACTCATTTAAAAAAGACCTCTTGGAGTCAAACCGTCGAGTTGGATCAATCGATTCAACGATCGCGGCATCGCTCCAAAGGTCTTTTTTTTATCTCGAACGAAGTGTACGCTCTAGTCTATCCAAATCGGTATCCTTCCCGATGATAATCAAAATATCTTCCGATAAAATCATCTCATCCGCTTGAGGAGAAATCAGGACATCATCATCGCGACGAATCGCCACGATGTTCACCCCGTACTTCGCCCGCAAGTCCAAATCGATGAGTGATTTGTTAGATAACTTGTCCGATGCTTTTATTTCGACAATCGAATGTTCATTCGATAATTCGAGGTAGTCGAGGATACTTTGGCTCATCAATCCATTCGCAATTCGAACGCCCATGTCACGCTCCGGGTGGACGATATTGTCTGCCCCAATTCGACGAAGTACTTTTTCATGGTAATCGTTTGTTGCTTTCACCGTGATGATTTGAACACCAAGTTCCTTTAAAATCAACGTCGTCAAAATAGAAGCTTGAATATTCTCCCCGATGGCGACGATGACATGTTCAAAGTTACGAATCCCCAAACTCTTCAACACATTTTCATCTGTTGTATCGGCGATCACGGCATGGGTTGCCAATCCCATAAACTCATTGACACGCTCCTCATCTGAATCGATGGCGAGGACGTCATATCCATTTGTAGACAATTCACGGACGATCGACCCACCAAATCGTCCTAATCCGATGACTGCAAATTCACCTGTCATGATGCTACATCCCTTTCCTACACATGTTCACTTCTTGATTCTTCGTTCAGTGTAACTGATTCCACTTCAAAACTCTATACAAAATACAAAACGGGATTCCCTTTAAATAAAGGAAATCCCGTTCTCGCCATTATGCTTTTCCACTCGAGCGTTTCCCTCGTACGTAGTCGTTGTCAAACAAGAACAAACGGAGCAAGAGGTAGAGTGCCGGAACGAGTAGGAGCAATCCTAAGATGAACACGATGACAAGCGCCACCGCCATCGACTCGTTGACGACACTTCCATTAATGTCGATGTACGGATACAGGATGTAAGGTAAGTGAGAATATCCGTATCCGAACCATGCCATGAAGAACTGCCCCATGACCATCAAGAAGGCAATCCCGTAATTTCGTTTCATATACACGAAGGAGACGGCGATGACGAAGAACAAGAAGCTCATCGCGAACCACCACCAGTTCCCTCCTAGGATGCTTTCGTAATGCCACGCAGCTTGCGACTTCAATCCAAAGAAAACGAGACCCGATGCGATAATCGTCGGGACGCTCCAGAATAGAGCCCATTTCCGAACGAGTTCGACGGCATTTTGGTCACGTGCCTTGTCCGCGTAGAACAAGAGGAACATGGCACTAATATAGAGGACGGAGACAATCGCCAAGATGACGACCGTCCAGGAGTAGAAGTTGGTGAACAACTTCGCTCCGTCAAAGAAGACCCCGTTCTCTGTTTCCGTGATGAAACCTCCTTGGCTGACCGTCAGTACCGTCGACATCGAAGCTGGGATGAGTAATCCCGTCGCTCCATAAAGGAACACATAGAGCGTGCTTTCCTTTGAGCCATAGTTAGCGAACGCATAAAAACTACCACGAATCGCAAGCAAGATTAACACGACAGACGCCGGAACGAGCAAAGCCGTACCATAGTAATAAGCGGTGTCCGGAAAGAATCCGACAATCCCGACAAAGAAGAAAACGAAGAATACGTTCGTCACTTCCCATGTCGGTGACAAATACCGTTTGACGAGTCGGTTCACTAAGTGATCACGTTTCGTATAGCGGCTATAGAAAGCGAAGAAGCCTGCACCGAAGTCAATCGATGCGACGATGAGATAGCCGTATAGGAACGTCCATAAGACGGCAATCCCTAATTCTTGAATTTGCATGTCATACCCTCCGATCACACTTCATCCGCAAACATCGCTTCACCACGATGCTCGGATTGTTTTAGTTCTTTCCCTACCGGATTCTCTTTGAACAGGCGTGATAGGACAACCACAGTCACTGTTCCAAGTACCGCGTAGAGGATCGCGAAAGCGACAAGCATCCAACCGACGTTCGCTGAAGTCGTAGCTGCCTCACTCGTACGCATTAACTCATATAACGCCCAAGGTTGACGACCAAATTCAGCGAAGAACCACCCAAACTCAATCGCTGCCATGGCTAGCGGTCCACCGGCTGCAATCGCAAAGAGCATCGGCTTGCTGAACTGGTTCAAACGTTTAATATAGCGGCCGAGTACAAACAGGAAGGAGATGAGTGCGAGAAGCATCCCAATTCCGACCATCGCATCAAATAGATAGTGAACGAAGAGCGGCGGTTGATCTTCTTTCGCAAACTCATTGAGACCCGTCACCTCGTAGTTCGGGACTCCACCTGCAAGAATAGAGAGCGCGTAAGGAATCTTCAAGGCGCCTCGGACTTCATAGCCACCTTGACCATCATCTTCTAACCATCCACCCAAAATCAATTCAGCCTCGGAGGAGGTTTCGAAATGCCATTCTGCCGCGGCTAATTTATCTGGTTGGTACTGAGCCAAATATTTACCTGAGAAGTCACCGACGAGCGCTGTCGCAATCGCAAAGATCAAAGCGACCGTCATCGTCAGACGGAGACCTTTCTTGTGATATTCAATCGACATCTTGTCGAGTTGATTTCGACGTTGACGTAACAACTGAACGGCTGCAATCGCAGCTAGAATGAACGCGGATGTTAAAATAGCTGAAGTCAACACGTGTGCCATTTTAGTCGGCATAGCCGGACTGAACATCGCCTCGAGTGGGCTGACATTTGCCAATCGACCATCGACAATATCAAACCCTACAGGCTGGTTCATAAAACTGTTTACCGTTGTGATAAAGAACCCTGAGAACAATGCACCGACTGCAACCGGTATCCCGAGAAGCATGTGGTGCCACGGATTTTTAAATCGATCCCACGTGTACAAGTAAATACCAAGGAAAATCGCTTCAAAGAAGAAGGCGAACGTTTCCATGAAAAGCGGGAGCGCAATCGTTTGACCCGCAACGCGCATCAAATTCGGCCAGAGAAGTGAAAGCTGCAGACCGATGGCCGTACCTGTCACAACCCCAACTGCTACCGTCACGACATAGCCACGCGACCAACGGCGAGCCATGAGCGTGTATTTCGGGTCTTTTTTACGTATTCCTAAAAATTCTGCCAATAAAATTAAAAGTGGAACCCCGACGCCGAGTGTGGCAAAAATCACATGAAAACCTAATGTGAGTGCCGTCAATGCTCGACTCATCAGGACAGGATCTTGAAACATCTATTGATTACCTCCTATCTCTCTCTATCGCTTCGAACCCATGTATGAAACGACAATCACAGATGAATACCCTTCGATACTTACATCATAATGATTTTATATTGCGCTGTAATGTCTCAATGCTCGAGTTCGCAAAATGTTCACATTTGAGCAATCGCCACAAAATCGTCGCTTTACATGAATAAATGTTTCCCTTTTTCACCCTCGTTCACTCCTTTTCGGGCACACTAAAAGCGGACTCAATCGAGACCGCTTCGTGTTATTGAATCATGACATTACGGAAGTAGTGGTCGAATAAATCGATGGCTACTTCAATCGAACGTTCATCCGGGTTGAGTGTCGATTGATGAAGTCCTGATCCCATATCGTTTACGCCTAACCAAACCATGAATCCAGGGACCTGTTTCAACATATATCCAAAATCTTCACCCGTCATGGCAGGGACACACGTTTTATAAGAATAGCCGACCTCTTCCACCGCTTCCTCGAATTGATAGAGGTAACGTTCGTCATTGACGACCTCGTGATAGCGATTACCAAATTCAAGGTCAATCTGAACGTTATACGTCATCTCGACACCGGCAATGATTTGACGAATCCGGCTTTCAAGCACGACCATTTCTTTGTCGGACAATGCACGGACCGTCCCATCCAATTTGGCCGTATCAGCGATGATATTTTCTTTCGTTCCTGCTGCGACTTTTCCGATACTGACGACCGCACTTCCCATCGGGTCAATGTTCCGTGACACAATCGTTTGCAGTTGCATGATGAGGGCGGCCTGAACGATAACAGCGTCAATCCCTGCGTGAGGGAAAGCACCATGCCCCCCTTTTCCATGAATGGTGATATGAAGCTCTCGCGCACTCGCAAACAACACGCCCGGTCTTGAAGCGACCATGCCGACAGGATATTCAGGCGCGACATGCAAGCCGAACAGTGCATCCGGCCGGAAGTGATAGAACAATTCTGATTTCGCCATCGGTTCGGCTCCTCCCGGGCCCTCTTCGGCCGGTTGGAAAAAGACGACAAGGTGATGGTTAAGCGGTTCCTCGACCGCTCGTTTAATTAACCCAAGCGCGATCGACATGTGCACATCATGTCCGCATGCATGCATCATTCCTTCGTGAATCGATGCGAATTCTAGCCCCGTCTCTTCCGTGATGGGCAGTCCATCCATATCAGCTCGATATCCAATCGTCTTCTCACCGACGAGACCATCTACCCGGACGAAAAGACCTGTTCGCCAGTGTGTGATGTGAACACGTGGTGAATCGAGCGATCGAATCAATTGCTCAAGTGTCGCTTGTGTTTTGAACTCTTCATATCCGGCTTCCGGAATTAAATGCAGCTGTCTTCTCGCTTCAATTGCCCAATTCATCATTCAGTCTCCTTCGTAATTTCTTCAACGATCTTCCAAAACGCTTGAACTTGCGCCAACTCCAACATCGATTCTGTCGAAAGCATCCATGTGTCCCGTACGAGTGGCACACCACCCGACGACGTCAATGGAATCTTATTCATCTCATTCACATCTTTGATGGTCGATTCAGGGAGAATCGCGAACCCGATTCCGTGTAACGCCATCTGTTTGCATGTCTCGATTTGATCGACGACCAGCGTCGTCAGAGGTGGACTCGAAAACCGTTCCTGCCACCACTCTAATATTTCCTGGTAATAAGTCGAGTCACTCTTGAATTGAATAAACGAGCGCTCATTGTTTTTTAGTTGGGAGAGGTCGGTCATTTTTAGATCGACCAAATGCAAGGAATCGGAGAACAACTTCATCCGTTCTCCTCGCCAATCAGGATTCCCTCGAATGATTCCGATATGAAAATTCTCTTCGAGCATATAACGCATCATTTCGCTCGACCATCCGGTGACCAATTTGACACGGACAGACGGATAGCGTTCAACGAACGTCTTCAATACCTTGGGTAACCAATATTGTCCCATGATAGAGGCGACGGCAATTTTCAACGTCCCGTACACTTCCCCTTGGTTGGCAGTCAGTTCACCCCTCAGTTCTTGTTCTTCGCTGTACATCTTTTTGGCGAACTCGATGATTTTCTCCCCATCTGGCGTCAATGCGAGCCCTCTTGTGGAGCGAACGAAAATCTTCTTTCCCCACTGATGTTCGATGGTCACGAGCCGTTGACTGAGCGCTGGTTGTGAGACAAACAACCGCTCGGCTGCTTTCCGCATATTCAATTCTTCCGCAAGAATAATTAACACTTCTACTTCCGAAACTTGCATCACGTCACCTGTTTCTCTATCGTTTGAAAGATTGTATACTGAATAAGTATTTGTTTCAATGTATCATATCATGTTTAATCATCAATTTGATTGTTAGGAGGAAATCTGATGCAACGTCATCATTTCGCCTTTATCGTTGCGACCGTCGCGACGCTCGGCAGCCTTTATTTTTCAGAGATCATGCTCTTTTTACCTTGTAAGTTGTGTTGGTTCCAACGCATCTTTATGTATCCACTAGCCATCTACTACTTGACTATCATGTTGACTGCACGAGACGTCAACCGCTTGTTCGTAGGGATTATGGCCGGTGCCGGATGGTGTATCAGTCTGTATCACGTTATTTTAGAACGTATCCCGAACGGTGAAGCCTTCTGTACGAACGACTGCCTGATTCGTTGGGTCAACTATTTTGGATTCGTCACCATCCCACTCCTCAGTTTTATCGCCTTTACCTGCATCCTGATCGTTCAGTTCGTACCGCTTAAGAAAGCGTAAGACAACAAAGGAGAAGCTGTCTCGAGACAGCTCCTCCTTTTTTCATTGCCACCATTCGTCGTACAACGAGGCAGGCATGTGATGCTTGTGGCGTGAACGTTTAAAAATTGTCTCGATTCGCTCGGCGATTGTTGGGTCGATTGTCTTCCCTTCCAAATAGTCGTCCAGCTGATCATACGTCATACCGAGTGCGACTTCGTCAGGAAGTCCAGGGCGACCATCTTCAAGGTCAGCCGTCGGCACCTTATAAATCACACGCTCATGCGCTTCAAGTTCATGGAGAAGTGCTTTCCCTTGACGTTTGTTCAAACCGGTCAACGGTGTGAGGTCACAAGCTCCGTCACCGTGTTTTGTATAAAATCCTGTCACATATTCCGCAGCATGATCCGTTCCGACCACAAGGGCACCGAATGTTGCCGCGATATCGTATTGTGCCTTCATCCGCTCACGTGCCTTCGTATTCCCTTTATGGAAGTCACTCAATTCGAGACCCGTTGCACGGTTAAACGCTTCAACCGATGCGTCAACAGCAGGCTTAATGTTGACAGTGAACGATTTGTCCGGACGAATGAACTCAAGCGCAAGTTGCGCGTCATGCTCATCGTGTTGCTCACCATATGGCAATCTGATCGCATAAAATGTATACTCGCCACCCGTTTCTTCACGAAGCTCTTCCATGGCGAGTTGACATAGCTTTCCGGCAAGGCTTGAGTCTTGCCCACCTGAGATACCTAGGACGAGTCCTTTCGCACCGGCTCGTTTCACATATGCTTTCAAAAAGTCGATGCGTTGACGAATTTCTTCTTTCGGGTTGATGGTCGGTTTGACATGTGTTGATTCAATGATATGTTGTTGCATGGATTGCCCTCCCACTATGCTCTCATTTTGTTTTATTGTCTGATAATCCTTATACCCCGTCAACTAGCGTCTCAAAAAGAAAGACGGAAACAACAGTTTCCGCCATGGCTTTATTGAACTTTAAATGATGTGACCTCTCCACCGATTGGTGTCATTTCTAAGAACAACGGTTGATCTTTCGCCGGTGCTTCATCGAGCAATACCCCAAACGTGAAGCCACCGCCGGTCACTTCGGCTGCGCCTTGAGCGTAAATATTGTGTCCGTCTGACACAGACCACTCGAACTCGACTTCATCCGTATACCCGCTCACTTGAATCATCGTGTCATTCAAATCAATTTGTACATCGCGGAACGCACCGTCCGATTGCGGCTCTGTTGCTGGTGTTTCTTCCGGTGTTTCTGATGTACCTTCATCCGGAGTTTCTGTTGCAGCAGATTCAACCGTGAACGTCGTCTCATCTGTCACAGCAATTTCAGGTGCCCCATCAACTTGACCGAGCCCAATCACTTCGACCGAATATTCGCCAGCCTCTAATTCATCTAACAGGAAGACCTCATCGAAGATCTTTTGTTCATCCGCTGCCCACTTTTCTTCGATAATCGATTCCGTGAACATAAATTCGCTACCATAATCAAACACGATTTTGTCACCTTGTTTGATAATCAACTGATAGCGCTGTGACGTATTGAATGTCACATCCACGGCTTCCTCATTTGGGTTCGTCATTTTGATTGTTGCTGATAATGCTTGGGCTACTGAATCGTATGCCATTTCCGTGTCGAGCGTCAATGGAGCCGGTGGTTCAGACGAATCACTGTTTACTTGACTCGGTTTCGCCTCTTCTTTCCCACATCCCGCTACGACTAATAAGATTGCCGTCACTACGGCGAGCAACCAAGTTTTCTTCATGGATCCCACTCTCCTCAACAAAATAAAAAACGTCTATAGCACTAGTGTATACAATGTGCAGACGTTTGTAATGATTTCCCTTATATTATTTACCTTTTTTACGAAACTTTAGTTTGTTCCATGTATTGTTGCCAACCGGTCATGAACAATGAATCTGCGATATCGAGATCAGACCGGACTTGAGCCGTGACAGAGAACGTCTCACTGTGCATCGATTCAAACGTGACGACCATCGTTTCTCCTACTACTTCCTTATAAGCTACAAGTTCAGGCGTTTCTGCAAACAATATCATAAGTATGGCTCCTTTGTTCATCTGTGATAAATCTAGTGTACCAATCTGAAACCAAGATATATGTCCTATCGTTCGACAGCATAACAATGACATTTTACCTATTGTCGAAACGTTTACATCAAATGTTAGTCAATTGGGGAAATGTGCATGTGTTTTTGTGAAAAAAAGGAGCAATCCGCAATGCAGATGCTCCTCTTTACCTTAAATTGTAAATCAAAATGATTCGACACATGTCGAACGAAACCTCATTTCGAGCGGTTCGAAATTTGTTGCCATACCGTCCCGAGTGCTGTCTCGCCGCTCGTGATCCGCTCTTTCGCAAGTCGCGCTTGTAAAGAGACCTCGAACTCGCGATCTTCCTCCGCGATTGACAAGGCAGGTACAGCCCGTTCATCTCCACAATCGAATAAGAAACGAGCCGCTCGCCAACGTACGAGTTTGTTTTTATCTTTCAGCGCCTCAATCATTGAAGGTTGTGACTGAGGTAATGCCCAATCGGAGACCGTATCCCCAGCTGTTCGTCGCACAATAGGAGAAGCGTCCACTAAAGCTTGTTCAATATATGTGACATATTCCTCACGTCGTTCTTCAAACATCCCGATCATGACGACCGCTTGTCGACGAATTGCCATCACGGAATCTTCCAAGGCACGACGGAAATAGGGCATATTCTCATGATGGATTTCGAGTTCATCCAGGAATGCCATCCGATCTTTCCAATTTTCCGACTGCAAATGGTTCGCGTTTGCCTCAAAATCTGCTTCACGACCAAACGCACGGGCCACGATCCGTTCGATGCGCTCTTCAGGATACGCCGCTTCCAATTCTTCTTGCGCGATGACACTGACTTCATCCAATTCACCATAGCGTGGGGCTTGCTCTACCCAACGACGGTCTTGAATGACATTCTTCACTTGTGCTTGAACTTCCATCGCTGCATCGACAAATCGTTTCGACAGCCCGATTCGTTTTTCTTCGTCCCCTTTGACGAGTTTTAATTGCATCGGTACATCGAGCACGAACTGGACGGATACATGGACTGGTTCATAGTCCGTATCCATCTTTGTGGATTCGACTTCCTCAACTTGTTCCCCGAACGCCCGTCGGATTTCATTCATGACGTCATGCCAATCATGTTTCGGATGTCGCTCGACAGCGAGAAAATCAGACACGGCGTAAACGGATTTGACGCCTCGAAGCCCAATGATTTCTTGAATGATGGCTGGGGCATCCGTACTCGCTTTATCGTACGTTATGCCTCTCCCTTCGAACGGAGGGTCCACAATGATTTTCAAGTTATTCGGACTTGGTGTCGGTTCGATTGCTACTAGTTTCATCCTCATCACCTCACTTTTCATCGTGACGAAAATGACAAAAAAACGCAAGCGAGTCGCTTGCGTTCGATCAATCCTCTATTTTACTTAAAACAACGCGATAAACTGTTGGAGTGAATACGTCGTCCCATCCACAGTAAATGTGTCGTCCTCTGAAATCGGTTCAAGGAAGAAACGTTTTTCACCATCTTCTTTCACGTAACCAAAAATATGATTGGATTGATAGAACAATTCAACAATCGTCATTCGTCCAAATGTCATCCCATCGTTCATTACCGCCCGATCACCTAATTCGCCGCCATTGTACAGTTCGATGTAAGTTTCCATTTTGGTGTCGCTCCTCTTGTGTTTGTTTTCACAATTCCTTTCTATCAAACAACATGAGCGACTTCAAGTTAATTTTTTGTGTTACGCTTCCAAAATTCTATCCATTTACGATATTCCGATAATGTTTTGTTAATTTGATTAATCGACTTCTCATCGTGCAACCCACTATCATCAATCTTTTCTTTACAATGCGTGATGAAAATTTCATTTCCCGGTAAAACATTTGCACGATTTGTGGCAAATACTTGTCGGAGATGGATTTGGCATCTGGCGGTTCCAAGTATGCCAGGCGAGGCCCCGGCGATCATGACCGGTTTATCCCGAAGTGGCGTCCCTGGCTCGAGCGAAAGCCAGTCGATCGCATTCTTTAGGACGCCCGGGATGCTATGGTTATATTCGGGGGTGACAATCAATAATCCATCAGCTTCCCGAACGACTTGCTTCAAAGTAGCCACAACCTCTGGTTCATCTGGATCAATCAAATCATCATTGAACAGTGGAAGTTCGATGGAGACGACTTCAATGTCGAAATCATCTTGAGCCAGTTCAATGATCGAATGCAAAAGAGCGGTATTAAAAGATTTCTTTCTAAGACTTCCTGACATAGCGATTAACTTATACTTTTCCATGATCCACCTCCTGCATCCATTCGTTCATGATTTTTGCTTCTTCTTCAGGGGACTCCATCATCCCCATATGACTGAACGGAACGATTGCTTTAGTATGTCGTGACGCACCTAAAAACGCCCGCTCCTCATTCATATTCGGGTCTTTTGAGCCGTAAATGAATAGGCCGGGGAGGTGAGTCGTTTCGACGGTGTCCACTTCGTCTTCACGATCCCGGATCGCCTGTTGCGCGCTCACGATTCCCTCGACCGTCATCTCATATCCGATTGCAATCGCTTGTTGAACGAGCGCCGGGTCGGAATCACTTGAGAAGACATTTGGAATCATTCCGTCAATAAACGGCTCGACCCCTTCTTCGATGACTTGATGAATGGCACCGTTTCGCTTCTCCCGCGCCGCTTCTATATCCGCGGCAGCCGTCGAGTGAATCAATACAAATCCTGATATTTCTGTTCCATAGCGACGCACGAGGTTAGTCGTCACGTAGCCTCCGAAAGAATGCCCACATACAAGGGGACGCTCAAGGCCTCGAAGACGAATTTCTTCGATGACCCAGTCCGCAAAATGATCCATCGTTTCCGGCCCCACGTCCGTCCCAGCATGACCGGGTAATGTGAGCGTGTGGACTTCGGCATTCAATAACGGTTCCAATTGTTCAAAGTACTTTGGAGAACCGCACAACCCATGTAACAATACGAGTGCTTTCATATCATCGAGTGCTCCTTTTCTTCCCATTCTGTTTTGAGTAGCCGATACATAGTCAAATCCATGAATCGACCATGGCTATATGCATAATCTTGTAGAAGTCCCTCTTCAATAAATCCCAATTTTTGAACGAGTCGATTCGACCCTTCATTCCCTGGTGCGACCAACGCAGAGATTCGATGAAACTTGAATTCTTCAAAACCGTATTGAATGACAGCTGAAGCGGCTTCGAAAGCCACCCCTTGTCTCCAATAGTGAGGGGAAACCTCAAACCCGATTTCGGCGCGATAATATTGGGGCGTCCAATTATGGAATCCAATCGTTCCAACCAATTCATTCGTCATCCGATCGCATATCGCCCAGCGAATGGCCTTCCCTTGCTGAAATTGATCTTTAAAGTAAGCGATCACGTTCTTCGCCTCATAGACGGCAAGCAACGGGTCCGACCCATAATATCGCATCACTTCCTCAGTGGATAGAATGGTATATAGTGCTCTAGCATCACGCGGTTCTAGCTCTCGCAGGATAAACCGGGGCGTAGCGAGCTCAGGAAAACTCCGTTTTAATCCCCACATGTGGAACCCGCCTTTCCTATTCGTTTCCTCAATTATACTTCTATTTTCCCAAATGTATCGAACTCAACCCTCTGGTACCGTCTCAAGATGGCGGAAAGCATGTGTTTTTGCTACTATAATCGTAGTATGTCAAACTGAGGGGATACCATATGTCAAAACAACTCTTTTATTTGAAGCAAGACCGGGACGTCCAACGCTTCACACTCCATGGTGTGACGTTGGCGGATGTAACAGAAGCGCTTTCCGTGACGAGACCGATGATTATTTGTCGAACGGATATCAAAGGGATGAGACAATCCTCGAGGTCGCGTTTTCGTTATATTGAAGCGCATGAACTATCTTCGTTCTCGTCTAAGTATTTGAATAACCAAACAACATTCACAGCGATCGATTTTCCGGACTACAACACGCTCGAAACTCTGTCCGATCATGAAATTGCAGAAATCTTGTTTTTAAGTCATATGGAACGCGGAATCAAGAAGCCGTTCTTGGATTCGCTCGATAATGAGATTGTGTTCTTCAATGAAGCAAACGATCGACATAGCAGTCTTTATATTCGCGATTGGTCGACAATCAATCGTTTCGTTCAAAACATGTTGCAAAGTAAACTTGATCGTGATATTCGTAACATCAGTTTTGTTCCGATTCCACTTCCTGTCATTGATGAATTACTCGAGTTGGCACCTCAAGGTCTGATCATCGATTTCGATCATACGAAACGCAGTTTGTTCAATCGCCAAATCGTCATCTCATTCTATGTAGCGGGTCGCTATGAAGACATGTCCGTTCTTGAAGAGGACTTCGATGCGAAGAAAGAATCCATCGCCTTAAAAGGACAGTTGTTGTATCGCCGTCGTACATGGCAGATTGAGCGATTATAAGGTCATACATGTAGCCAATAGATGCGAACCTCTGAAAACGGGGTTCTTTTTTGTTATTTTCAGACCGATTGTTTCAACCTTATTCCTATGCTAGACAGGGTTGAACGCTATTCTTAAAAATTGATAACAAATTGTCTTAATTTTTTGTTAAATTAACACTTTTCTTTTTCGAACGAGGCGTTATACTAGGAATAACCTTCTGGAGGAATGGAAGGCAATATAGAGAAAGCGAGGTGAAAATCTATTCATCACGCGATGGATAGATACACGAAATGGAACAACTGAAAGTACAAGGAGTCTCATCGTTCACCAAGTTTGCGACGAATGGAAAAATGCTGAAACTTAAAGATGCTCACGCAGGAGAACAGCGCATTTCACTACAGGATGCGACGGATATTCAAGTCTCTCTGCTCGACGAAGACCATTCGCGCTTCACTATATTTGGTCACGCTCACCCTTTGGTGGAGCTGATCCTTCCTCACAATTCTTGTGAAGTCCTCTATGCTTGGTTACTACACAAGATGAAACGACAAAAAATCAAACTCGCTTCGAACGCGTAAAAAAATGAGGTCTTGTCTCCATATGGGAGAAAGACCTCATTTTTCACATTATGAGAACAATGAAACGAGCCAACTGACTAGAATGCCCACAATAGCAAAGTCAGAGTCTCCAAACGTCGTACTTTCAAAACCTAAGTTCCCTAATAGCGGAAGTAACAAAGCCGGTAAGAAACTAATCAGAATTCCGTTAGCAATCGATCCAAGAATCGCTCCTCGACGTCCACCCGTAGCGTTCCCGAATACTCCCGCTGTCGCTCCTGTAAAGAAGTGAGGTACGAGACCCGGGACGATGACCGCCAAACCAAACAACGGTAATAGAAACATCGAAAATAATCCAGCGGCAAAACTTGCAAGAAATCCAATAATGACAGCGTTTGGTGCAAACGGGAAAACTGTCGGACAATCGAGCGCAGGTTTTGCGTTCGGAACCATCTTATCAGCAATCCCTTTAAAGGCAGGTACGATTTCGGCAATCAACATGCGAACCCCCGCAAGTACGATATACACGCCCGCTGCAAAAGTAATGGCTTGGATGATAGAGAAGACGATATAGTTCGACCCATCTGATAATTCTGTCTCAATGAACGCAGGACCGGCAAAGATTGCGACGACCACGAAGAGTAAGGTCATCGTCAACGAAACTGCTACCGACGTATCACGTAAAAAACCAAGTTGTTTCGGTACTTGAATCTGCTCGGTTGAATGCTCTTTGTTTCCCGCATATTTTCCGATTGTCCCTGAAACAAAGTATCCGAGTGACCCGAAATGTCCAACTGCAAAATCGTCAGAGCCAGTAATTTGACGTACAAAAGGTTGAAGGAGTGCCGGGAATAAGACCATACAGAGTCCTAGCAATACCGATCCGACGATGATCAATAACGTACCATCGAGTCCTGATACGGATAAAATTGCTGCTAGTAAGCTTGCCATAAATAACGTATGGTGACCTGTCAAGAAGATGTATTTAAATGGCGTGATACGTGCGAGCACGATATTCATAACCATACCGAACACCATGATCATTGCCGTTTCGACACCAAACGCATCTTGCGCAACCGCAACGATCGCTTCGTTGTTCGGAATGACCCCTCGGATACTGAACGCTTCGTCGAACATCTGTCCGAATATGTCGAGTGCCGCAATGATGACGCCGGCACCCGCCCCGATAATCACAAACCCCATGATTGTCTTCAATGTACCAGAGACGATTGAAGCAATATCTTTCTTCTGTAGAACGAGCCCAATCAAAGCGAACAGTCCAACCAATATGGCAGGTGTCCCCAATATATCTCGCATAATCAAATCAAGCATGAGCGTTCCCCCCTAATAAAATTTCATCTATCTTAAACTTTTC